>NZ_FOWL01000006.1:0-47849 GCF_900115445.1 Variovorax sp. OK605
GCTGGGCATGATCTCTTCGAACCACGTGATCAACCCCGGCATCTACAAGACGATTCCCTACGACAGCCTGAAGGACATCACGCCCATCGCGGTGCTGGCCACCGTGCCGCTGGTGCTGGTGGTGAACCCGGCCTTGCCGGTGAAGAACGTGGCCGAGCTGGTCGCGCATGCCAAGGCCCACCCCGACGCGCTGAACTACGGCTCGGCCGGCAACGGCAGCACGCTGCACCTGGCGGGCGAGCTGCTGGTGAGCGAGACCGGCATCCGCATGAAGCACGTGCCCTACCGCGGCACCGGGCCGCTGATCACCGACATGATCGGCGGGCAGGTACAGCTGGGGTTCGTGTCGATCTCGCAGGTGGCGCCGCAGGTCAAGGCCGGCACGTTGCGCGCGCTGGCGGTGAGCACCGGCACGCGTTCGGCCGCGCTGCCCGACGTGCCGACGCTGGCCGAGGCCGGCGTGCCGGGCTACAGCTTCGATGCGTGGATTGCACTGGTCGGGCCGGCGGGCCTGCCCAGCCCGATGGTGGAGAGCTACCACGCCGCCATCAAGGCCGCGATGGCTTCGCCCGAGGCGAAGACCGCCATCGCCGGGCAAGGGCTCACCGTGCTCGACAAGGGACCGGACACCGCGCCCGCCTTCTTCCAGGCCGAGCTGGCAAAGCACCAGAAGCTCGTGAAGCTCTCGGGCGCGACGCTGGACTGATCAGTGCCGCGGCGCGGCCGGCGCCGGATGTCGGGGCGCGGCCTTCTTTTCAGCCTTCTTCGTTGCCTCGCTCCCGCCGAACATCTTCTCCACCTGCTGCCCCACCCGCGCCCCGATGGCCGTGCCCACGCCCGGCAGCACCGCGCTGCCGATGGCCGCGCCGGTGAGGGCGCCGCCGGTGAGCGACAGCTCGGGGTCGCTCACGGTGCCGCCGATCTTCAGCGGCACGCCGACCACGCCGTCGACCAGGTCGACCGCGATCTCGCCGTCGAGCTTGCGGTTGAACAGCTTCAGGTTGCCGCTGGCGGTGAGCACGCCGGAACGCGCCTTGAGGTTGGTGTACTGCATCACCACGCCGTCTTCGGTGCCCTGGGTGTCCAGCGTGCCGGTGAGCTGCTCGAGCTGCGTGCGGCCGCCCCGGCTGATGCCGGCGGTGGTCACGGCCTTGGCCACGTCGAGCTTGGTGAGCGTGGCGGGCTGCACGGTGAAGGCGGTGCGGGTGTGCAGGCTGCGCAGCAGCGCGCCCAGGTCTTCGGCGGTGTCGGCCTCGGCCGTGAGCGTGGTCTGGCCGGACACCTTGCCGGCCAGCGAGGTGCGGCGGTCGAAGGCCTGCACCAGGCTTTCGATGTCGATCAGGCGCGGCTCCAGTTCGGCCGACACGCGCAGCCTGCCGTTGGGCAGCGTCTCCAGCCGGGTGACGCCGTTCCACGTGCCGCCGCCCGCGTCGATGCGGGTGCGCCAGCGGTCCTGGCCGGGCTGGCGGTCCAGCCGCAGGCGCGCGGGCGGCGCGGACGGCGCCATGCCCGCGCGTTCGATGCGCAGCTGGCGCGGGCGCCACTGCGGGTCGAAGGCGAGGTCGCCGTCGTAGGCCAGCGGAATGTCGCGCCGGTCGATCCAGACCACGTCGCGCCAGCGCACGCGCTCCAGCGGCACCGCCGCCAATGTCCACGGCGCGGGCAGCGCGACCGCCTGGGCGCCCTCCTTCGGCTTCGGGCCCTTGCCGCGGAACGCCCGTACGGAGGCGCGCGGCAGCACCAGGCTTTCGACCTCGATTTCGTCCAGCGCAATGACGCGCTGCAGCAGGGGTGCCAGCTGCAGCTGCAGGCTGACGCGCTTCAGGGTGATGGGCCGGGGCTGGTCGGTGGCGATGTCGGACAGCACCAGCATCGGGGTGGGCAACAGCGCCCAGTGGGCGCTGCCCACCTTCAGCGCCACGCCGAAGCGCTGCTCGAAACCCTCGGCGATCTTCGCGGCCACCTCGTCGTCGGTGGGCAGCTTGGAGCGCACCACCAGCACCAATGCGCCCACGCCCAGCACCAGGACGGCGGCGATGCCGATGAGCCAGCGGCGGACGGGGTGCTTCATCGATTCAAGTTAACACGCAAAGGCGACTGCGCCTGTCAGCCGCCGTCGCTATAGTTTTGCCACCTTCATGCGCCTGCTGCAGCCCGAGCGAGGGCCTGCCGGCCGAACCCGAAAGAAACCGAATGCGTATCTGGAAAAAAGAAATCTCCGTCGAGGAGCTCACCCGCAACCACGTCGGCACCGCCGTCTCCACGCTGGGCATGGAGTTCCTGGAGGTGGGCGACGACTTCATCCGCGCCCGCTGCCCGGTCGACGAGCGCACCCGCCAGCCCTACGGCATCCTGCATGGCGGCGTGTCGGTGGTGCTGGCCGAGACGCTGGGCTCTTGCGGCGCCCACTACTCGGCGCCCGAGGGCGACCGCGCCGTGGGCCTGGACATCAACGCCAACCACATCCGCTCGGTCACCCGCGGCTGGGTGATCGGCACGGCGCGGCCGGTGCACCGCGGGCGCACCACGCAGGTCTGGCAGATCGACCTGACCAACGAGGCCGGCGAGCTGACCTGCGTGTCGCGCATCACGATGGCGGTGCTGCAGCCGCGCTGAACGCCCGCCGGGGACGCCGCTTTCGCGCGTCCTCCGCACCTCCTGCGCGCCTCTTCTTTCTCCGCCGCACAGGGTGCGTGCCGGTGTTCAGCCGGGTGTTCATCACCCACAATCACGCCCCGGGAAAGCCAGGGCGTCCTGGCCACCGAGCACACACCACCAACAAGAGGAGAAAGAAGAATGTTCAACTGGACTGAACGGCCCGCGTCCGCGCTGGCCAACGGCGCGGTCATTGCGCCCGACGAGCGGCTGCCCTGGCTGCAGACCGGCGCCATGGGCGTGCAGCACGTGATCGCCATGTTCGGCGCCACGGTGCTGGCGCCGATCCTGATGGGCTTCAGCCCCAACATCGCGATCCTGATGAGCGGCATCGGCACGCTCATCTTCTATTTCATCACCGGCGGCAAGGTGCCCAGCTACCTGGGCTCGAGCTTCGCCTTCATCGGCGTGGTGATCGCGGCCAGCGGCTACGCGGGCAAGGGCCCCAACGCCAACATCGCGGTGGCGCTGGGCGGCATCGTGGCCTGTGGGGTGGTGTACATCCTGATCGGCGCGCTGGTGCAGGCCATCGGCACCGGCTGGATCGAGCGCTTCATGCCGCCCGTGGTCACGGGCGCGGTGGTGGCCGTCATCGGGCTCAACCTGGCGAGCGTGCCCATCAAGAACATGGCGGCGAGCAACTTCGACTCGTGGATGCAGGCCGTGACCTTCCTGTGCGTGGGCCTGGTGGCGGTGTTCGCGCGCGGCATGCTGCAACGCCTGCTGATCCTGGTCGGGCTGATCCTGGCCACCGTCGTCTACGCGGTGCTGACCAACGGCCTGGGCATGGGCAAGCCGGTCGACCTGAGCGGCATCGCCAACGCGGACTGGGTCGGCCTGCCGACCTTCACCGCGCCGGTGTTCACGGCCAACGCGATGCTGCTGATCGCCCCGGTGGCCATCATCCTGGTGGCGGAAAACCTGGGCCACCTGAAGGCGGTGACGGCCATGACGGGCCGCAACCTCGACGCCTACATGGGCCGCGCCTTCATCGGCGACGGCATTGCCACGGTGGTGAGCGGCGCCGCGGGCGGCACCGGCGTGACCACCTACGCCGAGAACATCGGCGTGATGGCCGCCACGCGCATCTACTCCACCGCGGTGTTCGTGGTGGCGGCGGTGATTGCGCTGGTGCTGGGCTTCAGCCCCAAGTTCGGCGCGCTGATCCAGGCGATTCCGCTGCCGGTGATGGGCGGCGTGAGCATCGTGGTGTTCGGCCTGATCGCCATTGCCGGCGCCAAGATCTGGGTCGACAACAAGGTCGACTTCTCGCAGAACAAGAACCTGATCGTGGCGGCCATCACGCTGATCATCGGCACGGGCGACTTCACGCTGAAGTTCGGCGACTTCGCGCTCGGCGGCATCGGTACCGCCACCTTCGGCGCGATCATTCTGTACGCGCTGCTCGGTCGCTCGAAGAACTGACGAAGGCGCCGCGCGGCACCCCGGAAAAAGTGCAACCTCATGAAAGAAGTGTTGTCCGGGGTGCTCCAGGCGGGGCCCGGTCACCGGGCTTTGGCCCGCGCCCGTTAGACTCCAACGCTTTTCGCACCGACGTTTTCCGACGCTTTCCAATGGCCGATGTCTCCGCCGCGCGCACCAAGGCGGTTTTCGAATTCAAGAGCGCCACGCTGCCGCTGATCGCAGTGATCCTCAAGACGTCCGACCTGGACGTGCTGGCCGAGGCGCTCGACGCCCAGCTGGCGGATTCACCCGATTTCTTCGAGCAGGAACCGGTGGTGATCGACCTCTCCCTGCTGCAGGACGCACCGGGCGAAGGCGAAGCCGCCCACGCCCACACCGGCGACATCGACTTTGCCGCCCTGCGCAGCCTGCTGGCGCGCCACCAGACCCAACCCATCGCGGTGCGCGGCGGCAACGCCGCCCAGAACGCCGCGGCACGTGCCGCCGGCCTCTCGGTGTCCGCCATGCCGGCCTCTCCCGCCCCGCGCGCGCCGGCACCGCCGGCCGAAGCCCCGGTGTCGGAAGCCCCGCAGATCGTGCGCGAAGTGCCGGTGCCGGCCAACGGCACGCTGCTGATCGACAAGCCGCTGCGCTCGGGCCAGCAGGTCTACGCCCGCGGCGGCGACGTGGTGGTGACGGCCGTGGTGAGCTTCGGCGCCGAGGTCATCGCCGACGGCAACGTGCACGTGTACGCACCGCTGCGCGGCAAGGCCATTGCCGGCGCGCGAGGCAACACCGAGGCGCGGATCTTCTCGACCTGCATGGAAGCGCAGCTGGTGGCCATTGCCGGCATCTATCGCACGAACGAGGTGCCGCTGCCCGACACGGTGCTGGGAAAATCGGCGCAAGTGCGCCTGGACGGCAAGAAACTAGCGATCGACCCGATCCCCTGAGCCCCGCTCGGATCGCGGCGACCCTGACAACCAACAACTGAATCGAAACAAGAAGGAATGGCCATGGCCAAAATTGTGGTGGTGACTTCGGGCAAGGGCGGCGTCGGCAAGACGACCACGAGCGCCAGCTTCGCCTCGGGCCTTGCGCTCGCCGGCAAGAAGACGGCCGTGATCGACTTCGACGTGGGCCTGCGCAACCTGGACCTGATCATGGGCTGCGAACGCCGCGTGGTGTACGACCTGATCAACGTCATCCAGGGTGAAGCCAACCTGAGCCAGGCCCTCATCAAGGACAAGCAGTGCGACAACCTGTTCGTGCTGGCCGCCTCGCAGACGCGCGACAAGGAAGCGCTCACGCAGGAGGGCGTCGAGAAGATCCTGTCCGACCTCGCCGCGATGGACTTCGAATACATCATCTGCGACTCGCCCGCGGGCATCGAGACCGGCGCCATGATGGCGATGTATTTCGCCGACGAGGCGCTGATCGTCACCAACCCCGAAGTGTCTTCGGTGCGCGACTCGGACCGCATCCTGGGCATGCTCAGCAGCAAGACCAAGCGCGCCAAGGAAGGCAACGAGCCCATCAAGGAGCACCTGCTGATCACCCGCTACAACCCGAACCGGGTGGCGGGCGGGCAGATGCTGTCGCTGGAGGACATCCAGGACATCCTGCGCATCAAGCTGATCGGCGTGATCCCCGAGTCGGAAAGCGTGCTGCACGCCTCCAACCAGGGCGTGCCGGCGATCCACGACAAGGAAACCGACGTGGCGCAGGCCTACAGCGACGTGGTGGCGCGCTTCCTTGGCGAGGACAAGCCCATGCGCTTCGTCGACGCCGAGAAGCCGGGCTTCTTCAAGCGGATTTTCGGAGGCAAGTAGGCCATGTCCTTTCTCTCGTTCCTGCTGGGCGAAAAGAAGAAGACTGCCAGCGTCGCGAAGGAGCGGCTGCAGATCATCCTCGCGCACGAGCGCTCCAGCCTCAGCGGCAAGCGCCGGCCCGACTACCTGCCCGAACTCCAGCGCGAGCTGGTGGCGGTGATTTCCAAGTACGTGTCGATCAACGCGGACGACATCAAGGTGCACCTGGAGACCCAGGACAACCTCGAAGTGCTCGACATCAAGATCGAGCTGCCCGACCCGACGCCCACGCCCGCCGCGGCGCGCTGACCCGTTCCGCGGGTTCAACAAGCTGCGCGGGTCTCAGCGCACGGGCCCCGCCAGGAAGCGCAGCACCGCGTCCAGCACCTCCTGCGCCTTGAGGATGCGGCGGTGCCCCAGCCCCTGCGTGGCGACCAGCCGCGCACCGCGGATCGCGTCGCGGTAGGCCTCGGCATCCGCGAAGCGGTTCACGCGGTCGTCCCGGTCGTGCACGACCAGCGTGGGCTGCGCAATGCGCGGGCCCACCGCGGCCGGCTCCAGCTGCGGCATCAGCACGCCTTCACGCCCCTCGAACCGGCGCTGCATCGCCAGCCGCGTGGCCTCGCTCAGGCCGAAGGTGTGCGCGAAGTAGCGCGTGTACTCCCGCGGCGAGGCCGGCGGCGCCAGCAGCACCAGGCGTTCGGCCGGCAGGCCCCGCGCGGCCGCCAGGGCCAGGCCGTTGGCGCCCAGCGAATGCGCGACGGCCGCATGCAGCGCATGGCCGTCGGCCGCGAGCCGCGCCGCCACGTACGCGATGGCGCGCGCAAACTGCGCCGAGTTGCTCATGGTGCCCGCGCTGCGCCCGTGGGCCGGCAGCTCGAGCAACACCGGCCGCAGGCCCGCGTCGGCCACGGCCTGCGCCAGCGGCAGCATCTGCCCCGCATGCCCGCCCCAGCCGTGCACCAGCAGCACCACCGGCGCCGACTCCGCACCCGAGTCCTGCGCGGCCAGGTGGTAGATGCCCACGCTCGCATCCTCGAAGGCCCAGCCCTCGCGCCGCCATTCGGCGCCGGGCCCCTGGCCGCGGTAGAGCCACTTGGGCGGCAGCGGCGTGCCGAACAGGCGGTAGGCGGCGCGCACGCCCAGCGCGGGCCACAGGCGCTGCGAGGTGGTCAGGCCGAAGCGCAGCGCGCGCAGCAGCCGGCTCGGGCGGTAGTAGTTCGATTGCGCGGCGTGGCCCGCGGCCGATGGGGAACTGCTTGTCATGGCGTGCCTCAGTACCAGACCCAGTCCCGGTTGCTGCGGGGCAGGCTGCGCAGCGTGTCGCGCACGCCCCGCACACCGAGGACGGCCGCGTAGACGGCAAGAAAGAGGGCAATGATCAGCATGGTGCTTCTCCTTTTTATCGCACGAGTGTGCGAAATATTGGCAAATGAAGGCGCGGGGGTTCCGCCTGCTTCTTGCATCAGGCGAGGTAGCTGGAAAGCAGCCGCTGCCAGGTCTGCGCGGCCCGGTCGGCCGCCTGCGGGTCGCGCAGGAAGCGCGCGTCGTGCAGCTGGGCCATCATCGCGCCGTTGAGTTCGCTCACCAGCTGCGCGGGGTCGGTGTCGGCCTTGAGCTCGCCGCTCTCGACGGCCAGCAGCACGGTGCGGCGCAGCGCGGCGCGCCAGCGCGTGACCTCCTCGAACAGCACGTCGCGCAGCTCGCCCTCGCGGTCGTCGAACTCGAAGGCGCCGGCCATGTAGAGGCAGCCGGTGTGCATCTCGACGTCGCGCGTGCGGGCGATCCAGCGCGACACGATCTCGTTGAGCCGCGGCAGGCCCTTGGGCTTCTGCATGGCGGGCACGAACACGTCGGCCAGGAAGCCGCGGCCGTACTCCTCGATGACCGCCTTCTGCAGCGCCTCGCGCGAGCCCGCGCGCGAGAACACGCCGCTCTTGGACAGGCCCAGCCGGCTGGCCACGGCCTGCAGCGTGATCGCTTCCAGGCCTTCGGCCAGCGCAAGGCTCATTGCCGCGCCGACGATGGCGGCACGGGTGAGTTCGCTTTTCTGGGTCTTGGCGTCCATGCGGCAAACTTTAGCACATGCGTGCGAAATATCAAATCGGAGCTCCCACGGTGGCTGGAATAGCCTCAAAGATGTTTTGCTCATGTGAAACCAACAAACGCATCGTTCCCCGAATAAGCGCTTGTGCAGAGAATCGCCCCTCGGTCCCGACCGGGGCCCCGACTCTCCTGACTCACCTCCGCGGCAGATGAACTTCCAACAACTGCGCTCGGTACGCGAGGCCGTTCGTTGCGGCTTCAACCTGACCGAAGTCGCCCACACCCTTCACACCTCGCAGCCCGGCGTGAGCCGGCAGATCCGCGAACTCGAGGAAGAACTCGGCATCGAGCTCTTCGTGCGTGCCGGCAAGCGGCTCACCGGGCTCACCGAGCCGGGCGGCCATGTGCTGCCGATCATCGAGCGCATGCTGATGGAGAGCAGCAACCTCAAGCACGCGGGCCAGGAGTTCGTCGCGCAGCAAAGCGGCTTGCTGTCGGTGGCGGCCACGCACTCGCAGGCGCGCTACGCGATGCCGATGGCGGTGCAGGAATTCCGCACGCAGTTTCCCAACGTGAAGCTGCACCTGCACCAGGGCTCGCCCAAGCAGATCGCACAGATGCTGCTCGACGGCGAGGCCGACGTGGGCATCGCCACCGAGGCCCTGGGCGACTACCCGCAGCTGGTGGCCCTGCCCTGCTACCGCTGGACGCATTCGGTGATCGTGCCGCCGGGGCATCCGCTGCTGGACGCGCCGCTCACGCTCGATGCGCTCACGCGCTATCCGCTCATCACCTACGACACGGGCTTCACCGGGCGCTCCCGCATCGACGAGGCCTTCGCGCAGCGCGGCCTGCAGCCCAACATCGTGCTGGCCGCGATGGACGCCGACGTGATCAAGACCTACGTGCAGCTGGGCCTGGGCGTGGGCATCGTCGCCGGCGTGGCCTACGAGGCCGAGCGCGACACGCAACTGCGTGCGCTCGATGCGGGGCGCCTGTTCGGCATCAACCTCACCAAGCTCGCGGTGCGCCGCGGCATCTACCTGCGCAAGTACGTCTATGCCTTCATCGAATCGTTCGCCCCCACGCTGACCCGGGCGGTGGTCGAAAAAGCCCTGGGCGACGAGGCCAAGGCCTCGCACTACGAAATCTAGAGCCTGTCCAGCGGCGGATGCGGGGTGTGTACTGCGGACGACAGAAAGGTTAAAAAAGAAGAATGCAGCTTCACACAGGCGGCGTACATTCGGGTTAATTCCCTGGCTTCCTGGAACGGATCAGCAATGGCATCGACCCCGCAGCAGCAGCAACAGCAAACAAGGGCCGCCCTCAAGGCGGCCGATGCAGCGGAGCGTCGGGAACGCCTGAGACGGGCCCTCCCCGCCACGGTGGAACTGCTGCAGAGCCGCCAGGCCGACCGCATCGACGACGCCGACATCGACGCGTATGTGAGCCTCAACTGGCTCGAGTGGCACGGCGGCGGTCTGCGCCTGACCATCACCGGCCGCAACGTCTGCGCCCAGTCGATTCCCACCGCGCTGGCCTGAAAAAACGAAACCGCCGCCAGCCTTGCGGCCCGCGGCGGTCGATCATGCGAACAGGGCCCGCAGGCCCTGCGTTGCTTACTGGCCGGCGATGATGTTCGCGATCAGGCCGGTGGCAATGGCCGCGAGCACGAAGTCCCCGCCCACGCCCACCCACTGGTAGCCGCGCGGCGGCTGCTGCAGGCGCTGCGCACGCCAGTCTTCCACCACGTAGTTGCGGCCACGGTACTCCGGCGGCACACGCCCGCCACGGCGCCATTCGGCGTGCGGTTGCGGGAAGCCGCGGCGATCGAACTGGCGGCCGTCGCGGAAGTCCTGGTTGCCACGGTAGCCCGGCGGGCCACGGTGATCGAAATTGCGGTCGCGTTGCTCGTAGCGGCCATCTCGTCCATCGCCGGGGCCTGGGCGGCCGTCGAAGCGGCGGTCTTGTGCAAAGGCGCTCCCTGCGGCCATGCACATCGCGAGTGCCGCGGCGGCCACGGCCATGCTCTTCGAGTTGGTGTTCATCTGGAACTCCTTCATGCGTTGATGACGAGTCCATTGTGGGCCGGCCTTGTGTCCGCTTCGGGCACAACAGGTCGCGGCCGGGTGAAATCAGGTAAGCGCTGGTATCCGCGCGAGGTCTTGTCCTTCAAGCGCGTTCGGGCCGATGCACTTGCCGGCGCTCAATAGGCGCCGCTGGCCAGCACGAAGATGGCCAGGCCATGCGCCAGCGTGGCGGCCAGCAGGCCGGCGCGCCGGTACACGAGGCCCGCCACCAGGCCTTCGACGAGCGTGAAGACCAGCACCGGCAGCCCCGCGCGCGTGACGATCAGCGCAAGCCATGCATGGCACAGGCTGAACAGCGCGCCCGACACGACCACCGCGCGCGCCGCCGGCATGTGCGCCATCAGGCGCTGCTGCAGCATGCCGCGAAACAGCAGCTCTTCATACGCGTTGCCCAGCAACGCGAAGACGAGCAGCGGCACGACCAACGCCGTGCCCGGCGCGGGCAGCGACGGCAGCCCCGCAGCCGCCTTCAGTGCCGCAGCCACCACGCTGATGGCCACCGCGCCTGCCACGCCCCAGAGCAGCGAAGGCACGGGCCGCACGCCCTTCCACCCGTTCCACCCCTCCCACCACGTCACGCGCTCGAGCCACGCAACGCCCACGAACAGCGCGGCCGACATGCCGGCCAGCGCGAGCAGCACCGGCACCGGCGCCGTGAGCCGCATCGACCCGGCGCCCAGTTGCCAGAAGCCCGCCGGGCTCATCGCATCGCGCGCGAAGATGAAGAACAGGATGTGCACCGCCACGCGCGCACCCGCCAGCGCCCGCGGAATGGCCAGCAGCGCCACCAGCGCGAGCAGGCCGGCAGGCAGAATGGAAACGAGGTAGCCGAGCAGCAGTGAAGAAGAAGCCATCGAGAGAACGCACATGACCGAAACGGGAACAGGGGCAGCAGCGCCGGCAGCAGCAGCGGCCGTCATCCATGCGAAGGACGTGTCGCGCGTGAGCGCGTTCTATGCGCGTGTCGCGGACCTTGCACTCACGCACGAGGAGGCCGACCACGCCAGTCTCGAGTCGCCGGCGCTGCAGCTCTTCATTGTCGCGATGAATCCCGCCGTCGCGGCCGCGGTGCACATCGCGCAGCCGCCGGTGCCGCGCGAGAACACCGCGCTGAAGTTCATCTTCCCGGTGGCCAGCCTGTCGGCCGCGCGCCTGCGCGCCGTGGAAGCCGGCGGTGCGCTGAAGCCGGCCGAACGCGAGTGGGCGTTCAACGGGTACGTGCACTGCGACGGGCACGACCCCGAGGGCAATGTGTTCCAGCTGCGCGCACGCGCAGCCTGAGTATTGCGCAGCCTGAATATTGCGCAGCCTGAATATCGCGCAGCCTGAATATCGCGCAGCCTGAATATTGCGCGACCTGAATATCGCGCAGCCTGAATATTGCGCGACCTGAATATCGCGCAGCCTGAACCAGCCGTCAGGCCGCCCCTCGGCTCAACCGCCCACCGTGGTGTCCGCCTGGTAGCCGCGCGGGTGGGCATGCGCCCCGTCGCGCACCGGCGGCGGCAGGTCGAGTTCGATCAGCGCGCCGTGCGCGCGCGCCAGGTCGAAGGTGCCGGTGGCGTGCGGCGTGTCGGTGTGCAGCACGAGCGCGTACGGCCCTTCGCCGCGCGCGGCGATGCGTTGCGCGAGGGTGTCGGCGCCCTCCCCTTGCGCAATGTTCTCGCGCGGTGACGACAGCACCAGCACGCTGCCGCCCAGCACGATGACCGCCACGCGCACGTTACTGCCGGGCACCGCCACGGGCTCGCCGATGTGGGTGTCGGCATCGACGTCGGACACCGTGCCGAGCAACGCCCGGTAGCGCGCCAGCGTCGCATCGAGGTCGCGCACGGCGATGGCCAGGCTCGCCACGCCGAGCGCGCCGTTCGCATGCACGCGCACATCGCCTTCGGGCACGCGCAGGGCGCGCGGCGTGAGGTCGCCGCAAAGAAAAGGCAGGTCGGCCGACGGTGCGCGCGCGGTCTGCCAGCGCAGGTGTTCGCCGTCGGGCCGCACACGCCCGCCGTCGAGCGGGCCTTCGAGCGCGAGGCCGCGCGCCTTCGCGTCGGCCACCGTGGCGGCGGTGTCGCGCGGCAGCAGCGCGAAGTCGACGATGCCTTCGCCATGCTTGTGCAGCAGCTGCCACCAGCGTTCGGCCGGCGACGGCTCGCGCCATGCGATCAGCTCGAAGTAGCTGCCGTCGCCGAACACCACCAGCGCGTTGTGCGTGGCGCGGCCCGGATGGTCGCCGCCGCGCACCACGTGGAAGCCGAGCGCGCCGTAGTCGGCAACGCTGCGTTCGAGGTCGTGCACCGCGATCACGATGTGGTCGAGTTTCAATGCCATGTGGCTTTCTCCCTGTGGATGGCTGTTGTCGATGTTGTCGATGCTGTTGGATCAGGAGGCGGTGCGCGCCGCGCCGTCGCCGCCCAGGTACGCGTCGCGGATGCGCGCGTCGGCCAGCAACTCGCGCGCCGGTCCCGAAAGCACGATGCGCCCTGTCTGCAGCACGTAGCCGTGGTGCGCGATCTGCAGCGCCAGGCTCGCGTTCTGCTCGACCATGAAGACCGACACGCCCTGCGCGTTGATGCGCGCGATGAGCTCCAGCACCTTGTCGACGTACAGCGGCGACAGGCCCATGGTCGGCTCGTCCATGCAGATGAGCTGCGGGCGGCCCATGAGCGCGCGCGCCATGGCCACCATCTGCTGCTCGCCGCCCGACAGCGTGCCGGCCTGGAACTCGATGCGCTCGGCCACGCGCGGGAACAGTTCCAGCATGCGCTCGAGGTCTTCGGCCACGGCCTTGCGGTCGCTGCGCGCATAGGCGCCCATCAGCAGGTTCTCGCGCACGCTCATCGCGGGGAACAGGCGGCGTGCCTCGGGCACCGAGCCGATGCCCTTGCGGATGATCTGCGGCGTGCTCAGGCCGAGCGTCGACGTACCGTTGAAGTTCACTTCGCCCGAGCGCGGCTTCAGCAGCCCCAGCACGATCTTCATGGTGGTCGACTTGCCGCTCGCGTTGCCGCCGAGCAGGCTGACGATCTGGCCCTTGCGCACCTCGATGTCGAGGTCGAAGTGGGCCTGCACGGGGCCGTAGAAGCTGTTGATCTTCTTGAGTTCGAGCAGCGGCTTTGCAGCCTGGTTCGACGCAGGTGCCGCGGTGCGTCCGGGCAGGTCCTCGCTGCGCCCCTCTGCCCAGAGGGACGAAGGCGAAAGGCCCGTGCGCGCAACGGTGGCGATCATGCGGCCACCGCCTCTGGCGTTCGCGCCTCGGCAGCGCCCACATGCCGATGCCCCAGGTACGCCTCGATCACGGCCGGGTCGTTGCGCACCTCATCGGGCAGGCCTTCGGCAATCTTGCGGCCGTCGTCGAGCACGGCCACGCGGTCGGACAGCTGCATCACGAGGTCGAGCTTGTGCTCGATCAGCAGGATGGTCTGGCCGCGCGCCTTCAGGCCGCGAATGATCTCCAGCATCTGCGCCGTCTCGCTCTCGTTCATGCCGGCGGTGGGCTCGTCCAGCAGCAGCAGGCGCGGCCTGAGCGCCAGTGCGCGCGCGATCTCCACGCGGCGGCGGTTGGCGTACGACAGGCTGTAGGCCGGGTGGTCGATGCGCGGCGCCAGGCGTTCGCCGAAGAGCGCGACGATGGCGTGCGCCTCTTCGCGCAGCGCCTGCTCCTCGCGGCGCACCGCGCCGGGCTGCACCAGCGCCAGTGCCAGCTCGGCCAACGCGCCCAGCCCCGGCACGCCGCCCACGCGCGGTTTCACGGCGCGCAGCCGCGTGTGCGCACCGACCAGCACGTTGTCGAGCACCGAGAGGTTGGCGAACACGCGCCCGTGCTGGAAGGTGCGCGCCAGGCCGCGCTGCGCGAGCTGCTGCGCCGGCAGGCCGGTGACGTCCTGCCCGTCGAACAGCACCTGCCCTGCGTCGGGCCGGTCCAGGCCGGTGACCAGGTTGAACAGCGTGGTCTTGCCCGCGCCGTTCGGCCCGATCACGCTGAGCAGTTCGCCCTCGCCCACGTGCAGGTCGACGGCGTTGACGGCCGTGAGCCCGCCGAAGCGGCGCACCAGGCCGCGGATCTCAAGCAGCGAGGGCATAGCCTGCCTTCAGCGTGGCATCGGTCGCACGGTTTGCCTGTGCCTTCGAATCGACCAGCTTCACCTCGGCGCGAATCGCCTGCGGGTTGCGCAGCAGGTTGAGGATGGGGCAGTTGCGCTCCACCGCCTCGAACAGCGCGTCGATGTCCGCGCGGCTCGCGGGCGAATCGATGTGCACCGTGTAGCCGATCTCGTGCGGCCAGATGGGCGTCTGCTCGTGGCCCGGCTTGCCGCCGCGCGGATCGATGAGGCCCGTCACCTCCACCTCGAGGCTTTCGAGCGGCACCTGCCGTTCGGCCGCCTGGATCAGGAAGATGTGCGTGACGCAGGTGCCGAGCACACCCAGCTGCAGCTCGGGCGAACTGGGCCCGAGGTTGTAGCCCGCGAAATCCGGCGGGCTGTCGCTGATGACCTGGTGCTCGCGGATGCGCAGGCGGCGCACGCCGCTGCGGCCTTCGGCGCGCACGTGCGCCTTGAGCTGCACCGGTTGCGCGGTGCCCGCCTCGACGGCGGCGTTGCGCGCCAGCACGGCGGCGCGTTTCTCTGCGAGGTAGTCGTTCAGGTGGCTCATGGTGATGTTCTTTCAGACAGTGCCCAGCAGACCCTGCGGGCGGAAACGGATGAGAAGCAGCAGCGCCACGCCGTAGATCAGCATGCGGTACTCGGCGGTCACGCGGAACAGCTCCGGCAGGCTCACGAGCGCCACCGCGCCCAGCAGCGCGCCGCTGATGTTCCCCAGCCCGCCGAGGATCACCATCGTGAGCGCGAGGATCGAGATCTGCGAGCCGAAGGTCTCGTGGTTGATGTAGGAGTACATGTGCGCGGTGAAGGCACCGCTCACGCCGGCCGCGAAGCCGCCGAAGCCGAAGGCCAGCGCCTTGTAGCGGTCGGGGCTCACGCCGTAGGCGCGCGCGACCACCTCGTCTTCGCGCACCGCGCGGAAGGTGCGGCCCAGGTGCGAGCGCAGCAGGCGCCACTGCAGCAGGGCCAGCAGCACCATCGCACCGAAGGACGCCCAGTAGATGGCCCCGTTCGACGACGCATCGCGCCCGAACAGCGACAGCGGCGGAATGCCCGACACGCCGATGGGCCCGTGCGTGAGGCTCTCCCAATTCAGGATGGTGAGCGCCACGATCTCGCCGATGCCCAGCGTGGCGATCGACACGTAGTGGCCGCGCAACCTGAAGGCCGGAAAGATCAGCGCGGTGCCGATCAGCGACGTGAGGATGCCCGCCAGCACGATGCCCGTGCCCACCGGCAGGTGCAGGTCGAGCACCAGCAGCGAGGAGGCGTATGCACCGATGGCCAGCAGCCCCGCGTGGCCCAGCGAGATCTGCCCGATGGTGCCGGCCACCAGCGTGAGGCTCAGCGCGAGCGCGCCGTAGAGCCATGCGTTGGTGAGCGTCTGCAGCAGGTAAGGCGACGGGTCGAACAGCGGCAGCACGAGGGCCGCGCCGAACAGCGCGAACAGCAGGCGCGGCGGAATGCGCCACGGCTTGCTCGGCGCGATGAAGGTGCCGGTGAGCGGCTCGGGCGGCAGCGCGCGCTTGCGGCCGAACAGGCCGTTGGGCTTCCACACCAGGATGACCAGCAGCAGCGCGAAGGCGAACAGGTTGCGGTAGGGCGTGCCGAGGATGGCCACGCCGTAGCTCTCGATCAGCCCCAGCAGCAGGCTGCCGACGATGGCGCCGGGCACGCTGCCCACGCCGCCGACCACCGTGGCCACCACACCCTTGAGCGTGGCCTGGAAGCTCATCGCCGGGCTGATGTTGTTGTAGTACATGCCCACCAGCAGGCCCGAAAGCCCGCCGAGTGCAGCAGCGATGGCGAACACCGTCTGGTTCACGCGGTCGACGTCCACGCCCATCTGCTGCGCCGCGTCGCGGTCCTGCGCGGTGGCGCGCACGGCCCAGCCGAGCTTGGTGAAACGCAGGAAGCCGAACAGCACGGCCGCGCTCGCCAGGCCGATGCCCGCGATGAGCAGGTCCAGCGCGCCGATGGTGCCGGTGCCGATCTGCAGGCGCCAGTCGGGCAGCTGCGTGGGCAGCGAGCGCGGGTCGGGGCTGAACACCAGCTGCACGAGGATGTCGAGCACGAAGCTGATGCCGATGGTCGCCAGCAGCGGCGCGATGCGCGCCGCGCCCTGCAGCGGCCGCAAGCCCACGCGCTCGATCAGCATGCCGAGCGCGCCCGCGCCCAGCACCACCAGCGCGATGGTCACGGGCAGCGGCGTGTGCAGGTAGGTGATGCTGGCCCAGCCGATGTACGCGCCCACCGTGTACACCGAGCCGTGCGCGAAGTTGATGAGGTGCGACACACCGAAGATCAACGCGAGGCCTACGGCCAGCAACGCGTAGATGTTGCCGATGATCAGGCCGTTGACGGTGTAGTCGAAGAAGGAGGTGAAGCTCATGGCGTTGCCTCTGCCCCCGTGTGGCTCGATCTCCCTCTGGGAGAGGGTTGGCGTGAGGGCACGGCGGCCTTGGCACGGGACCGCGGTTCATCGAAGGCCGCTGCCCTCACCCTGACGCCCTCCCGGAGGGAGAGGGAACAAATGCGAAGCCGCGTCATTTGGACAAGGCCACGGCCGCCTTCTCGTCGAGCTGCGTCCACTTGCCGTCCTTCACCACCAGGTTCACGCTCTTCACGCCGACGACGCGGCGCGTCTGCGCATCGAAGCTGGCCTTGCCGAAGATCACGCTCGGCACGTCCTTGATCTTGTAGAACGCATCGCGCACCGCCTTGCGGTCGGCCTTCGGGCCGGCCTCGCGCAGCGCGGCGGCCGCGTACACCACGGCGTCGTACGCGTAGGCGTTGAACGCATCGGGCTCCTTGCCGTACTTGACGCGG
Source organism: Variovorax sp. OK605 (assembly GCF_900115445.1). Taxonomy (NCBI): domain Bacteria; kingdom Pseudomonadati; phylum Pseudomonadota; class Betaproteobacteria; order Burkholderiales; family Comamonadaceae; genus Variovorax; species Variovorax sp. OK605. The sequence goes on from NZ_FOWL01000006.1 coordinate 16,936, forward strand.
AAGCTCTTCACGAACTTCTGCACCTCGGTGCGCGGCTCCTCGGGATAGAACGCGGTGTTGGTGTGGATGCCGTTGACCGCGGCGCCGCCGAGCTCGATGAACTTCGGCGAATACACCGAGCCCACCGCGGCGATGGGCTGCTTCAGGCCCACGCTGCGCACCTGGCCCGCGATGAGCGCGCCGTCGGGGTAGTAGGAGATGAGCACCAGCCCGTCGGGGTTGGCGTCGCGCACGCGCACCAGCGTCGAGCGGAAGTCCTTCTCGTCGGGCTGGTAGCCCTCGGCAATGGCGAGCTGCGCGCCGCGCTCCTGCGCGGCCTTCACGAGCACGTCCTTGCTGGTGCGACCCCAGTCGGTGTTGAGATACAGCACGGCGATGCGCTTGAAGCCCAGCGTCTTCACCGCGAGCTCGGCCAGCAGCGGCTGCGCGTCGGCCTGGCTGATGGAGGGGCTCCAGATGTAGTCGCCGCCCTTGGTGAAATCAGGATGCGAGTTGGTGAAGCCCAGTTGCACCAGGCCCGCGCGCTGGTAGATGGGCGAGGCGGCCATCGAGGCCGGGCTGGAGAAGTCGCCGAGCTCGATGAGCACGCGCCTGTCGCTCACCAGCTTCTGCGCGATGGCCACCGACTGGCGCGGATCGCTCTGGCTGTCCTCGAAGTTGTAGGCCAGCGGACGGCCATGGATGCCGCCCTGCGCGTTGACGTGGTCGATCGCCAGGTCGAAGCCCGCCTTCCACTGCGCGCCGTACTGCGCATTCTGTCCGGTGAGCGGGCCGCTCACGCCGAACCACACGGGCTCGCCGGCGGCGGGCGCGGCCCAGGCGGCAAGCGGCGCGGCCAGCAAGGCGGCGCAAAGAACAGCCACGTGGCGCATGAGGCGGTGGCGGGAAAGCAGCGGCATGGTGTGTCGAGTCCGGTGATGAATGAACGTGCAGGGCCGCGATTCTTCGCCTGCGCGCCGCGCCGGGGAACGAACAAAAACGGGGAGGCATATGCGCTTTCCGAGCAAAGGGGGCCAGCGCGCGGACCGCGCGGGCCTTGCTGGCCTTGCTGGCCTTGCGGCTGCGTTTAAGCTGCGCGCCACATGAAACGACGACACCTCCTCCACCTGCTGGCCGGCGTGCCTGCCATGGCCGTTCTCTCGGCTTGCGGCAAGCGCAAGGCGTCGGCCTCCGCGCTGAAATCCGATGCCCGCGTGCTGGCACTGGGTGACAGCCTCACCTTCGGCTACGGTGCATCGCCCGACGCGTCATGGCCCGTGAAACTGGGCGAGCTCACGGGCTGGCACGTGGAGAACGCGGGCGTCAACGGCGACACCTCCGAAGGCGCGCTGCAGCGCCTGCCGGGGTTGCTGGGCGCGGCCAGCTACGACGCGGTCCTGATCGGCATCGGCGGCAACGACATGCTGCGCGGCGTGTCGCCCGCGGCCACGCGCGACAACCTTGCCGCGCTCATCGCGCAGGCGCGTGCGCACACGCCGCATGTCGCCGTGCTCGCCACGCCGGCACCCGACGCAATGCGCGCGGCCATCGGCTCGCTCAGCGATGCACCGTTCTATGAAGAGGTGGCGAAGGCGGGGCAGGCGCTGCTGGTTGCCAACGTGTACTCGAGCGTGCTGTCTGATGCGTCGCTGCGCTCCGACCGCATCCATGCCAATGCACGAGGCTATGAAAAGGTCGCGCAGCTTTTGGCGGACCAGTTCAAGGCCGCGGGTTGGCGTTGATCAGAAGCTGATCAAAGGCCGATCAGGCATTCAGCAGGTCGACGTACGCGCCCTGCACGAGCTGCTCGGCGCCCACGCCCAGTTGCACCATGAGCGCATGCGCTTCGGCAATGCCGTCTTCGGCCGAAGCGCCCTCTTCCAGCACCACCTCGAGTTCGAGGAATTCACCGAGGCCTTCCACGCGGTCGAGGTGCACGCGCGTGCGGCCGACCAGGAACAGCCTGCGCTGCTTGCGCACGCGGCCCGCCTGGCCCCATGCGAGCGTGAGCGATTCGCGCAGCGCGTCGGGCGTGCTGCACGGCGTGATCAGGTAGAACGATTCCTTCGGGCCGCTGCTGTTGGCGCGGCGGTAGAAGATCAGCTCCGCGCGGTCGGGCGCGAAGGTGCGCAGCTTGAGACGGTCGGCGCTGTCGTTGCAGCGGAAGAAGGTGTCGTCCTGCGCGATCTCGATGGGGCCCTTGTCGGCCAGCGTCACGGCGATGCGCGCCACGCGGTCGACGCTGTCGATGCGGGCCTTGATCTCGATGTTTCTTGCCATGTCGGCGGGCTTGTCTTCGCCGGGTGGATGCGTGCGTTCGGGTGGCGCCAGATCAGGGCGCGTTGCCCTGCGGCCCCGTTGCCGGCGGCGCGGTGCGTCCACTGGACCCCGGCGAGAGCCTGCGGCCGATCGCCTCGCCCACGTTGCGCACGGGCCGGCTCGCCTTCTCCGACACGTGGTTGACACCGCGCCGCGTGGCGGCATCCGCGCGGTTCACGCCGCGGCCCGCCGCGTCGGTGCCGCGCTCCACGCTGCCCACCACCGTGCCGCGGCGCGAAGGCGAATTGAGCGTGTGCGCGCGCTGCGCCTTCGGCGGGTTGTCGGCGCTCTGGGCCTGCGCGCCGGCCGGCAGCCACAGTGCGGCGGCGATCGCCACGGCCATTGCCGCAGCGAGTGACGTGCGAAGGGTGCTCGGGAATTTCATGGTGCCTCCTTGGAGTTGTCTGCTTCCGCCGCGGCCTCTGCGGCTGCCGCGCGCGCCATGCGCTCGCTCTTCCAGTACACGTCGTCGCCATCGTCCATGCGGTTGAGCACGCGTGCGAGCACGAAGAGCAGGTCGCTCAGGCGGTTGAGGTACTGCCGCAGCGCGTCGTTGAGTTGCTCGGTGGCGCCCAGCGCCACCACCGCGCGCTCGGCCCGGCGCGCCACGGTGCGGCACACGTGCGCGAGCGAGGCGGCGCGCGTGCCCGCCGGCAGGATGAACTCCGCCAGCCGCGGCAAGGCCGCGTTGTGCTCGGCCAGTGCATTGTCGAGCTGCAGCAGCGCGTCGGCCTTCAGCAGCGTGAAACCCGGCATCGAGAGTTCGCCGCCGAGGTTGAAGAGCTGGTGCTGCACGTCGACCAGCAGCTCGCGCACGGGCTCTGGCAGCGGCTCGCACAGCAGCACGCCGATCTGCGAGTTGAGTTCGTCCACGTCGCCCATCGCGTGCACGCGCAGGTGGTCCTTGGGCACGCGCGTGTTGTCGCCGAGGCCGGTGGTGCCGTCGTCGCCGGTGCGCGTGGCGATCTGTGAGAGTCGGTTGCCCATGAAGGCTCCTGTTTTTCTACAGCGCGACCGTCGATGCGTCGATCTTGCCGGCCAGCCATTGCAGGCCCGCAAGATGCTGCTGGTCGTGGCTGCAGAGGTAGTGAATGAGGCTGCGCAGGGTGAGCGGGCCGTAGCCCTCGAACACCGCCGTGCGCGCGAGTTGGACGTCGCTCAGGCTGGAGACGATTTCCATCGTCTGGATGCGCGCCATGCGGAAATCGGCCAGCACTTTCGCCGCATCGGCCGCGCCGTAGTTGCGCTCGATGGCGAGCGGCTCGCTGTCGATCGACGCCAGCGTCGGATGGGTCTCGGCCAGCGTGCGGCGAAAGCGCACGTGGTAGCCCTCGGTCTCGATGTCGCGCACATGGCACAGCTGCTCGATGGCCGTGAAGGCCTCGCTGGGCACGCCCTCCCACGAGGGTGGCGCCCAGTGCTTGAAGGCCGCGGGAATGGCCGCGTAGTGGGCCTCCAGTTGCAACGGGAAGGCCGCCAGGGCGCTGAGGGTCGTAGGGTTCATGTCTTTTTCCGAAGCGCATTATGGTGCGCGCTCCGTAAAATGACCGATCCCCCGATCCCTCTCACCCTGCCAGGAGACGCCCGATGAACGCCCCGACCCCCACCTCGCACCTGATGCCGGAGCTTCATCTGCGCGACGTTCCTGCCGCGCTGATCGACGCGCTGAAGGCACGCTTCGGCGACAACTGTTCCACGGCCCTGGCGGTGCGCACGCAGCACGGCCGCGACGAGTCGTCGTTCGACGCGCCGCCCCCCTCCGCCGTGGTGTTCGCCGAGAGCACGCAGGACGTGGCCGACGCCGTGAAGCTGGCCGGCGACCACAGCGTGCCGGTCATTCCCTTCGGCGTGGGCTCCTCGCTCGAAGGCCACCTGCTGGCGGTGCAAGGCGGCATCAGCATCGACGTGTCGCGCATGAACCGCGTGCTGTCGGTCAACGCCGACGACCTCACGGTGACGGTGCAGCCCGGCGTCACGCGCAAGCAGCTCAACGAAGACATCAAGAGCACGGGCCTGTTCTTCCCCATCGACCCGGGCGCGGACGCCTCCATCGGCGGCATGACGGCCACGCGCGCCAGCGGCACGAACGCGGTGCGCTACGGCACCATGCGCGAGAACGTGCTGGCGCTCGAAGTGGTCACTGCCGCGGGCGAAGTCATCCGCACCGGCACGCGCGCGAAGAAGTCTTCGGCGGGCTACGACCTCACGCGCCTCATGGTGGGCAGCGAAGGCACGCTGGGCGTGGTCACCGAAGTCACGCTGCGCATCTACCCGCTGCCCGAGGCGGTGTCGGCGGCCATCTGCTCGTTCCCGAGCATCGAGGCCGCGGTGCGCACCACCATCGAGACCATCCAGCTGGGCGTGCCGATCGCGCGCGTGGAACTCATCGACGTGAACACGGTGCGCATGGTGAACGCCTACGCCAAGCTGAACCTGCGCGAAGAGCCGATGCTGCTGATGGAATTCCACGGCTCGCCCGCCGGCGTGAAGGAGCAGGCCGAGACCGTGCAGGAACTCGCGAGCGGCCACGGCGGCAATGCCTTCGAATGGGCCAGCACGCCGGAAGAACGCACGCGCCTGTGGACCGCGCGGCACAACAGCTACTTTGCGGCGGTGCAGTCGCGCCCCGGCTGCCGCGTGATCTCCACCGACACCTGCGTGCCGATCTCGCGCCTGGCCGACTGCCTGCTCGACTCGGTGGCGGAGGCCGATGCCAGCGGCATCCCCTACTTCCTCGTGGGCCACGTGGGCGACGGCAACTTCCACTTCGGCTACCTGCTCGACCCCAACGTGCCCGAGGAGCGCGTGAAGGCCGAGGAGCTGAACCACGCGCTGGTGAGCCGCGCGCTCGCGCTGGAAGGCACCTGCACCGGCGAGCACGGCGTGGGCCTGCACAAGATGGGCTTCCTGGTGGACGAGGCGGGTGTGGGTGCCATCGACATGATGCGCACGATCAAGCGCGCGCTCGACCCGAAGAACATCATGAACCCGGGCAAGATCTTCAGCCTCTGACACGGCCAGCACGCGCTCAGGCGAGGCCCATAAAAAATGTCCTCCGTCAAGTTATTTATGAAGACGGAATGAGCGCTAAAAGCTGATTAGGACAATACGTTAAGGTGTTTTTCAGCCCTTTCTACCAACCGCGCGTCCGTGGGCTGGGAGCCACATAGGAGCATCGCTGTTGCAAGTCTTGGCGTGCTGCGGCGGGCATTTTGGTTGAGCCTTGGATGGGTTTTGCTCTGGTTCAAGATCGGGCCGGGAAAAATTATCAATCCATCGAAAGACCCAACGCGCACTACGACACCATGGTGCGCGAGCATGGGTCACCCGCGCGATCAGTCGGCGCTCAACGCAACCTCTGTCCGCTTTTGAAGCGTATCCAGATGACCCTTCTTCAACAACCCATCGGTTCACCCTTCGGTGCGTCGAGCACAGCGCTCGACGTCGTAGCCGGAATGGATCTTCATGGGAAATTTGCCATCGTCACCGGTGGCTATTCCGGCATCGGTGTCGAAACGGTGCGCGCCCTGTCGCAAGCGGGCGCGACCGTGATCGTTCCGGCACGCGACAGGGCCAAGGCGCAATCATCGCTTTTCGGGATAGCGCGCGTTGAAATCGCAGACATGGACCTGAACGACCCGGTGTCGATCTCGGCATTTGCAGATCGGCATGTGGCCTCGGGCCGCCCGGTTTCCATTCTGATCAACAGCGCCGGCATCATGGCCGCTCCGCTACATCGGGATGGGGACGGTCACGAAGGTCAACTTTCGACCAATCATCTTGGGCATTTCCGGCTGACGCTGGCACTTTGGCCCGCGCTTGTGAAGGCTGCAGGCGCGCGCGTGATCAGTGTTTCGTCACGCGGTCATCAACGCGCCGCATTCGACTTCGACGACCCTGATTTCAATCACCGGCCGTATGAGAAGTTCAGCGCCTATGGTCAGTCCAAGACCGCGAATGCGCTCTTTGCCGTGGGCCTGAATCGGCGCGGTCGAGCCCACCATGTTCAAGCCTTCTCGATGCATCCCGGTCAAGTCATGACCAATCTTGCACGCTACATGACACGACAGGAACTGGCCGCTGGGGGCGCACTGGATGAAAATGGCGCCCCGGTGATCGATCCAGAAAGCGGCTTCAAAACACCGCAGCAGGGGGCGGCCACCAGTGTCTGGGCAGCCACCAGCCCACTGCTTGATGGGCTTGGCGGCCTTTATTGCGAGGACTGCGACGTCGCGATCCTGAAACAAGGTGAAGGCCGACAGCGAGGCGTAGCGGCCCATGCGGTGGATCCTGAACAGGCAGAACGGCTTTGGATGCTGTCGCAGGAGTGGACGGGTGCGCAGCTGGCCTGACTCGGCTCGATGCATGTGTGAAGAACGTGCGGTTCGGATCGCTCGTGGCGTCCATGTGGGTGACATTGATGCTTGCAGTACACCCGGAACTCAACACACCCAGGGGCGCGCCAGCTATTCCAGCTCGCTGAGCGCGCCCATCGCCTGATCCAGCAGCACTGCAAGGGGTATCTCTCCGTTACATGCGCTCCAGGCGTCGGTGGCGGCATCCAGGCAGGTGATCGCCGATGCGGCCAACGCGGTGGCGCGAATAGGTGCGTTTCGCTCTCCGCGCTTTCCAAGCCGCTGAGAAATCTCGGGGACCAACAAGGTCTGCCAACCTTGGGTTTTTTCCCACTGGCGAGTCATCAGAGCGCAGGCCTCGCTGAGCAGCCGCATCAGCGACAGGGACTGGCTTGTGTCCCCAGTGCTGGCATCGACAACCACGTCGAAGGCGCGACGCAGCGCAAGCCATGGCCGTTCCTCGGCCGGCCGAGCAGCGAGCGCTGCTGCGACGTGAAGGCCGAACTCCGTGAACTTTTCGAGAACGATCTCTTGCTTGTTGCCGAAGTATCGAAAAAACGTGGTCCGCGACAACCCCGCCTCAGCGGCGATCTGTTCGACGGTCGTCTTCTCAAAACCCTGTTCTGAGAAAAGTCGGAACGCTATCGCGCTGACCTCACCGCGCATGGCGAGCCTGGTCCGCTCGCGCAATGTTGTCTTCGGGACGACCTCGACCATATTTTCGGCAATTTTCTCCATCCTGGTAGTGTACTTAAATGGAATTTACTCCTCAACTGGTACTTAGTTCCACTTGGTGCTACAGTCCCATTTTCTTCATTTATTCCACACCAGAAGGAGTTGTCGATGAGTAAGATTTGGTTTGTAACGGGTTCGTCCCGCGGCTTTGGCCGTCGTTTCGTCGAAGCCGCGTTGTCGCGCGGCGATAAGGTCGCGGCAACTGCGCGTGACGTCGCATCGTTATCCGACCTCGTGGTTGCGCATGGCGATGCCATCCTGCCGTTGGCACTCGACGTCACGGACAAATCAGCCGTGGTTGCCGCTGTCAAGCAGGCGCACACGCATTTCGGACGTCTCGACGTCGTCGTGAACAATGCCGGCTACGGGGTTTTCGGATTTGTCGAGGAACTCACTGAAGAGCAGGTGCGCGCCCAATTCGACACGAACGTGTACGGCACGCTGTGGGTGACGCAGGCTGTGTTGCCTTACCTGCGCGCCCAGGGCAGTGGTCACATCATCTTTCTGTCCAGCCTGCTCGGCCTGGCTTCTTTCCCGTCCACGGGCGTCTACAGCGCGTCCAAGGCGGCCGTTGAAGGGCTTGCAGACTCCTTGGCCCAGGAAGTTGCCGCGTTCGGCATCAAGGTCACCGTTGTTGAACCGGGTCCGTTCGGCACCGAGTTTGCAGGCTCTTCCATCTATTCCACCCCAGTCGCGGGCTACGAGCAGGTGCGAGCGGCCACCAACGAAAGTTTTGCATCGATGCAGATGGCAGATCCCTCCATCGTGGGTCCAGCGCTTCTGAAAATCGTCGATGCGCAAACCCCACCCCTGAGGATCTTCTTCGGCCCGCTTGCTGCGCAGGTTGTCCCGCACGTTTACGCCGAACGGCTCAAGACCTGGGAGACGTGGGCCGCGGTGGGCGTCGGAGCGGTGGCCAGCCCGACCTGAGTGTTGCAATCGTGGCCATGACAACTCCTAGAGAAACCCCGATTTCCAGGTGTCGACTGGGAGCCAAGCGAAGGAAAAGCGGAGCGGGTTACGGAAAGCACCGGCATATAGTGAATCCGCTTGTTCCCTAGGGAAACTCGCTGTGGCGATCCTCAGCGAACGTCAGCCAAATTCGGTGCTGACGTCATGGCGAAATAAAAAAAAGCCCGGCGGCTCGCGAGAGTCGCCGGGCTTTCTGCTTTGCAGTTGCCGTGCTTTGCTGGTTCTCAGTTGTTGTTGCTGCGCCGGCGTGCCGGCGGTGCCTTCTCTGCAGGCACGTAGGTTTGCGACGGTGCAGCACCGCCGTCCACGCCCAGGCGGCCACCGCCGCCGAGGCCCTGGCCGCGCACCGTCTGCGCCTTGTAGTTGCGCAGCGAGCGGACCATCTGGTTGAAGGCGTCCATGAACGCGGCGGCAATCACCTTGCCCTGTGCCGTGTTGGTGTAGCCGCCGAGACCGCCGCCGCCGCTGCGGCCGGCCAGCGCACCGAAGGCGCCGAAGTCGGTCTTGGAGGCGCTGCCTTCGGCCGCCGCCACCTGCACGCCCGAGCGGTTGTCGATGAGGGTCAGCAGCGCGCTGGCTTCCTTGGTCTGCATGCTGCCGCCGACGGCGGCCAGCGCACGGCCGCGGCCGCCACCCACCAGGCCGCCGAGCGCGCCGCCGATGCCACCGGCATCGCTGTTGCTGAAGACGATCTCGGGCGACAGGCCGTAGTCGGAGGCCACCATCTGGCCGCGGCCGAAGTTGCTGCCGCCGCGCATTTCACCCGACTGCTGCAGCGCGCGTTCGCGCGTCATGGCGTTCATGCCGGCCGCGCCGCGTTCCACGACGATGAAGCAGTTCGACTGTTGCACCAGCAGGCGCAGCAGGTTGGCCGTGGGCGGCAGGCGGTATTCGCCGGTGAGGATGGTGTACCAACCCGCGCTCTGGTTCTCGATCAGCGACACCGTGCCGAGCGGCGATTCGCAGCGCTCGAGCTGGCTGCTCTCGCCGGAGGTGGCGCCGCCCGCGGCGCTGCCGGTGGCCATGGTCTTGGCCGACTGGCTGCCCATCTGCATGTCGGTCGCGGCGCAACCGGTGAGGAAGAAAGCGCCCGCGGCAATGGCCGCAAGCGGGAACCTGGTGAGCTGCATGGGTGGACTCCCTCTGTTATCAGAGATTTGAATTGAGAAAACCAGCGGTGGAGGATACGCGCAAAGGATTGCAGGAATCAATCAAACGAATGCCCGACATGGCGTTCAAAACAACGTCTCGTTCTAGGCCGTTCGGCGGATGCGCTCGATGAGTCCGTTGAGTGCATCGATGGAGCCGAAGTGAATGGCCAGCTCGCCGCTCTCCTCCACCTTGCCGCCGCGCTTGGTGCGCTTCTTGATGCGCACCTCGACCTCGGCCGTGAGCAGGTCGGCGAGTTCTTCCTCGACGCGTTGCAGGTCGCGCGACTTCTCGCCGTCGTTGCCGCGGCGCGAGGGCGTGAGCGTGAACTCGGCCGCGAGCCGCTTCACCAGCGCCTCGGCTTCGCGCACCGACATCTTCTTGGCGGCGATCTGGTTGGCCGCGGTGATCTGCGTGCCGCGGTCCAGCGACAGCAGCGCGCGCGCGTGGCCCATGTCGATGTCGCCGGCCATCAGCATCTGCTGCGCGGGCTCGGCCAGGTTCAACAGACGCAAGAGGTTGCTGGCCGCGCTGCGCGAACGGCCCACGGCCTGCGCGGCCTGTTCGTGCGTGAGGCCGAACTCGTTCACCAGGCGCTGCAGGCCCTGCGCTTCTTCGAGCGGGTTCAGGTCTTCGCGCTGGATGTTCTCGATGAGCGACATCGCCGCGGCGGCTTCGTTGGGCACGTCGCGCACCAGCACCGGCACGCTGTCGAGGCCCGCGAGCTTCGCGGCGCGAAAGCGCCGTTCGCCCGCGATGATTTCGTACTCCGCGTTCTTGGCTGCGGCCGATTCGGCGTCGAGCCGGCGCACCAGGATCGGCTGCATGATGCCCTGCACCTTGATGCTCTCGGCCAGCTCGTACAGCGCGCCCTCGTCCATGCGCGTGCGCGGCTGGTAGACGCCGGCCACCATCTGGTCGAGCATCAGCGTGTTCGGGTTCCTCGGCGCACCGCCCTCTTGCGAGCCCGCGTTGCCGTTGCTGCCGTGGTCGGCCGAAGGCGCGGCGGTGGGGCCGAGCAGCGCTTCGAGGCCGCGGCCGAGGCCCTTGGGTTTCTTGGTCGCCATCAATGCGTGTCTTTCGAGATTTCGTTCAGTAGGTGCCGGCCTTCGGGCCAGTCGCCCAGGCCGGATTCGGCATTCAGGTGGCCGCCGGGGCCGGGGCCGGCGTCGACGAAACGGGCGCCCCAGTCCTGCGCCAACTGGCGCGAGCGCGCGGCGTCGCAGTACGGGTCGTCGTTGGCGGCGATCAGCACCGCCGGGAACGGCAGCGGCTGGCGCACGATCGGCGCCCAGCCGGGAATCAGCTGGCGCAGGTCGTCGCGCTCCACGTCGCCGGGCGCCACCAGCAGCGCACCGCGCACCTTGTGCGTATTGCGCGAGTGGGCGGCCCAGGCGGCCACCAGGATGCAGCCCAGGCTGTGCGCCGCGAAGACCACCTGGCCGGGCGCGGCCAGCACGGCCTCCTCGAGCTGGATCGACCAGTCGCCTCGCAGCGGCCGCATCCATTCATGCTGGTCGACGCGAAGGTCGCCGTGGACCGTTTCCCAACGCGTCTGCCAGTGCCCGGGGCCGCTGTTCTGCCAGCCGGGCAGCAACAGGATGCGAGGTGCGGTCATTTGCCAGTCAACCTGCCAGTAATTTTGCTATTGTTTTGATAGCCCACTATCGAGTGTGGATGAGGGTCAAGCGTTGTTTTCGCTGGTGGTGGCATCGGGCGAAGCGGCCGGTGCCATCACATCCTGCGGTATCGACAGGTCGGGCGCCATGCGCTCGACCGGCGAAATGGGCGGTGCCACCGCGCCCGAGGCGAAGGCGCTGGCGGGCGGCATCTTCTCGACCAGCTCCTGCGCAAAGGCAATGAAGGCCTGGCTGCCGCGCGCGGCCGGGTCGAACACCACGCCCGGCAGGCCGTAGCTCGGTGCCTCCGCGAGACGCACATTGCGCGGGATCACGGTGTCGAACACCTTGTCGCCGAAGTGGGACTTGAGCTGCTCGCTCACCTGCTGCTGCAGCGTGATGCGCGGATCGAACATCACGCGCAGCAGGCCGATGATCTGCAGGTTCTTGTTGAGGTTGGCGTGCACCTGCTTGATGGTGTTGACCAGGTCGGTCAGCCCTTCGAGCGCGAAGTACTCGCACTGCATCGGCACGATCACGCCGTGCGCGGCGCACAGGCCGTTCAGCGTCAGCAGGCTCAGCGACGGCGGGCAGTCGATGAGCACGAAGTCGTACTCGGCGCCGACCGCGGCCAGCGCGGTGCGCAGGCGCTTCTCGCGGCGGTCGAGCGCCACCATTTCCACTTCGGCACCGGCCAGTTCGCGGTTGGCGCCCAGCACGTCGTAGCCGCAACCGCCCTCCACCAGCTTGTCTGTCTTGACCCGCGCCTCGGCCACCGAGGCCGATTCGAGCAGCACGTCGTACACCGTGAGTTCGAGCTGGCGCTTGTCGATGCCCGAACCCATGGTGGCGTTGCCCTGGGGGTCGAGGTCGATCATCAGCACGCGCTGGCCGACCTTGGCCAGGCCGGCCGCGAGATTGACGGTGGTGGTGGTCTTGCCGACGCCGCCCTTTTGGTTGGCGATGCAGAAAATCTTTGCCATGTCAGTACGGGAGGTCGGTCAGCGGGAAATTGCGAGCTTGACGCCGAAGGCGATCAGGAAAGTGCCGGCCAGCTTCTCGAGCGTGGCCGAGATGCGGGGGTTGGCGCGAATGCGCTCGGCCAGGAAGTGCGTGAGCAGCGTCGAGGTCAGGCCGTACAGGAAGGTCAGCGCGGCAATGGTGACGGCCATGGCGCCGAAGGTGACCAGGCCCTGGTGGCGGGTCGGGTCCACGAACAGCGGGAAGAAGGCCATGTAGAACACGATCGCCTTGGGGTTCAGCAAGGTGATGGCGAAGGCCTGGCGCAGGAAGTGGCTGGGCTTGATGTTGAGGATCGGCGCCGAGCCCGGCTTGGCGAGCAGCATCTTGAGGCCGAGCCACGCCAGGTAGCCCGCGCCCAGCCATTGCACGGCCTTGAACGCCGCCGGGTAGGCTGCCAGCACGGCCGACACGCCCGCCACCGCCGCCCACATCAGGCACTGGTCGCCCAGGATCACACCGGACGTTGCAGCCAGCCCGCCACGGATCCCGCCTTTGCTGGTCGACGTGATCAGCGCCAGATTGCCCGGACCGGGAATCAGGAGGAACAGGACGATGGCGGCGACGAATGCGCCGTAGTCAGCGATGCCGAACATGGGAATGCCTCAGAAAAGAGAGCCGGAGCGGGTGGGAACAGGGGCGAGAGGGAGGCATCGAGTCTAAGCGAGCACGACGCCGGGAGGACTGTTCTGGCACCGGCTTTTGCCGGTGCCGCCGCTTCTTTTACCGAATCGAACGGAATCCCGAGGCGGATGGGGCGGCGAGCCAGGCCCTTTCGGGCTGCCCTCAGGCTTCTTCTTTGCGCGCCCAGACGATGCAGCGCTCGGCATCAAGGCCAGGCACCGTCAGTTGTTCCACGTGAAACACTGACACGCCCTTGGGCAAGGCAGCGAGTTCGTCGCTGGGCATCTTGCCCTTCATGGCCAGCCAGACGCCGCCAGGCGCCAGCAGCTTCATCGAGCCGTTGAAGAAGTCCGGCAGCGAGGCGAAGGCGCGCGAGCTGATCACCTCGTAGCTGCCCTCGAGCAGTTCGACTCGCGCGTGAAGGCCGCGCAGATTGGGCAACTCCAGCTCGGCCGACACCTGCTGCACAAAGGCCGCCTTCTTGGCCACGGCATCGAGGCAACTCACGTCCAGATCGGACCGCATGATGGCGATGACCACGCCGGGCAGGCCGCCGCCCGAGCCTACGTCGAGCAGCTTGCCCTTCCCTGCCCACTCGCGCTGCAGCGGCGCGACTGCCGCGAGGCTGTCGAGCAGGTGGTGCGTGAGCACGCTGGCCGGGTCGCGCAGCGCCGTCAGGTTGTAGACCTTGTTCCACTTGAGCATCAGCGTGCCGTAGGCCAGCAGCTGCTCGGCCTGCTTGTCCGACAGCGTGACTCCCAGCGCGGTGGCGCCCGCGCGCAGCGTATCGATCGGCGCCGTCATTCGGCGGACTGCGGCTCGACGGCTGCTTCCGTGGTGGCATTGCCTGCAGCGGCATCGCGGGCGAAAGCCTTGTGGCCGCCCTTTCGCAGGTGAATCATCAGCAGCGAGATGGCTGCTGGCGTCACGCCGGAGATGCGCGAGGCCAAGCCCAGCGTCTCGGGGCGGTGCTTGTCCAGCTTCTGGCGCACCTCGAAGCTCAGCGCCTTGACCTGCCCGTAGTCGAAATCGGCGGGCAGCTTCAGGTTTTCGAAGTGCGCGGCACGCTCCACTTCGTCGTGCTGACGCTCGATGTAGCCCGAATACTTGGCCGAGATCTCGATCTGCTCGATCTCGGTTTCGGTCAGGGGCACCGATGTGCCGTACTTTCCGCCGTCCAGCGACATCAGCATCTGGTAGTTCACATCGGGTCGGCGCAGCAGGTCGGCCAGGTTGTATTCGTGGTCGATGGCCTTGCCCAGCACCCGCTCCGACTCGGACGCCGGCAGGTTGCGCGGGTTCACCCAGATCGACTTGAGCCGCTGTGTTTCACGTGAAACAGCATCGCGCTTGCGGCTGAAAGCGTCCCAGCGCGCGTCGTCCACCAAGCCCAGCTTGCGTCCTGCTTCGGTCAGGCGCATGTCGGCGTTGTCCTCGCGCAGCTGCAGGCGGAACTCGGCGCGGCTGGTGAACATGCGGTACGGCTCGGTCACGCCCTTGGTGATCAGGTCGTCGACCAGCACGCCCAGGTAGGCCTCGTCGCGGCGCGGCAGCCAGGCGTCTTCGCCACGGCACTGCAGCGCGGCGTTGATGCCGGCGAACAGGCCCTGCGCCGCGGCTTCTTCGTAGCCGGTGGTGCCGTTGATCTGCCCGGCGAAGAACAGGCCCTTGACCGAGCGGGTCTCGAAGCTGCTCTTGAGTTCGCGCGGATCGAAGTAGTCGTACTCGATGGCGTAGCCGGGACGCAGGATGTGCGCGTTCTCCAGGCCGGGCATCGAACGCACCAGCTGGTACTGGATGTCGAACGGCAGGCTGGTCGAGATCCCGTTCGGGTAGTACTCGTTGGTCGTCAGGCCTTCGGGTTCCAGGAAGATCTGGTGGCTTTCCTTGTCGGCAAAGCGGTTGATCTTGTCTTCCACGCTCGGGCAGTAGCGCGGGCCCACGCCGTCGATCTTGCCGGTGAACATCGGGCTGCGGTCGAAGCCCGAGCGAATGATGTCGTGCGTCTGCGCGTTGGTGTGGGTGATCCAGCAAGCCATCTGCCGCGGATGCATGTCGGTGCGGCCCATGAAGCTGAACACCGGCATCGGCCCTGCCCCTCCCGGCATGCCGTCGCCCGGCTGCTCGGTGCACTTGGAGAAGTCGATGCTGCGGCCGTCCAGGCGCGGTGGCGTGCCGGTCTTCAGGCGGCCTTGCGGCAGCTTCAGTTCCTTCAGGCGCGCCGACAGGCTGATGGCCGGCGGGTCACCCGCGCGGCCGGCCTGGTAGTTGTCGAGGCCGACGTGGATGCGGCCGTCGAGGAAGGTGCCCGCGGTCAGCACCACGGTGCGCGCCCGGAAGGCAATGCCCACCTGCGTGACGGCGCCGACCACGCGGTCGCCCTCCACCATCAGGTCGTCGACGGCTTGCTGGAACAGGCTCAGGTTCGGCTGGTTCTCCAGGCGATGGCGGATCGCGGCCTTGTACAGCACGCGGTCGGCCTGCGCACGGGTGGCGCGCACGGCCGGGCCCTTGCTCGAATTGAGAATGCGGAACTGGATGCCGGCCTCGTCGGTGGCAATGGCCATGGCGCCGCCGAGCGCATCGACCTCCTTCACCAGGTGGCCCTTGCCGATGCCGCCGATCGACGGGTTGCAGCTCATCTGCCCCAGCGTCTCGATGTTGTGGGAGAGCAGCAGCGTCTTGGCGCCCATGCGCGCGGCGGCGAGCGCGGCTTCGGTGCCGGCATGGCCACCGCCGACGACGATCACGTCGAATTCTTCGGGGTACAGCATTTGAAATGGGGGGCGCACAACTGACGCGTGCGCGGCGCAAAAGGGGGCGCCAATTTTAATCGGCCGAGCCGATGTGCGCCCGTTGTGTGGACAAGCTAGAGGGCCATGCCAAATAGGCCTCTACCGCGCACCCATATTGAATAGTTTGCTATATATTTGATAGCAAACAACCCGCGTCAGCCGGTCACTTCCTCGACTTGCACCACGGGCACCGGCTTCTCGATGCCGACCAACGCGCCAGTGGGCGGCGGCGCCTTCGAGGGTTGCAGGCTCTCGTCCTGCAGCTCGCGGATGTTCAGACGCTTGTCGGTCATGCGCACGTTGCCGAAGATCGTGCAGAAGGCCACGTCCTTGGCGTCGCGCCCGGTGCCCACGCGCACCAGCCGGTCGACCGGCGCCATGCGCGTCGGATCGAACAGCACCCATTGCCCGCCGAGCCACGCTTCGAACACTGCGTGAAAGTCTTGCGGCGGCTCGTCGAACCACACGTAGCCCACCACCAGCCGCGCCGGGATGTTCAGCGCACGGCAGAAGGTGATGCCCAGGTGCGCGAAGTCGCGGCACACGCCGGCGCGTTCCACGAACACCTCGCGCGCGGTGGTGGTCGAGTCGCTGGTGCCGGGCTCGTAGGCGATGCTGTCGTGGATCCAGTCGACGATGGCCTGCACGCGGCCGATGCCGGGCGGCAGGTCGCCGAACAGCTGCTGCGCGCAGCGCGACATCAGGTCCGACTCGCAGTAGCGCGTCGGCATCATGTAGTGCAGCACCTCGTCGGGCACTTCGTTCACGGGCACCTCGCGCAGGTCGGGCGGCACCAGCACGTGGGCGCGCTGCACCGTGGCCTTGTAGCTGATCTTCAGCGGGCCCGGCCGCGCGTCGAAGCGAATGAAGCGGTTGCCGCTCGACTCGTCGCAGAACACCTGCATTTCGGTCGGCGGGTCGATGGCCAGTTCTTCGCTGATCACCGCCTGCGCGCCCGAGCGCGCCGCCTCGATGTTGAGCAGCAGGTGGGCCGGCGCGGCCACTTCATAGTCGAGTTGGGCGTCGACGTGCGAGATGTGCATGGGCAACTTCAGTGCGTCAGTCGAGTGCTTTTTTCACCGCGCCCACGCCGAGGGCGGCGAGCACGACGAACAGCACGGCCAGCACCAGGAACAGGCCGAACAGCAGCTTGGCAATGCCGGCGGCACCGGCGGCCACGCCACCGAAGCCCAGCAGGCCGGCCACCAGCGAGATGACCGCAAAGATGATCGCGTACTTCAACATTCACATGCTCCTTCGGCAGGACCCTGCCCGCCGTGCCACGCAGCTTAGGAAACGGCGCACGCGGCCTTGATAGTCGGCCCGCGCGTGGCGCCGTAGGACAAAAACGCGACGCCACCGGATTCGCCCGCATCCGCTAGCATCTGCCGCGGTCTCCCACAACAATCACCTCGTCATCCATTGGAGTTTTTGAATGAAGCTGTACTACTCGCCCGGCGCCTGCTCGCTCTCGCCCCACATCGCGCTGCATGAGGCAGGCATTGCCATCGAACCCGTGCTGGCCAGCACCAAGAGCCACAAGCTGCAAGACGGCACCGACTACTACGGCATCAACCCGCTGGGCTACGTGCCGATGCTCGAACTCGACGACGGCACGCGCCTGCGCGAAGGCCCGGCCATCCTGCAATACATTGCCGACCTCGCGCCCACCAAGAACCTCGCGCCGGCCAACGGCACGCTGCAGCGCTACCGCCTGCAGGAGTGGCTGACCTTCATCGGCACCGAAGTGCACAAGGGCTTCAGCCCGCTGTTCAACCCGAACATGCCCGAAGAAGCCAAGACCATCTTCAAGGACAAGCTGGCCTCGCGCTTCAAGTGGCTCGACAGTGAACTGGCCAACAAGCAGTACCTGATGGGCGAGCACTTCAGCGTGGCCGACGGCTACCTGTTCACCGTGACCAACTGGACCAAGCCCACGGGCGTGGACATCTCCGGCTACCCCAACCTGCAGGCCTGGCACGCGCGCGTGGGCGCCCGCCCCGCGGTGCAGGAAGCCATGAAGGCCGAAGGCCTGCTGAAGTAAGCAAGCCGGCTCAGCCAGGCGGCCGGCGACTCCCTCAGGGAAAACCCGGCCCGCTTCAGCCACAAGCCGCATGAAGCGGCTTTTTTTTCGGGCGACGCTAGGCGCATGCCCGAACTACCTCCCTCCTCTCCTTCTGCTTGCGCGGAGCTGCGCGAAGAAATGCGTGGCCCCGTCATGTGGCTCACCATCGCGCGCGAAGAACGCCGCAACGCCCTCGACGCCGCGGTCATCGCCGGCCTGGGCGACGCCATCGCGCGCGCCAATGCGCACACCGCCGTGCGAGCGGTGGTCATCACCGGCGCCGGCACGCGCGCCTTCTGCGCGGGCGCCGACCTGCAAAGCGGCACCTCCTTCAAGTTCGACTACGCCGCGCCCTACCAGGCCATGGCCAACCTGTTTCGCCAGGCCCGGCAATCGACCGTGCCGCTGATCGCGCGCGTCAACGGCGCCTGCATGGCCGGCGGCATGGGGCTCATGGCGATGTGCGACATGGCCGTGGCCAGCCGCCAGGCCGTGTTCGGCCTGCCCGAGGTGAAGGTCGGCGTGTTTCCCGCGCAGGTGCTCAGCGTGCTCGGCGGCCTGCTGCCGCGCCGCGTGCTGGCCGAGATGTGCATCACGGGCGAGCCCATCGACGCCGCTCAGGCACTCGCGCTCAACCTCGTGAACCGCGTGAGCGACGACGTCGACGAAAGCGTCGACTGGCTGCTCGCCCGCATGCTCGACAAGTCGCCCGCCGCCATCCGCCGCGGCCTGTATACGCTGAAGAAGATCGAGACGATGGCCTTCGAGGAATCGATGGCCTTCACCGAAAGCCAGATCGGCCTGTTCGCACTGACCGAAGATGCCGCGGAAGGACAACTCGCCTTCCGCGAGAAGCGCAAGCCGCAATGGAGTGGACGATGAGCAGCAGGAACAGCAACGACGACGGCAACAGCGAACGCATCGTCCGCATCGGCGGCGCCTCGGGCTTCTGGGGCGACAGCAGCGTGGGCGCGCCGCAGCTCGTGGGCAGCGGGCAGATCGACTACCTCGTGTTCGACTACCTCGCCGAACTCACCATGTCGATCCTGGCGGGCGCGCGGCTGAAGAAGCCCGAGCTCGGCTATGCGACCGACTTCGTTTCCGTCGCGATGAAGGCCGTGCTGAAGGACGTCGCGGAACAGGGCATCCGCGTGGTGAGCAACGCGGGCGGCGTCAATCCGCAAGGCTGCGCGGATGCGCTCGCAGCACTCGCCGCGGAGCAAGGCATCGCACTGAAGATCGCGGTGGTGAGCGGCGACGACGTGTCCGCGCTGCTGCCGCAACTGCGCCAGTCGCAGCCGCCCGTGCGCGAACTGCAAAGCGGCGCGGCCTTGCCCGAGCGCGTGCTCACCGCCAACGCCTACCTCGGCGCGCGCCCGATCCAGGCCGCGCTCGACGCGGGCGCGCAGGTGGTCATCACGGGGCGCTGCGTCGACTCGGCCGTGACGCTCGGCGTGCTCATGCACGAGTTCCGGTGGCAGCCCGGCGACTTCGACCTGCTCGCGGCCGGCAGCCTCGCGGGCCACATCATCGAATGCGGCTGCCAGGCCACCGGCGGCCTGCACACCGACTGGGACACCGTGCCCGACTGGCCCAACATCGGCTACCCCATCGTCGAGTGCAGGGCCGACGGCAGCTTCGTCGTCACCAAGCCCGCGGGCACCGGCGGCAAGCTCGTGCCCGCGGTGGTGGGCGAGCAGATGCTCTACGAAATCGGCGACCCCGCCGCCTACCTGCTGCCCGACGTCACGGCGGACTTCACGCAGGTGCGCATCGCGCAGGCCGGCGAGCACCGCGTGCGCGTGCACGGCGCGCGCGGCCGTGCGCCGAGCGCGAGCTACAAGGTCAGCGCCACGCATGTCGACGGCTTCAAGACGGCGGCGCAGCTGACCATCGTGGGCTTCGACGCGGTGGCCAAGGCGCGGCGCACGGGCGAGGCGATCCTGGCGCGCACCGGTGCGCTCTTCACCCGGTACGGCTTCGGCCCGTACAGCGGCACGCAGCTCGAGGTGCTCGGCGCGGAGTCGTGCTACGGGCCGCATGCGCAGACGCAGGCGCAGCAGATCCGCGAGGCCGTGCTGCGGCTCGCGGTGACGCACCCGCGCAAGGACGCGCTGGAGCTGTTCGCGCGCGAGGTGGCGCCGGCCGGCACCTCGTGGTCTCCGGGCACCACGGGCGCGGGCGGCGGGCGGGCCTCGGTGTCGCCGTCGATCCGGCAGTACGCGTTCCTGCTCGACAAGTCGCTGGCGGAGGCCCGCGTGCACATCGGCGGCGAGCGCATCGAGCTGCCGCGCGCCGAAGCACCGGTTGCGGGCGACCTTCCCGCAGTGTCCACGGCGCCCTCCGCGCCCGCCAAGGCCCCGGCGACCGATGCCGCCCCCCTGGCCCCGGACACCGTCGAAGTGCCCCTCATTCGCCTCGCCTGGGCCCGCAGCGGCGACAAGGGCGACACGTCGAACATCGGCGTGATCGCCCGCCACCCCGAGCTGCTGCCGCTGCTGCGCGAACAGCTCACCGAGGCGCGCGTGGCCGAATGGCTCGCCCACCTCGTGAAGGGCCGCGTCACGCGCCACGACGTGCCGGGCATCGGCGCCTTCAACTTCGTCTGCGAGCAGGCGCTGGGCGGCGGCGGCATGGCCTCGCTGCGCAACGACCCGCTGGGCAAGGGCATGGGGCAGATCCTGCTGGCCATTCCCATGCGCGTGAACCCGGCCGAACTGGCCCGGCTTTCGTTGCCCCTCTAGCACCAATCGGGACAACCGTGCGACAGCAGGGTTGAGGCCGGGCGCTTAGCCTTCGCCTGTTTTCAACTCTGCTTCCCTTTCACGATGTCCTCCCTCTTCGACTCCGTCCAGGCCGGCGACCTGAACCTCGCCAACCGCATCGTGATGGCGCCGCTCACGCGCAACCGGTCGCCCAACGCGATTCCTCCGGACATCGCCACCACCTACTACGCCCAGCGCGCCAGCGCCGGCCTGCTGATCACCGAGGCCACCGCCATCAGCCACCAGGGCCAGGGCTACTCGGACGTGCCCGGCCTCTACGGCACCGAGCAGCTCGACGCCTGGAAGCGCGTGACCGACGCCGTGCATGCCAAGGACGGCAAGATCGTCGTGCAGCTGTGGCACGTGGGCCGCGTCTCGCACACCGAACTGCAACCCGATGGCGGCAAGCCCGTGGCGCCATCGGCCATCACCGCCAAGACCAAGACCGTGCTCATCAAGGACGGCGTGCCGGGCTTCGTCGACACCTCCGAGCCGCGCGCGCTCGACGCCGGCGAGATCCCCGGCATCGTCCACGCCTTCGCGGTGGCGGCACGCAGCGCGGTCGAGACCGCTGGCTTCGACGGCGTGGAACTGCACGGCGCCAACGGCTACCTGCTCGACCAGTTCCTGAAGGACGGCAGCAACAAGCGCACCGACGACTACGGCGGCACCATCGAGAACCGCGCGCGCCTGCTGCTGGAAGCCACGCGCGCCGTGGTCGACGCGGTGGGTGGCGGCAAGACCGGCATCCGCCTGTCGCCCGTGACGCCGGCCAACGACGCGCACGACAGCAACCCGCAGCCGCTGTTCACCTATGTGGTGAAGCAGCTCGCGCAGCTGAACCTGGCGTACATCCACATCATCGAAGGCGCCACCGGCGGCCCGCGCGAAATCGCCGACCGCCCCTTCGACTACGAAGCGCTGAAGGCCGCCTACCGCGAAGCCGGCGGCAAGGCCGCATGGATGGTGAACAACGGCTACGACCGCCCGCTGGCCGAGGAAGCCGTGAAGGAAGGCGACGACCTCGTGGCCTTCGGCAAGCCCTTCATCTCGAACCCCGACCTGGTGCGCCGCCTGCGCGAGAACGCACCGCTCAACGAGATCGACAAGGCCACCATGTACGGTGGCGGCGCCAAGGGCTACACGGACTATCCGGCACTCGCCTGATGCCGGCGGCGTGGAAAGGTGGGCACCGCGGGTGCTCCACTTTTTCCACGCCCGGTGGCATTTCTTCAGCCACCTCCGGGTGGTTTGACCATTGTTTGCAGTGCGTGCGTTGATCTCTCCGCAAACTGCCTCGACCTCGTTCCTTGTCATGGAAGTCGTCGATGCCGCGCACACTCTCGGTCAGCTCTCCCGCGATACCCATGCGCCAGGGCGCTCCCGCCCTGGCACCCGTTCGCCTCTCGGGCCATGAGGGGCTGAACCACCTCTTCGAGTACGAGCTGCTGCTCAAGACGCCGGATGCATTGAACCTCGATGCATCGGGTGCCGCGGACTTCGATCTCGATGCATTCGTCGGCCGCGAGATCGGCTGCGAGATCGCACTCGACGACGGCGCCTCGGGTCCGCGCCAGATCAACGCGCTGATCACCGATGCGGCGCTCTGGGGTGAAGAAGGCCGGCACGTCCAATACAAGCTCACGTTGCGCCCCTGGCTGCACCTGGCCACGCTGAGCACCGACTGCCGGATCTTCCAGAACCAGACGGTGGTGCAGACCCTCGATGCGCTGCTGGCGGACTACGCGTTTCCCGTCGACAAGCGGCTGGCCGAGACCTACCCGGTGCGCGACTACCAGACCCAGTTCAACGAGAGTGACTTCGCCTTCTTCAGCCGGCTGTGCCAGGAGTGGGGCATCAGCTACCACTTCGAACATTCGCGGGGGAAGCACCGGCTGGTGCTCTGCGATGCGATGGGGGCGTATGGGCAGGCCGACAGCGCGGCCTATCGAGAGGTCGAGTACCACGCCCCGGGCTGGAAGATCGATGCGGAGTACATCCACAGCTTCGTGCCCGCGAGCCGCCTGACCAGCGGGAGGTATGCGACACGGGACTACGACTACACCCGGCCGAGAGCCGACCTGGGTGTGGGTCGCAAGGATCCCCGGCCCACAGGGCATGCCGATGGCGAGGTCTACGAATGGCACGCTTCCAATTCCGGCAGCCACTGCGTTCAACCCAACGCGGGCAGCGCTGCCGGCAACGATCCTCGGAGTGAAGGCAACCTGCTGGCGGTCCTGCGCATGCAGGCCCTTCGCACGCACGGCGCCAGGGCCGAAGCCAGCGGCAACCTGAGAGGCATGGTGCCCGGGCGTACCTTCAAGCTGCACAAGCACCCAAGAGAATCCGCCAACGCCGAGTACCTGCTCCTCTCCACCCGCTTGCTGATCGAAGACGTGGCCCAGGACAGCCAGGCCAAGGAAGCGATCGAGCGCAAGCAGCAGTGGCAGGTCCGCGTGGACTTCACGGCCCACCCCGTCACCGAAGCCCTTCGCCCCGCACTCACCCAGCCCAAGCCGCGCGCGGGTGGCTCGCAGATCGCGCTCGTGGTCGGACCTGCCGGAGAGAACATCTGGACCGACGCGCTCGGGCGCATCAAGGTTCAGTTCCCCTGGGATCGCATCGGCAACACGGACCCGCACAGCAGCTGCTGGCTGCGCGTGAGTTCACCGTGGGCGGGCAACCAGCTGGGCGGCATCCACCTCCCCCGCATCGGCCAGGAGGTCATCGTCGACTTCCTCTCCGGCGACCCGGACCTGCCGATCTGCACGGGCCGCGTGCACAACCAGGTGAACATGCCGCCGTGGGAGTTGCCCGGCCAGAGTGCGTTGAGTGGCTTCCGAAGCCGGGAGCTGACGCAAGGCGGAGGCAACGGCGCGGCGGGCCGCGCCAACCACCTGCTGATGGACGACACCGACGGCCGGATCCAGGCGCAGCTCAAGAGCGACCACCAGAGCTCGAGCCTGAGCCTGGGCTTCATCGCGCGGGTGGAAGACAACGCGGGTCGCAAGGACCCCAGGGGCGAGGGGTTCGAGCTGCGCACCGACGGGCACGGCGTGCTGCGCGCGCAGGACGGCTTGCTCATCACCACCGAGGCGCGGCCGGAGGCGGCACGCCATGCCAAGGACATGGGCGAGACCGTACAGCGCCTCACGCAGGCACGCGAGCAGATCGAAGGCCTTGCAGCAGCGGCTCAGACCGCCAAGGCCCAGGACAGGGAAGACGACCAGGCCACCGTCGCCAAGGCCGTCAAGCAGCAGAACGAAGCGCTCAAGGGCCAGGGGAGCGGCAAGGCCGAAGGCAGCTTCCCCGAACTGGCCGAACCTCATCTCGTGCTCGCCAGTCCCGCGGGCATCGCGATCACCGCGACGGAAAGCGCGCACAGCCACACCGGTGCCCACACGCAGCTCACGAGCGGCGGCCACACCTCCATCAGCTCGGCCAGACGCATCCTCGCAAGCGTCGCCGAAGGCATGCGCATCTTCACGCTCAAGAGCGGCATCAAGGCCTTTGCATCGGAAGGCGACATCCGCATCGAAGCGCAAGACGACGCGATTGAAGCGACAGCCATGAAGGACTTCGACATCGTCAGCACCGAAGACACGGTCTACATCACCGGCAAGAAGAAGGTCACGATCAACGGCGGCACCAGCTTCAGCGAATGGAGCGAAGGCGGCATCCGGCACGGCACGCTGGGCACGTGGTTCGAGCATGCCGCGATGCATGCGACGCCGGGGCCCGACAGCCGACCCGGGCCCTCCGCGCAGAAGGTGTGCCGGGAGTGCATGAAGCGTGCGATGCGCCGCGCAACGGCCGCCGCGCCGCGGGAGTGACATGACGAACAACAACAGCAACGCGCTGTCATCCCCCGGCATCGTGGACATCGCAAGCGCCAGGTTCCAAGCCGTGCTGCTTCGGTCCATGCTGGCGCAGATCGACCGGCTGCTCTGTGCCGAACGAACGACGAGACCGGCGCAAGCCCTGCCCATGCCCATGCGCCACTATGCGCTGGTCAGTGCGGGGCAATGCGAGGAAGGTGCCGTCAGCCACATGGTCGCGATGCACGAGCTCGTCGCCGAGCGCCTGTTCATGCAGACGCCCGAAGCCGAGATGGCCGACATCGGGCCATGGCTCATCGAGATGCCAACGGCCCCTTCCGCGTCGCTGCGCCGCTCGCTCGCGCACCAGGCCGCGGCCCAGGCGGTGACCCTGCTGGGCAGCCCGCTGCGCCTGCCCAAGCTCTGCGAACACCTGCGCGGCTTCCTGTCCGGCACCTTGCCCGACGGATCGCCCGTGCTGTTGCGCTACTTCGATCCGCGCATCGGCTTCGACATGCTCGCGCACTGGCCAGCCGCCGCGCAGCGGCAATTCACCCAGCCGCTCGCGTGGTGGGCCGGCTGGGACGGCGACGCGCGGCTTCGGTACGTCAAGGGCGCCGCACCAGCCGACATCGCCCCTCCGGCCCCTCCGCCCCCTTCGCCCCCTTCAGCCCCTTCGAACGCCGCGCTCGAACTCCCCGCCGAATGGGTCCAGGCCATGGACAAGGCCGGCGAAGCGAATCTCGTCGTCGCCCTGCTCGCCGAAGAGCTGGAAACCTCGAACCCGAACGCAGCGAACCGCCTCGCACAGATGCATCCATCGCTTCGCAGGCAGATCGCGCAGGCCGCGTTGGCATTCGCCCATCGCGCGGGGCTCACGGGCTGGCACAACAAGGCACAGGCCTGCCGCCAGGCGTTGCTCACGCACGCCCGCTTCCACGCCCATCCCGGCTTTCTGGACACGCTGTCGGGAGCGCCCGCCCCTCTCGATCTGCGCGAGGTCCTGGCACGCGTGCCCCTGCCCGTGCAGCAAGAGTGGACACAGGACCGCGACGCCATGCTGGCCCGGCTCTACGACGCGCAGTCCAGCGTCCTTCTCGCCGCCATCAGCTCGTCGGCCGCGGCGTCCCTGCCCGGCGCCGGCCCCGGCGCCTGCTGACCATGGCCAACGAACCCAGCAACGGCGCATCGGTGTGCGACTGCAGCGACCCCGCGCAGCAAGTGGCCGTGATCCTCTACCCCAGCCTCGGCACGCCGCTGCTGATCGCCTCCGGCCAGAAGAGGTGCAGCCTCTTCATCGCCACGTCGGCGCTCGGCGTGGCCAACAGCCGCGGCCGGCGGTTCACGCAGGACAAGCGCGCCGAGCTCGTCTCGATGGACGGCGACGAAGAGCAGACCGCCGCGGCCACCGTGGCGCGCCACCTGCGCCTGGTCGGCATGACCGGCACCAAGCCCGAGACCGACATCCGCGTGGGCGCGCTGACCGGCGACGGCGCGGACTGCGCCAAGGCCCGCAGCGCCATCAAGGTCTGGCGGGTCGCCAGGTTCGAAGCCGGTGCGCTCATCTACAACCAGAAGGGCGAGGTCTTCGCCACGCTCAGCCCGCAGGCCGTCGGCGCATACACCGCCTCGGGCTTCACGGGCGGCCACGTCTACGAGGTCGAACTCGACATCGACAAGCTCGCCGTGCAGCCCGCGACCGACAGCTTCAGGAGCTTCGCCTGGATGGTCGAACCCACGCCGCAGCAAAAGCAGAACCTGCCCACGCTGTGCGCGGCCGGCACGGTGCATTCGCAGGACCTGCTGGTCGAGTCCTTCCTTGCAGCCCAGGTCGACGACCCGCGCCACCGGCACCAGCCCGCGAACACCGGCAGCGCGCCCCGGGGCAAGGAAACCAGCCTGGTGGAATACGACGTGGCGCAGACGGCGCAGAAGGCCCGCACGCTGGCCCTCGATGCCTCGCAGCGCCTGGCGGCGTGGCACCCGGTCATCCGGCTGTCCGGCAACGCGCCGCTGAAGCTCGCGCACCTGAGCGACGTGCACATCAACGTGCGGCACAACGCGCTGGCCAAGTCGCCCGCGCGCGTCATCGAGGACAGCGGCAGCTTCGAAGGGCCCGCGGTCGGCGCGCGCGTGTGCAACAGCTTCAATGCGCTCAAGGCGCTCTTCGACAAGATCGGTGCCGGCAGGAAGCCCGACACCGCGCTGCTCTTCACCGGCGACCTGATCGACTTCAACCGCAACATCGACCCCCGGCTCGTCGGCGACGGCATCGGCGAGCAATGGAAGAAGTTCAACGTGTTGAACCACTTCAACACGCCGGGGCTGTATCCGCGCGGGCAGGACGACATGCTGGCCTTCAGCCTGGTGCGCTACGCCTACAACGAGCTCAAGCTGCCTGTCTTCATGACCAGCGGCAACCACGAAGCCTACGCGGTGCCCTACGGCATCAGCCCGCGCATCAACGACTGGGGCGCCGCCATGGGCGTGCTCGAGGACACCACCGACACGCTGGACCCCGATGGCTGGGGCAGGGAACGCGCCTTCCGCCCCACCGCCACCGTCCGCACGCGCGGCGGCCCGCACCCGTCCAGCCGGATCGGCCCCATGGCCGAGATCGGACGCCGCGTGGTCAACAGCAACAAGAACCTGCATATCGAGGACCTGGCGCAGACGTACAAGAACTTCGACAGCGCCAGCCAGTGGCACAACAACAAGGCCAACGAAGGCATCTCGGCCGACCACAACATGAGCATCTACGAGGCCACGCTGGCGTACGGCCCCACCTATGCGCAAGCGCTGACCGGCAACAACTACCGGACCGAGAACTACGACTGGTTCCACACCCTGTTCACGCCGCTGGAGGACGTGCTGATCGCGCTGGGCGTCGAGCCCGACCGGCCCGGTCCCGCGATGCAGGTGATCGCGGCGCTGGGCTGGGGGCAAGGCGAGAACTTCAAGAACCTCACGGTGAGCGGCGTGGCTGTCACCACGACCGACCGGCAAGGCACCGGCATCCTGCCGCGCGCGACCCAGTCCTTCAGCACCAGGCAGCTGCAGTTGCTGGGCCAGGCCCAGAACCACAAGCGTGCGAGCCCGGGCGCCAGCCTCACGGTGGCGACGCACTTCACCATCATCAACTACGACGAACCGCTGCCCTACTCCACGGCGTCCGCGCAAGCGCGCTTCGTTCCTTCGAGCAGTCCCCTGGGCGCGCCCCTTCGCGGGCAGCCCGGTTTCAACCAGGTCAACACCGGCACCTGCGAGATCAACCAGGACGCCTATTTCGAGCGCTTCGTGAATGTCGAGGGTGGCAATGCCGGCAGCGCAACGCCCGAGACCGCGGTGGACTGGCACTTCAGCGGCCACAGCCATCGCAGCGGCGTCTACAGCGTCGCGTGGTGCCAACCCTCCAGCGGCGCCCGCATGATCCAGGTCACGAATGCCGTGGACCCCGGCATCCGCAGCGAGACCGTGAAAGCCCCGGCACGCCAGCGCACGCGCTTCATCGTCAGCAGCAGCGGCGGACCGGTCGGCAAGCAGAACCTCGACAACGAACTCGACGGCTGGACCTTGCGCCCACCCTCGGGCACGCTGCTGGACCCGGCGACCGGCGCCATCACCCAGGTCACGACACAGCGCTCGCGCCGAAGCGCCGGTGCGCCGCTCAACGAGAAGCCCCGCCTTGCGGTGGCGCTGGACTACATGGCCGTGATGAGCCGGCACCCGGACAAGGGCATCGAGACGCCCCTGGCTTTCACGCCGACGCAACTCATACAGGCTGGATGGACGGTGCCGCTGGCGCTGAGCACGACCGTGGCCAGGCTGTCATGCATCGCAGGCGTCAGGTTCTGGGTGTTCGAAGGCGGCATGGACGAGGAGAAACGCGTCGTGAAGCAATGGCATGTGCTGACGACCGCCTTCGATGCAGACCCCAAGGCCCCTTCCGTCACGTTCAAGCCCGAGGACCATGCCGTGCTGACACGGGCCCTGGGCGACGGCGCAGTCACCGTGCAGGCATTCTGCGAAGTGCTGCTCAAGCAGCCCCAGGTCGGCAAGGACGACTGGAGCAAGGACATGGATTGCACGGACCCGTGGATGTTTCCGCTGGAGATCGGCGTGTTCGGTACGGTGCTCAAGGGCGGGGGCATGGACTACCGTGCGACGGGGACTTCGAAGTGGTTCTTTCGCAGGCCGGCGGAAGAACGAGGGGAGGTTCCCGACTGGAAGTTTCTGGCGGAAAACTACAAGGGCAAGGGGTATGTGCAGTCCAAGGAGGCCATCAATCCAGACGGCGAAAAGTGAATCAGGGGAAACGCAATGAACCGCCGCTCTCTTCTATCTGCTGCAGCTGCATTGGCATCGTTCTCACCTCTTCTTTTTGGATATTCCATGGTCGACAAGAAAAACATCCGGTCGTTTGGGAAGACCTATGACTACCTGCGCGATCCAGCACTTCGACAAAATGAAACGGGAAACTCGCAACTGCTGGTCGATGGCGCAGAAGTCAGTGGCGCGAACTTTCACGACGTCGCGTGGCACAACATCAAATTCGTGAACTGCAACTTCGTGGGCGGCTACGAAATCAAGCTCAGTGAGCTACGGAATTGCATCTTCGAGAACTGTCGATTCGCAGGAATCATCAACTGGGGCATTGCGACGTCGATTCGCTTTGTGCGCTGTCAAGCCGGTGGGCAAAGCAACGTGATCGACTTCAGTGGGAGTTCCGACATCCGCTTCGAGACCTGTGTGTTTGTCGGTACAGATCCGAATCCGAACAACTGGGGTGGTATCGGCAGCAGAGGCGATGCCACTTTTGTCGACTGCAAGGCAAAGTGGTTCGACCTTGCCGGCTACAAGCAGATCGTGATGGACAGATGCGAAACGCAAGACGTGGGTATCTGGACCGACAGCGCCGCGAACAGCGGCATGAGCCATGAATCGGCGGTCGTGGTCATCAAGCATTCCAAGCTGCGCGGCAGTTTCGGCATGGTTGCCAGTGATCTGCAGTCGCTCACTCTCCACGACACCATCCTGGAAAATCTCGACCTGCGCGACGCCACCGTCAAAGGCAACGTGGTCATGGAAAGAATCAAGGGCGGCTACATCAACGCCTACGTCAAGCAGGCCGGCGGCCTGAGCATTCGCAACAGCCAGATCCTGGGCAACGGCAGGAAGATCTTCGAGGCCTATGCCGGCGGCATCCAGTCGATAGAGATCGACACCGTCGTCTTCGGCGGCGACCTCTCTTCCGAACCCGTGACCATCGCGGGCGGCTTCTCGCTCAAGAGCGCCGACCGGATCTCGAACATCAGCCAGTCGATCGACATCCGGAACTCGACCATCCCGACACTTGACGCGAGCTATCTCCACACGCAGCGCCTCGTGCTGAAGGACAACCAGATCATGCGTGCCAACATGTCCAACAGCCGCGTTGCCGATCTCGAAATTTCCGGCACCCGCATCACCGGCAAGCTGGACTTCCACGGTACGCAGGCCACGCAGCAGAAAGTGGACCTGAGCGTCGGCAGCACCTTCGGGCGCGTCGACCAGATGGACGGTTCGAACATCCGGCTGCAGCCGCGCTCCACGCGCTGAAGTGCGCCGGACCGGATTACCTCAGGAGCAGTCCGCGCTTACCCCTGATGTTCACTTCGCAGACAGGCACGCCGTTCGAAGGCGGCAAGAACGAGGGGAGGTTCCCGACTGGAAGTTTCTGGCAACGTACTGCGAGAACAGCGGCTACGTCTCTGCACTGGAAGCCATTACCGGCAAGAAGCCGAAGACAACATAGAGAACAGCATGTACATGCAACGGCGCTCGGTTCTGCGTGCCTCCATCTCTCTCGCAGCAAGCGCTGCATTCACCACCGGATTCGCCATGGTCAAGAACAACGTACGCACGCTGGGAAAGAAGTTCGACTACCTCCAAGACCCTGAACTGCGCACCAGGGAGGCCGGCGACGCGCCACTCGAGATTCGCGGCGTGGTGTTGAGCGGCACTGTTTTCGACGGCCTCCTGTGGCGCAACCTCAAGTTCATCGACTGCGATTTCGTCGGTGCCTACGAGATCAAGGCCGACATGGAATCCGTTGCGTTTGAAGGTTGCCGATTCGCCGGGATATTCAACTTCGGAAAACTGACAAACGTCGACTTCCAGCGTTGCCTGGCCAAGGCGAACACCGTCGTGGTCGGAGGTACTGGTAGCAACGGTGTCAGGTTTTCCGATTGCATCTTCATCGGTACGGAAACCGATCCGAACCGTTGGGGCGGCATGGGGTCGTACGGAGAAACCGAGTTCACGCGCTGCAAGATGAAATGGACGAATGTAGTGAGCGAGACCAGGCACACCATCGTCGACTGCGAATTCATCGATGTCGATTGCAGCGTCAGCAAGGACGGAGGTGGCTCCGAGGTGCTGATCGAACGATCGAAGCTTTTCGGAAAGTTCGACATGAGGCCGGCCACGCTTGTGTCGCTCACGGTTCGCGACACGGTGCTGGAGTATCTCGACCTGCGCGACGCCACCGTCAAAGGCGACGTGACCATGGAAAGAATCAAGGGTGGCTACATCAACGCCTACGTCAAGCAGGCCAGCGGCCTGCGCATTCGCAACAGCCAGATCCTGGGCAACGGCAGGAAGATCTTCGAGGCCTATGCCGGCGGCATCCAGTCGATAGAGATCGACACCGTCGTCTTC
>NZ_FOWL01000006.1:47929-463871 GCF_900115445.1 Variovorax sp. OK605
ACAACCAGATCATGCGTGCCAACATGTCCAACAGCCGCGTTGCCGATCTCGAGATTTCCGGCACCCGCATCACCGGCAAGCTGGACTTCCACGGTACGCAGGCCACGCAGCAGAAGGTGGACATGAGCGCCGGCAGCACCTTCGGGCGTGTCGACCAGATGGACGGTTCGAACATCCGGCTGCAGCCGCGCTCCGCGCGCTGAAGCGCCGCGTGCCGGATTGCCTCGGGGGCAGTCCGCGCTTACCCTCGGTGTTCCCTTCGAACGAATGCACGCACTTCGCACCCCGCACGCACGAACACCGACACCATGCCCCGCATCACCGAACGCCTCGCCGCCCTGGGCCTCGTCCTCCCGCCGCCCGTGACGCCACCGCCCGGCGTCGTCCTTCCGTTCCAGTTCGTGCGCGTCATCCGCCGCCGCGCGATCGTCTCGGGCCACGGCCCGCTCAACGCCGACGGCACCATCGCCGCGCCGCTCGGCAAGCTGGGCCGCGAGCTGAGCGTCGAGCAAGGCTACGCGGCCGCTCGGCTCACGGCGCTGGCGATGCTCGGCAGCCTGCAGCGCGCGCTCGGCGATCTCGACCGCATCACCGCGTGGACGCGCGTGTTCGGCATGGTCGCCAGCGCACCGGGCTTCGACAGGCAGCCCGCCGTCATCAACGGTTTCTCCGATCTCATCCTCGAACTCTTCGGCCCCGACGTCGGCGCGCACGCGCGCAGTGCCGTGGGCATGGCGGAGCTGCCGTTCAACCTCCCGGTGGAGATCGAAGGCGAGGTGGAGTTCGAGTGACGACACCCGCGCATCCATGGACCTTGCGGCGCGCCGAGGCGCCCGACACGGCCGCCGTCGCCGCCTGTGCCGCGGAGGCCTTCCGCATCTACATCCCGCGCCTGGGCGTCATGCCGCGGCCGATGACACGCGACTACGGCGAGGCCATTGCCCACGCGCAGGTGTGGGTCGCCACACTGCACGGCGAGACCGTGGCCGCGTTGCTGCTCGACGTGACCGGCGAAGGCTTCCTGATCGACGTGATCGCCGTGCTGCCGCGGCACCAGGGCACGGGCCTCGGACGCGCGTTGCTCGAACTGGCGGAGCGCGAGGCGCTGCGGCAAGGCCATGCGTCGGTCTATCTTTTCACCAACGAGAAGATGACCGAGAACCTCGCGCTCTACCAGCGCATCGGCTATGTCGAATACAGGCGCGAGTCGCTCGACGGCCGCACGCGTGTCTACCTTCGCAAGCCGCTGTAGCAGCCACTCCGATGCAGCTCGACCGCATCCACCATGCCGCGATCATCTGCGCCGACTACGCGGTGTCGAAGCGCTTCTACACCGAGGTTCTGGGCCTGCGCGTGGTCGCCGAAAACTACCGCGCCGCGCGCGACTCGCACAAGCTCGACCTGGCGTTGCCGGACGGCTCGCAGATCGAGCTCTTCTCCTTCCCTCAGGCGCCCGCGCGGCCCACGCGTCCTGAAGCGCAGGGCCTGCGTCACCTGTCCTTCGAAGTGCACGACGTGCAGGCCGCCGCCGACGAACTCGCCGCACAAGGCATTGCCGTCGAGCCCTTGCGCACCGACGAATTCACCGGCCGGCGCTTCACCTTCTTCGCCGATCCCGACGGCCTTCCGCTGGAGCTCTACGAAGCCGCACCGGCCGAAGCCCTCGATGCGTTGCTGCTGAAACTCGAAGGCGCGCTGCACCTGCGCGAGGTGCGCGCGAGCGCCGTGCGACTCGAGGAACTGCTCGACGACGACTTCCATGAACTCGGCGTCTCGGGCACCGTGTGGACCCGCGCCGCGATCGTCGAGGCCTTGCGCGGTGAGGCTTTTTCCGTGCGCACGATGTCGGACTTTCGCGTGCTGCGCATGGCGAGCGACGTGGCGCTGGTCACCTACCGCGCACACCGCGAAGCCATTCCCGAAAGGCCTGCCGCGGACTCGTTGCGCAGCTCGCTGTGGAAGCGCCGGCACGGCCGCTGGCGCATGGTGTTTCACCAGGGCACGGCCCTGTAGTTTCTTCTTTCTTTCTCCCTCCCCTTCCGGGGGAGGGCGGGGTGGGGGCACAGCGGCCTCCAACCCAACGCGGCGCCTTATCAGAGCAAAGGCCTGCCCCCATCCCAACCTTCCCCGAGAGGGGAAGGCGCAAGACAGCAGCGCTACGCGGCCTCGCCGAACGCCACGCTCGCGCGAAGCCCCGTCGGCTCCGCCGCTTCCAGCCGCAGTTCCGCCCCCAGCAGCTCCGCATAGCGCGACACGATCGACAGCCCCAGGCCCGAGCCCTGGCCCAGCTTCTGACCTTCCGGCCCTTGCGCCCAGCGCTGCATGAGGTCGCGCCGCGCCTCGATGGGAATGCCGGGCCCGTCGTCGATCACGCTCAGCGTATGGCCCGACAGCTCCACCGTGATGGTGCGCCCGCCGTAGCGCAACGCGTTGTCGATCAGGTTGTCGAGGATGCCCTCGACCAGCGCCTCGTTCGCAAGCACCACCACGCCGTCGTCGAGGCCGCGCGCCCCCAGGTCGACACCGCGCGCGTCGGCCTTGGCGAGGTGCCGCAGCACGGTCTGCTCGGCCAGCACGTCGAGCCGCACCGGCACGCGCTCCAGCCCCGCGCGCGCCTCTTCGGCCAGCGCCAGCGCCAGCAGCTGGTCGATCAGGTGGCTGGCGCGGCCTTGGCGCTCCGACACGCGCTCGAGCTGCTCGCGCCACACGGCGGTGTCGTGCTGCGCCAGCCCGTACTCGGCGAGCGCGCGAATGCCCGCCAGCGGCGTGCGCAGCTCGTGCGCCACGTTGCCCACGAACTCGCGCTGCGCCTGCACGCTGTGGCCGAGGCGCTCGAACAGCGAGTTCACCGCGTTGCCCAGGCGCTGCAGTTCGCGCGAAGTCTGCGCCACCGACACCGGCGACAGGTCGTGCACGTCGCGCCGGTCGAGCGCGCGCTGCAGCTCGCCGAGCGGGCGCAGGTCGCTGCGAATGCCGTACCAGAGCCACACGGCCAGCAGGATCAGCAGCACGATCTGCGGCGCCAGCGCATAGCCCAGCAGCTGGCGCACCAGCGCGGTCCGGCTCAGCGTGGTCTGCGCAATGATCACGCGGTAGGGCATGCTGATGTCGGGCTCGGCGTCGTGCTCGAGCACCACGGCGCGCAGCGTGCTGCCCTCATAGTCGATGTCGGCGAAGCGATAGCGCGCGCCGTCGGCCGGCAGCGGCGCCTGCAGGCCGGCCTGGCCCGAGATCAGCGTGCCGTCGAGCCGCTGCACCGCGAAGTACACCTTGTCGACCTGGTCGAACAGCACGGTCGCCACCTCGCGCGGCGTCAGCAGCAGCTCGATGCCCCGCTCGCCCGCCTGCACGTTGGCCGAGAGCGCGTACGCGTCGTCGAGCATGCCGCGGTCGAAGGCCTGTTCGGAAAAGTAGTTGGCGATGACCAGCGCGATGACCGCGCCGACCATCCACGTGAGCGCCAGCGGCACCAGCACGTTGCGCAGCACGCGCCGCGTGAGCGACGGTGCCGGGCGCGCGCCCGTCCCCCTCGCCCCCTTCGCCCCCTTCGCCCTTCCCCCCGCGCGCGCTGCCGGCGTGGCTGGCTGCTCTGTCTTCGTCGGCTCGGTCACGCGCGGATCACACCTCGGCCTCGAGCAGGTAGCCGATGCCGCGCAGCGTGCGGATGCTCGCGCCCGAGCCCTGCAGCTTCTTGCGCAGGCGCGAGATGAAGGCTTCGAGCGCGTTGTCGCCCAGCGATTCGTCGAAGCTCGAGAGCTTGTCGGACAGCGCCCGCTTGCTCACCGTGCGCCCCGGCGGGCTCATGAGTTCCCACAGCACCTCGAACTCGCGCGCCGGCAGGTCGAGCGGGCCGCCCGTGGTGGAGAAGCGCCGCGCCTTGCGGTCGAGCTTGAGCTGGCCGAGCAGCACGATGTCCTCGGTGCCCTTGGCGCGGCGCACCAGCGCGCGCAGGCGGGCCTCGACCTCGGCCAGGTCGAAGGGCTTGCCCAGGTAGTCGTCGGCGCCGGCATCGAGGCCGGCGATGCGCTCCTCGGTGCGCCCGCGCGCGGTGAGCACCAGCACGGGCGTGCGGTCGCCGCGCGCACGCGCCTGGCGCAGCGCGGTGAGGCCGCTCGCAAGGCCGCTGGTGGGGCTGGCGGTGGCGGGCAGGTTGAGGTCGAGCAGCACGGCGTCGAAAGGCTGCACGCGCCACAGGTGGTCGGCATCCTCGACGTTGGTCGATACGTCGACGCGATGGCCCGCATCCGCAAGGCTGCGCAGCATCACGTCGCGCAGCACGGCGTCATCTTCGACAAGCAGGATTCGCATGGTATTTTTTGAATGGTTGGAGAGGGTCTGCCATTGCGATCGACGGGTCAGCGGCCGGTCAGTCGCTCCAAGCGATAAACGCCACATGAGCATACGACAGCCACACGAAACACGGGCCACTTTCATGGCCCGTGCCGCCCGATGAGTGCACGCGAACCCTCCGATCAGTTGAGCATCGTCCCGCCCGAGGTGCAGCGCACCGCGGTGGTCCTGCTGCATGGTTTGTGCAGCACGCCTGACGAGTTGCTGACCGTGCAGTCGGCGCTGCGCAGCCGTGGCTACGCGGTGCACCCGATGACGATCGAAGGCTACTCGTTCGACGCGAACGCGCCGCTGCAGCGCGCCGCGCCGTACGAGCGCTGGCTCGACGCGATCCAGGCCCAGGTGAAGGCGCTGCGCGCGCAGCACGACCGCGTGATGCTGGTCGGCATCTCGGCCGGCTCGTCGCTGGCGCTCGGCGCGGCCATCCGCTGCGGTGCCGAGGTCGACGCGCTGGTGCTCATGTCGACCACGCTGCGCTTCGACGGCTGGGCCATTCCGCGCACGCAGTTCCTGCTGCCGCTGGCTTTCTACACGCCGCTGGGGCGCTTGTGGCAATACCGCGAACGCCCGCCCTACGGCGTGAAGAACGAACGTGTGCGCGCCTGGATCGAGCGCGAGCTGCGCCACCGCAAGGTCTCGCGCGCCGGCAGTTCGGTGATCGGCGTGGGCCACCTGCGCGAGCACGACCGGCTCATTCGCCATGTGCGGCGCAACCTCAACAACGTGCAATGCGCCAACGTGCTCGCATTGCATGCCCAGCAGGACGAGGTGGCCAGCGTGGCCAATCTCGACATCCTCGCGCGCGGCCTTCGCTGCCGCGCATTCCGAACGGTGGTGGTCGCCAACAGCTACCACATGATCACCATCGACAACGACCGTCAACAGGTTGTGCGCGAAACAGTGTCGTTCGCCGATGCGGTGGCGCATGGCACGATGCCCGAGCATCCGCTGTACGCCTGAACCCTCCGCACACGTTCGACATCGCCTGAAAGGAAAACATCTCCATGTCTTCTTCCGTCTCCTCTTCGCCCACTTTCAACAGCATCGCCACGATCCTGGAAACCGACTTCCGCGTCGAGCGCTCGGCCATCTCGCCGGCCACCGCGCTGTCGGACCTCGGCCTCGACTCCCTCGCGCTGATGGAGTTCGTCTTCGCCGTGGAAGACGCCTTCCACCTGCGCATTCCGGAAGACCGGCTCGACCCGCGCGAAGCCGGCATCACGCTGCAGCGCCTGTGCGAGGTGATCGACGCCGAAAGCGCCAGCGGTGCCGCTGCGCCCGCGGCTGCATCCGCCCAGTCCATCCAACCGGCCGAAGCCACCG
The DNA here is from genome assembly GCF_900115445.1 of Variovorax sp. OK605. Classification (NCBI taxonomy): domain Bacteria; kingdom Pseudomonadati; phylum Pseudomonadota; class Betaproteobacteria; order Burkholderiales; family Comamonadaceae; genus Variovorax; species Variovorax sp. OK605. Next base: position 53,603 of record NZ_FOWL01000006.1, read on the forward strand.
CATGAGCAGCGGTGCCGCCCACGCCGTTCTCGCCGCCTCGGCCGCGCGCGCCGCCTCCGCGCCGGTGCGCGTGAGCGGCATTGGTTTCATCACCCCCATCGGCCGCACCGTCGAGGCCTTCGACGATGCGCTGTTCGCGGGCCGCTCGGCCGTGCGCGCGCAGGCGCTCGAGATCAAGGGCATGGACACGGTGCAGCTCGCCGTCGCCGCCTGCGAGTTCGACTCGAACGGCGTGCGCAGCACCTCGCGCCTGCCGCTGGACCGCGGCACCGCCATGGCGCTGGCCGCCGCGCAGGATGCCGCGTCCGAAGCCGGGCTCGACCTCGACAGCCTCGACCGCGACCGCCTCGGCGTCTTCTGGGGCAGCGGCCTCGCGGGCGCCGGCACCTTCGACAACACCACCAGCGCGCTCTACGGCGAACAGCGCCGCATGCGCCCGACCACCGTGCTCACCGTGATGCCCAACGCCGCCGTGGCGGAGCTCGCGCTGCACTTCGGCGCGCGCGGCTCGGCCATTGCCTACGCCTGCGCCTGTGCCTCCTCGGCCGTGGCCATCGGCGAGGCCATGCGCGCCATCCGCGGCGGCTGGATCGACGTGGCCATCGTCGGCGGCCACGACGCCATGCTCACGCCTGGCGTACTGGCCAGCTGGAACGCCATGCGCGTAATGGCCACGCCGCCGGCCGACGCGCCGGCTTCGGCCTGCCGTCCGTTCTCGGGCGACCGCGCGGGCTTTGCCATCGGCGAAGGCGCGGCCGCGCTGGTGCTCGAATCGCAGGCGCATGCCGCTGCACGCGGCGCCGAAGCGGCGCCCTTCGTGCTCGCGGGCTACGCCACCAATTGCGACGGCACGCACATCACCAACCCCGACACCGCGGGCCAGGTGCGCGCCATGCGTGCCGCGCTGCGCGACGCGGGCCTGGAGGCCTCGGACATCGGCCACATCAACGCGCACGGCACGGCCACCTCGGCCGGCGACGCCGCGGAAGCCGCCTCGATCCGCGAGGTGTTCGGCAAGTCCGTGCCAGTCAGCGCCACCAAGGCCATCCACGGCCACGTGCTCGGCGGCGGCGGCGCGATCGAACTCATCGCCACGCTGCGCGCGCTGGCCCGCGAAACGCTGCCGCCCATCGCGAACCTGCAGACGCCCGACGCCGCCTTCGATCTCGACTTCGTCCAGGGCGAGGCGCGCGAGGCCAAGGGCATCCGCTATGCGCTGTCCAACTCCTTCGCTTTCGGCGGCACCAACGCGGTGATCGTGGCCGGCCGCCAGGACTGACGACGCGGCAAGACTGAAGATTCGCTGAACGCTTCCTGAAAAAACGAACACGGTGCATCGGCTGGTCGTTCTCGTGGTGCCCGTGTTCGCGCTGCTCATGGCGTGCGAATTCGCCTGGGGGTGGCTGCGGCGGCGCAACAGCTACCGCTTCGGCGACACGCTCGGCAGCCTGAGCCAGGGCCTGCTGAGCCAGGCGCTCGCGGTGTGCACGCAGCTGTTCCAGATCGGCCTGTACGCGATGGTCTATCCGCTGGTCGCGGTCTGGACCCGGCCCGACTTCTGGGACGGCGCCATCGGCTGGATCGTGGCCGTGCTGCTGTTCGACTTCTTCGACTACTGGCTGCACCGCGCGGGCCACGAGTCGGCCGTGTTCTGGGCCGCGCACTCGGTGCATCACCAGAGCCAGCACTTCAACTTCTCCACCGCGCTGCGGCAGGAGAGCACCGTGGCCTTCCTGGGCTGGGCCTTCTACCTGCCGATGGCGGTGGTGGGCGTGCCGCCCGAGCAGTTCGGCCTGGCGGGGCTGATCGTGCTGGTCTACCAGTTCTGGATCCATACCGAGCACATCGGCAAGCTCGGCTGGTTCGACCGCGTGTTCTCCTCGCCCTCGAACCACCGCGTGCACCACGCGGTGAACGACGGCTACCTCGACCGCAACTACGGCGGCATGCTGGTGGTGTGGGACCGCCTGTTCGGCACCTTCGCCGAAGAGAAGGAGCCCTGCGTCTACGGCACGCGCAAGGCACTGGCCAGCTTCGACCCGGTGCGCGCCATCCTCGGGCCGTACCTGCCGCTGCTGCGCGACGCATGGCACACGCGGCGCTGGCGGGACAAGGCCGCCGTGTGGTTCAAGCCGCCCGGCTGGCGCCCGGCCGACGTGGCGGCGCGCTTCCCCGATGCGCCGTTCTCGATGGAAGAAGCCAGGCAGCTCCACGGCCCGGCGTTGACACGCGTGCAAGCGGCATCGGCCTCGGTGCATTTCGCGAGCTGGGTCGGCGTGACGCTGGCCTTCCTGTGGCGCGCCGACGACCTGGCGTTCCACACCGGCCTGGCGCTGCTCGCACTGGCGGTCGGCGGTTTCTGGACCCTCGGCGCGGTGCTCGACGCGAAGCTGCGGCTGCGATGGGCGTGGGGCGCGCAGCTCGCGCTGCTCGCGCTTTCCGCGTGGCTGCTGACTTGATCCTTGCCTGAGCCTCGCTATGCTCGGCGCCTCCCTCCCCCGGAAGCTCCCACCATGCGCAGGCTGGCCACACCGCAGGACATCGACAGCGTCTTCGCCCTCTACATGCACGAGAAGGTCGTTCCCTTCCTGGGCTACGACCCGATGCCGCTGGAAGACTTCCGCGCCATCTACCGGGAGCTGCTCGGCGGCGGCTCCTTCTACGTCTACGAACACGAAGGCAGGATCGCCGGCTTCTACCGCGCCGTTCGCTACCCCGGCCGCGTGCAGCATGTGGCCTGCCTGGGCACGCTGGCGGTCGACCCGGCCTTCCATGGCCAGGGCATCGCGCGGGCCATGGTCACCGAGGCCATCGACACGCTGAAGGCGGCCGGCGTCAAGCGCATCGAGCTCTTCGCCGAAAGCGACAACGCGACCGCGCTGCGCTTCTACGACAAGCTGGGCTTCGAGCGCGAAGGCACGCTGCGCAAGTTCTACAAGCGCGCCGGCGACGCGGACTATGTCGACGAGTACGTGATGGCACGCCTGTTCGACTGAACAGCCGGCCGCGACAACATCAGGGCTTCCAGCGCCGCAGCAGCAGCGCATTGGCCATCACGCTCACGCTCGACAACGCCATCGCCGCACCGGCCACCACCGGGCTCAGCAGGCCGAAGGCCGCGAGCGGGATGCCGGCCACGTTGTAGGCAAAGGCCCAGAACAGGTTCTGGCGGATCTTCGCCACCGTGCGCGCCGACAGCTCGAAGGCCTGCGCCACCAGCGCAAGGTCGCCGCGCATCAGCGTGATGCCGGCCGCTTCCATCGCCACGTCGGTGCCGCCGCCCGAAGGCGCCATCGCCATGCCGACGTCGGCCGCGGCCAGGGCCGGCGCGTCGTTGGCGCCGTCGCCGACCATCGCGACGACGTGCCCGTTCTTCCTCAAGGCGCTGACCTGCGCGGCCTTGTCGGCCGGCAGCACGTCGGCGCGCACGTCGCCGGCATCGATGCCCAGGCGCGCCGCCATCGCCTGCGCCGCGCGCAGGTTGTCGCCCGAGATCATCACCACGCGCAAGCCGCGCGCACGCAGCGCGCGAACGGCTTGCGCGGCCTGCGGCTTCGGCTCGTCGGCGAATGCCAGCAAGGCTTGCACATGCGCGGCGCCCGCCTCGTCGAAACGCAGCAGCGCGGAGACCGTCGCGCCCTGCGACTGCAGGCGGTCGACCTCGGCCTCGTCGGGCATGGCGTCGAGCTCGCGGCACCAGCGCAGGCTGGCAATCGCCCAGTGGGTGCCGGCCACATCGCCGCGCACGCCGCGGCCCGGCCATGCCTGCATCGCGCCCAGCGCGGGCACCTGCACGTGGCGCTGCGCCGCGGCCGACAGCACCGCCTTGGCGAGCGGGTGTTCGCTGCCGCTCTGCAGGCTGGCGGCAGTGGCCAGCAATTCGTCTTCGCCGATCGAAGCACCCCTCAGTAACACCGCCGGCACCAGCGCCGTGAGCACCGGGCGGCCCACCGTCAAGGTGCCGGTCTTGTCGAACGCGACCGTGTCCACGCGGTGCGCGATCTCCAGGGCGCGCGCGTCCTTGATCAGGATGCCGTGGCGCGCCGCCACGCCCGTGCCCGCCATCACCGCGACCGGCGTGGCCAGGCCCAGGGCACAGGGGCAGGCAATGACGAGCACCGCCACGGCGTGGATCAACGCCGTCTCGATGCCGGCGCCCGCCACCAGCCAGCCCGCCAGCGTGGCCAGCGCAATCACCAGCACCACCGGCACGAACACGGCCGCCACCTTGTCGACCAGCCGCTGGATCGGCGCCTTCGCGGCCTGTGCGTCCTCGACCAGCCGGATGATGCGCGCCAGCACGCTCTCGGCGCCGACCGCGCGCACCTCCACCACCATGCGGCCGTCGCCGTTCACGGCGCCGCCCGTCAGCGCGTCGCCCGGGCCCTTGGCCACGGGCAGCGGCTCGCCGGTGAGCATCGATTCATCGACTTCGGATTGCCCTTCGACCACCAGCGCATCGGCCGGCACGCGTTCGCCGGGCCGCACCGCGAGGCGGTCGCCCACCATCACCTCGGCCAGCGGCACGTCGCTTTCCTTGCCGCGCGCACCGACCAGGTGGGCGATCTCGGGGCGCAGTTGCTGCAGCGCGCGAATGGCCGACGTGGCCTGGCGCTTGGCGCGCGCCTCGAGCCACTTGCCGAGCATCACCAGCGTGATCACCACCGACGAGGCCTCGAAGTACAGGTGCGGCATGGCACCGTGCCCGGCATGCTCGCCGGTGGCGGAGCGCCACCAGAGCCACAGCGACAGGCCGAAGGCCGCGCTGGTGCCCAGCGCCACCAGCAGGTCCATGTTGCCGGTGCGCGCCCGGGCCGCATGCCAGCCGGCGCGGTAGAAGCGCGCGCCCAGCCAGAACTGCACCGGCGTGGCCAGCAGCAGCTGCACCCAGGGCGGCAGCATCCAGTCCTGCCCGAAAGGGTCGCCGAGCATCGGCGCCAGCAGCGGGATCGACAGCGCCAGGCCGACCGCGACCGGTCCGAAGCCGTGCCATGGCGAGAGCGCCGCGGCTTCGTCGGCCGCGGTGGCCGCCGCGCGCGGCTCGTAGCCGGCGGCGCGCACGGCGCGGCGCAGGCGCACGTCCATGTCGTCGATGCCGCCTTTGTCGCCGCTGCCTGGAGTAGTGACCACGCGGGCCGATTCCGTCGCCAGGTTCACGCTCACGTCCTGCACGCCGGGCACGTTCTTCAGGGCACGCTCGACGCGCATGACGCACGAGGCGCAGGTCATGCCGCCGACCGAGAGGTCGAGCGTGGCGGCGGCGGACACAGGGGATGACTGCAGGTTTTCCATGGGTGAAGACTAAGGCTTCACACGATGGCAAGGTCAAGCGGAAAATTGCAGTGTCCCTGCGCTGGACATTGACATCGTGAGAGGGTTCAGACTGCGGTCTCTTTCCCAGTCAACCATTCATTCATTCATCCACTTCGAAGGAGCCAGAACGATGAGCCAGAAATTCCAGGTCACAGGCATGAGCTGCGGCCACTGCGTGAGCGCGGTGCAGAACGCGGTGCAGACGGTGGACCCCGAGGCGCAGGTCACGGTCGATCTCGAGACCGGCCACGTCGACGTGCTGAGCGAACAGCCGCGCAAGGACATCGTGGTGGCAATCGAAAACGCGGGCTACGCCGTCCAATGAGCGGCCCCGTCACCATCGGCGATGCGGCGCAACGCTCCGGCGTGTCGGCCCGCATGGTCCGGCACTACGAAGGGCTGGGCCTGCTGCCGGCGGTGGCGCGCACCGAGAGCGGCTACCGCCAGTACGGCGACGCCGACATCCACACGCTGCGCTTCATCAAGCGCTCGCGCGACCTGGGTTTCTCGATGGAGGAAATCGCCGAGCTGGTCGGCCTGTGGAACAACCGCCGCCGCGCCAGCGCCAGCGTGAAGCGCATCGCCGAAAAGCACCTGGGTGAACTGGAACAGCGCATCGCGGACATGCAGTCCATGCGCAACACGCTGTCCCACCTGGTTCACTGCTGCCACGGCGACGCCAGGCCGGAGTGCCCGATCCTGGACGACCTGAGCAAGGTCTAGGCGCTCAGGCGCCGCGCACCAGCGACAGCACCTTGCCCGCGTCCAAGGTGCGGGCCTTTTCCTGGATCGCCGGCAGGTACTGCGCCTGCAGGCCCTGCCCTTCCTTGACCACGCCCGAAAACGCGTCCTTCAGCATCTGCGTGGAAAGCGTGCGGCCGCCGGCGTAGTAGCGCCTGGCCACGTGGCCCAGCGCATAGGTCGCGGCAAAGCTCATCCCCGAACTCACGGCCTGGTTGCCCAGCCCGCGCAACAGGCCGCCGCCGACCTTGCCGAGCAGGCCGCCGAGCAGCTTGCGCCCGGCCTGCTCCAGGTACTGCGAGGTCAGGCCCACGCCGACCGTCGCCAGGAAGTCCTTGATGTGGCCGCTGTCGAGCTGGTACCCATGGGACTGGCCGATGCGATAGACCAGTTTCATCTGCAACGGAATGATCGCCATGGTCGACAGGGTCTCGGGCAGCAGCTCGAGCGCGCCGTTCAGGATGGCGGCGTTCAGGATCGACTTGTCGAGCTCGGCGCTGTCGGGGAGGTTCGGCGCGCCGGCCGCCGTGGCCACCGCCACCGTTGCGGCGCCCGCAGCCGCGGCCGCAGCTGCCACTGGCACCGCGGCAATCTCCTCCGCCTGCTGCGAAAACCCGGCCGCCGACGCGTCCAGCCCAAGCGACGTGCGCACGTCGGCCAGGAACATGCGCTCGGCCTGCGACTGCGTGCCGTCGGCGTCGCAGACGCACACCGCCATCTCATAGGCCAGCTGCCGCGCCTCGGTGCTCTTGAGCTCGCCGGCCACCGAGGCCAGCGACACCCGCTTCATCAGCACGTCCTGGTAGAGCGTCGGCAGGTTCACGCCATCGGCCTGCGACAGGCCCTCGGCGATGCGCCTGATCTCCTCGCGTTCGCGCTCGTGCTTCTCGCCATCGACAAAGGCAGCCAGCAGGGACAGGGTAACTATCGACTTTGTTTCCGAAGGTGTCATTTGTACGAAATTTCGCAATATGAAGGACTGGGTTCGGTCGCCGGACGGAGCGAAGGTTCCGCCGCCCGTTCTCCCCACAAACCTTGGGCAACTCTGTGGATAACCTTCGTACTACCGTGTAGGGGTTCTGCAAGTGGTTGATCTACAAGGGAAATCTACATTCTGCTCAAAAATTGAGCAATGAATTTCTCTGCGCCGAAACCGTCTTTCGCAGATTTCCGGAGGGGAGTCAAAGGACAACTCTGGGGACACTTTTTGGACAAGCCATCGGTTATCCACAGGCCCGACCGGTTACCCCATGTTGTTCATATGGCGGGTACAAACCCGAAGCAGGGCTGCGCACAGTGACGGACGTATGACAAGTGCTTGTCGCATAACGAAAAAAGCGGCATGTCCACAGAAGAGTGCGACCCTTATCTACTACTACTAATTTGAATAAGAAGAATAAGAAGATAGGGAACAGGGAAAGCTGCGCGCAAAAAAAGGCCGCGAACGGCCGCGCCGGTCCACGGCGCCTTGGGCGGAACACGGTCCTGCCGCTCCTCTGCCCTCGCTAACATCCGCGGATGAGCTTCAAACCCCGGATCCTGATCGCCGAAGACGAATCGGGCATCGCCGACACGCTGCAGTACGTCCTGAAAAGCGACGGATTCATCCCGGTCTGGTGCGCCACGGCCGAGGAAGCCATCGCCCAGTTCGCGCAGGAGCCGCCGGCGCTGGCCATCCTGGACATCGGATTGCCCGACCTGAACGGCTTCGAGCTCTTCAAACGCCTCCAGGCGCTCAATCAGTCGATGGGCGGCCCGGAGGTACCGATGGTGTTCTTGACGGCCCGCAGCGACGAAATAGACCGCGTGGTGGGCCTTGAACTCGGTGCGGACGACTACATTGCCAAGCCGTTCTCGCCACGCGAGCTGGTGGCACGGGTCCGCACGATCCTGCGGCGCAGCGCCAGGAACGGCCCAGGAGCCCCGCCAGCGGCCGCACCCGCGAACCATGGGGTGCCCCATCAAATCGCGCCTGCGGCGCCTCCTGCGGGCCCGCAGGCCCCTGCAATGCCGTTCCTGCTCGACAACGAGCGCATGCAGATCCGGTATTACGGCCGCCTGCTCGAACTCTCGCGCTACGAATACGGCCTGCTGAGACTGCTGGTGCAGCGCCCCGGCCGCGTCTTCACGCGCGACGAACTGCTGCAGCTGGTCTGGGACGACGCGAGCGACAGCTTCGACCGCACGGTCGACGCCCACATCAAGACCCTGCGCGCCAAACTCAAGGCGATCGCGCCCGAGGTCGAGCCGATCCGCACGCTGCGCGGCACCGGCTACGCACTGAACGAAGAACTGCCCGCCAAGGCGTCGTGACCCGGCGCACGCGGATCTTCATCGGCATCCTGCTGATCTACACGGCGGGCATCGCCTTCCTGCTGTACCGCGTCGTTTCCGACATCGACCCGCGCTACCGCGAGTCGGCCGAGGAATCGCTGGTCGAGACCTCGCAGCTGGTGGCCAGCCTGGTCGAGCAGGACGTCATTGCCGGTGCCATCAACACGGCGCGGCTGGAGCCGCTGTTCCGCACGGTCTATGCGCGTGAGTTTTCCGCGCAGATCTACAACCTGCACAAGAGCCGCGTCGAGCTGCGCGTGTACGTCACCGACCGCAGCGGGCGCGTGATGTTCGACTCGCTCGGCAGGAACCTGGGCGCCGACTATTCGCAATGGAGCGACGTGAGCCGCACGCTCGCCGGGCTGTACGGCGCGCGCACCTCGCGCGACGTCGACGGCGACCCGCGCACCTCGGTGATGTACGTCGGCGCGCCGATCCGCTGGAACAACGAGATCGTCGGCATGGTCAGCGTCGGCAAGCCGGTGCAGAGCTTCGGCCAGTTCGTGGAAGACGCGCGCGGACGCACGATCTGGGTGGGCGTGGGTTCGGCGCTCGCGCTGCTGCTGCTCACCTTGATCGTTTCGGTCTGGCTGGTGCGGCCCTTCGGGCTGGTCCGCGACTACTGGACATGGGTGCACGCCCAGAACCGCGTGGGCAGCCTGAGCCTGTCGCGCATGGCGCGGCGCGCGGTCGATGGCGTGCGCACCGGCTTCAACGAAATGCGCGACGCGCTCACCGGGCGCAACTACGTGGCCGACTACGTGCAGACCTTCACGCACGAAGTGAAGAGCCCACTGTCGGCGATCCGCGGCGCGGCCGAGCTGCTGCAGGAACCGTCGATGCCGCACGCGGAGCGCGAGCGTTTCCTGAAGAACATCGAACGCGAGACGCAGCGCATCCAGGAAATCGTCGACCGCATGATGGAGCTCACCGCGCTGGAGACGCGGCGCACGCTCGACCGCACCGACGCGGTGGCGCTCGGCCCGCTGATCGAGGACATCGTGCTCAGCGCGCAGCCCGCGGCGGCCAAGCGCAACATCCGGCTGCTGGTGAACATTCGCGACGGGGCGCGCGCCGAAGGCGATCCGTTCCTGCTGCGCCGCGCCATCAGCAACCTGTTGGACAACGCCATCGACTTCTCACCGCGCGACAGCGAGGTGCTGCTCACGCTGGAAACCACCTCGAAGCTTGCGCGCGTGAGCGTGCGCGACCACGGGCCGGGCATTCCGGAATACGCACAGGAAAAAGTCTTCCAGAAGTTCTATTCGCTCGCCAGGCCGCACAACCAGAAGAAGAGCACGGGGCTCGGCCTGGCGTTCGTGAAAGAAATCGCGGCACTGCACCGCGGCCGCATCGAGCTCGGCAATGCATCGCGCGGCGGCGCCGTTGCAACGCTCACGCTGCCGCTGCTGGCGGCCTCGCATCACTGAACAGGGTTCAGCGGCCTGAGCTCCGGACGCGGCGGCAGCGACTCGGGCAGGCGCAGGTCCCACGCGAGGCCGCAGTGCTCGAGCAGCCTGAGCGTCCACCAGCCCGGGTCCCATTCGCCGGGCGCGAGTCCCAGCCGGGCCGAGCCCGGAAACGCGTGGTGGTTGTTGTGCCAGCTCTCGCCCATGGTCAGCAGCGAGGTCCACGGGATGTTGCGGCCCTGCACCGCGGCGCCGCGCACCTCGTAGTTCATCGCGCCCTGGTTGTGCGCGAACCAGCCGATCAGCCAGTGGCCCAGCACGCCCGCGGTGACACGCGCGCACACGCCCCAGACAACGAAGGCCCAGCCGCCCCAGAAGTGGAAGAGCACGGCCACGGGCAGTTGCTGCAGCATCCAGGTCCGCTCGAGCACACGCAGGAAACGGTCGTCGGCGATCAGGGGTTCGAGCTGGATGTGCGGCGGGTGCGAAAGATGAAGCTCGCAATGCAGCTGCCACCATGCGTCGGCCCAGAAGCCACGGCCGTGCCGCAGGTAGTCGTGGCAGGTGGGCAGGCGCTGCGCGAAGTCGCGCAGTTCATGCTGGCGAAGAATGCCCAGCGGCCCGGCCAGGCCGACCAGCACGCCGCAATAGACCAACGCGCAGCGCAACCACCGCGGGCATTGAAAGCTGTGATGGATCAGCTGCCGATGGCTGCCCAGCGAATGGCCGAACAACAGCACGAACGCGGTGCTGGCAACGAACAGCGCCAGGGCGTCCCAGCGAAAGAAAAAACAGCCGCCGAGCAGTGCGGCCGCGGCCATGCCGCAGAACCAGAGCGACTTGAGCGGTGCGTACCTGACCTCGCCTTCGAGCACCTGCGCCGCGAGATCGGCTGGCCCTGCACGAACACGGTGGTGATCGAGGCCGGCCGGCTGCACCGCGCGCCTCAGCTGCCGGTCAATGCGCCGTAGGCGCTGCGCGTTTCACGACTCACGGCGTCGAGCAGCTGCGCGTAGGAGGTCTGGTGGCGTGCCAGCATGCGCGCCGACGCGACGGTCTTCGAACGGCAGAACCAGTGGCAGGTGTGCTGCAGCAGGAACAGTTCGGCCGACATGGTGTACGCCTTCGACTTCGGCGAGCGGTTGGCGTCGTTGCGCGTCACGCCGGCAATGCCGCGCGCATGGACCAGCAAGAGCTGGCGCAGGTCGAGGGTGGTGGCCGGCAAGGTCGCATTGACCAGCGGAATGGCCACCGGCAGCTTGCTCATGCGCGTGAGCGGCTCGGGCAGGCGCGACATTTCGGCGGCGAAGCTGTCCAGCTGCGAAGAGATCTTTTCCTCGGTGGCGTCGAGCAGGTGCCAGATCTGCTGGCGGCGTTCGGCGTCGTCTTCGCCCAGGCAGCGCAGGTAGCCGGAGGTCAGGCTTTCCATGAGGCGCTCGATCTGGTAGCGGCCGAGGTGGCTGCCCAGCAGCGCGATGCGCAGGCGCTGTTCCCTGGACTTGAGGATGTAGAAGCCGGCGGCAATGAGTGCCACCAGGGTGAGGATTTCCATGAATGCGTGGGGAAGAAAAAAAGAAGGCGGGTCGCAGCACCGAGTGTAGGCACCGCGACCCGCCTTCTTTTCGATGGCCTGGCCTGCAGGAAAAAGGGAGCCTGAAAACCTACCTGAAGAAGTCCAGGATCTTGTTGCGTTCCTCGGGCTGCGGCGGCGGGCCCAGCGGTGCGCCGGTGAGCACTCCCACCGGCTGCGGCGCCTCGGTGCTTTCCACGCCCAGGCTCGCCACGTTGTGGCCCGGCGTGAAGTCGTCGAAGTACCACTCGCCGTCGACGTTCACCACGCCCGGCGGTTCGGCCGGCTGCGTCACGGGCACGCCCTGCAGCGCGGTCTGCATGTAGCCGATCCAGATCGGCAGGCTCAGGCTGCCGCCGGTCTCGCCGCGCACGCCGAGCTGGCGCGGCGTGTCGTAGCCGATCCACGCGATGCCGACCATGCTCGGCTGGAAGCCCGCGAACCAGGTGTCGAACGAGTCGTTGGTGGTGCCGGTCTTGCCGTAGAGGTCGTCGCGCTTGAGCGCCTGGTGCGCCTTGAAGCCGGTGCCGCTCTTCACCACGCTCTGCAGCAGCGAATCCATGATGAAGGCGTTGCGCTGCGGAATGGCGCGGCGGGTTTCGTCGAGCACCGGCGCCTCGGTTTCCATGATGACCTTGTCGCGCAGGTCGGTCACGCGCGTCACCAGGTACGGATTCACGCGGTAGCCGCCGTTGGCGAACACCGAGTAGCCCACGGCCATCTGCATCGGCGTGACCGAGCCGGCGCCCAGGCCCATCGGCAGGTTGGCGGGCTGCTTGTCCTTGTCGAAGCCGAACTTGGTGACCCAGTCCTGCGCGTATGGCGCGCCGATCGACTGCAGCACGCGCAGCGTGACCAGGTTCTTCGACTTCATGAGCGCGGTGCGCAGCGGCATCGGGCCTTCGTAGGTGCCTTCGAAGTTCTTCGGCTCCCACGGCTGGCCGCCGTTGGCGGCGGCATCGAAGTACAGCGGCGCGTCGTTCACCACGGTGGCGGGCGTGAAGCCCTTTTCGAGCGCGGCCGAATAGATGAAGGGCTTGAAGCTCGAGCCCGGCTGGCGCCAGGCCTGCGTCACGTGGTTGAACTTGTTCTTGCCGAAGTCGAAGCCGCCCACCAGCGCCTTGATGGCGCCGCTGCGCGGGTCCATGCCGATGAAGGCGCCTTCCACCTCGGGCAGCTGCGTGATCTCCCAGGTGTTCTTCGGCGTTCTTGCCGCGCGGATCACCGCGCCGCGGCGGATCTTGATGTTCGGCGGCGCCTTGGCGGCCAGGCCCGACTGCGCGGGCTTCAGGCCATCGCCGGTGATCTGGATGGTTTCGCCGTTGGCGCGCACCGCGCTGATTTCCTTGGCGCTGGCATCGAGCACCACCGCCGCGACCACGTCGCCGTTGTCGGGGTGCTCGGCCAGTGCGTCGTCCACGGCCTCGTCGACTTCCTTCTGCTCGCTCGGCAGGTCGACGAACTTCTCGGGGCCGCGGTAGGGCTGGCGGCGCTCGTAGTCCATGATGCCCTTGCGCAGCGACTTGTACGCCGCCGCCTGGTCGGCCGCCACCAGCGAGGTGTAGACCTTCATGCCGCTGGTGTAGATGCTGTCGCCGTACTGCGCGTACATCATCTGGCGCACCGTCTCGGCCACGTACTCGGCATGCAGCCGGCCGGGGTCGGCGGCGTCGCGCAGGTGCAGCTCTTCTTTCTTCGCGGCGGCCGCCTGCTCGGCGGTGATGAAGCCGGTTTCCTGCATGCGGTCGATCACGTACAGCTGGCGCGCCCGCGCGCGGCGCGGGTTGGCCACCGGGTTGTTGGCGCCGGGCGCCTTCGGCAGGCCGGCCAGCATGGCGGCCTCGGCGATGGTCACGTTCTGCAGCGGCTTGCCGAAGTAGGTCTCGGCGGCGGCGGCGAAACCGTAGGCGCGGTTGCCCAGGTAGATCTGGTTCAGGTAGATCTCCAGGATCTGGTCCTTCGTGAGCTGCTGCTCGAGCCGCAGCGCCAGCAGGATCTCGTACGACTTGCGGCTCAGCGTGCGCTCCGAGCTCAGGTACACGTTGCGCGCCACCTGCATCGTGATGGTCGAGGCGCCCTGCTTGCGCCCGCCCTTCAGGCTGGCCACGGCCGCGCGCAGGAAGCCCTTGTAGTCCACGCCGCCGTGGTCGTAGAAGCGCGCGTCTTCCACGGCCAGCACCGCGTCTTTCATGACCTTGGGAATGTTCGCGAACGGCGTGAGGTTGCGGCGCTCTTCACCGAACTCGCCGATCATCTGGCCTTCGCTCGAATACACGCGCAGCGGCAGCTTGGGGCGGTAGTCGGCCAGCTCGGACACGTCGGGCAGCTTCGGGTAGATGGCCACCACGGCCACGATGGCCGCGACGATGGCCACCAGCGCGCCGGAGCCCACCGCGATGGCGCCCCACCCCGCGACGCGCTTCCAGCGGCGGTTCGGATCGGCGGGTTGGTCGCCGCCGTCGGTGCCGTCGGGAGGAGTTGAGCTTGAACGTTTGGACATAAGAAAGAAGACGGGGAAAAGACGGGAAAAAGACGGTAGCGGCTGGCTAGCGAAAGGATTGGAGCCGCTGCGCGCCGCGGCGTTCCAGCATCGGGAGATCGAGCGCGCCGCGCTGCGCGGCCTGCAGCGCACAGTGCATGGCGTCGAAGTACTTGTCGTGGTCGAAGGCGATCAGCAAGAGGTCCACGCCGGCGTCGAGGGCTCGGACAGTGGCATCGCAGAGACCGCGGTTGTAGGCCGCGCCCATCGTGAGATCGTCGGTGACGAGCAGGCCCCGGTAGCCCCATTCGCCTCGAATCACCTGCTGCACGATTCTGCGCGAGAAAGAGACCGGGTAGTCGGCGTCGAGTTCCGCAAGGATGACATGGCCCAGCATGATCGCTGCGTCAGATTGTTTCGACACTTCTTGAAATGGTTTCCAGTCTTGCGTTGCCAGACGGGCGACCGGCGTGCGCAGTTCGGCGGCGAAGTGGTGGGTGTCTTCGGCCACGCCGGCCAGGCCGGGAAAGTGCTTCAAGGTGCCGCGAACGCCAGCAGATTCAAGGCCTTGCGCGTAAGCGAGCGCCACCTGCGTGGTGACCGCCGGGTCGCTGGAGATGGCGCGTTCGTCGATGCGGGTGTGAAAGTCCCAGCGGCCCGGCGCGCGGCCGGGGCGCAGGTCGACCACGGGGCTGAAATTGAGCGTGACGCCCAGGTCGGCCAGTGCCCTGCCCTGTTGCGCGCCGTAGGCGCGGGCGCTTTCGGAAAGCTGGTCTTCGGGCAGGTCGGCATCGAGCAGGGTCGACAGCGCGGGCTGGCGTTCGACCAGCGGCGACAGCCGCGAGACCGCGCCGCCTTCCTGGTCGGTCGCGACCACCAGTGGCGGCAGGCCGGCCTTGCGGCGCACGGCCTGCAGGCCCCGGATTTCTTCGCGCAACTGGCCGGCCGTGCGGCCTTTCACGTTGCGCCCGGTCACGAAGATGCCGCCGATCAGGCCCTTGCGGGCCAGCTCGCGCAGGTCGTTCGCGTCGTCGTAGCCGACGATGAAATGCGCGCCCAGCACCTGCGCCGCAGCGCCCGACGCGGCATTCACCTCGGCGCGGTGCTGGCGCGACGCGGCCTCGTTGCCCAGCGCCGTGAGCAATGCCGCGAAGGCCAGCCCGAGCGCCACCGGGCGCAGCACGCTGCGCGCGAACCGCCATGCAACGGCGATGCCCGCAACCAGCGCGGCCAGCAGCAGCGGCAGCTCCCACTCGCGCATGAAGCGCAGGTGCGGGTCCTTCAGGTGCCAGGCCCAGAACCACAGCGTGGCCAGGGCGAGCCAGCCCAGCGCGGCGCCGATGACCCGCAGCAGTTTCATGCCGGCCGGGCTTCAGCCGACACGGCGGGCGTTGCAACCGCCGGTTCGTTGCGCCGCGACAGCGCATACCAGTCGACCTTGCGCGTGACCAGCATCAGCGCGGCCAGCATGCCGAAGATCAGCAGCGCACCCAGCAGCAGCGCATTGCTTTCCGAGGCGAGCAGCCCGTAGAGCGCGCCGTACAGCAGCGCCACGAAAGCGCCGAACGACAGGCCGCGCCGCCAGCCTTCGAGCACGGCGCTGAAGTACACCGCCAGCAGCAGGACGCTGGCGCTCGCGGCACCGGCGTAGGCCAGCCAGAAGGCGAACTTCTCGGACAGCGCGAGCAGCAGCAGGAAGAACAGCGCGATCGACAGGCCCACCAGCCCGTACTGGATCGGATGCAGGCGCAGCTTGCGGAACAGCTCGAACATGAAGGCCGCCATCAGCACCAGGCCAATGAACAGCGCGCCGTACTTGCCGGCGCGCGTGCTCATCGAATACACGTTGATGGGCTGCGCGAGCGACACGTCGAAGGTCTGCAGCGTGCCCAGGTTGCGGCGCGGCGCGGCACTCGCCGCCTCGGCATAGCGCGAAGGGCTGGCGGCCGCTTCGGCGCCGTTGCCGTCGGTGGGCGCGGCGCGGCCCTGCAGGCCCGCGCGCACCTGTTCGCGCGCCGAGGTCACCAGCGACGACACGCGCCAGTGCGCGTCGAAGCCCTGTGGCGTCACGCTGCGCTCGGCGGCGAGAAAGCGCCCGCCGAAGCTCGGGTGCGCCCAGGGCGAGCTCAGGTGCGCGGTGGTTTCCTCGGCAATGGGCGCGATGGCCAGCGTGTCCTGCCCGACCAGGCCGAGCTTCATCTCGAACGGGATCGGCGTGCCGGCCTGCCATGCGGCGAGCGCGGCACCGGTCACGGGCGCATGGATGCCGTCGGCGAACCAGGCGTCGTCGGCCAGGCCCGGCACGCGCTGCCTGAAGCGCAGCGCTTCTCCGCCCATCACCATCGCGGGCGAGCCGTCGAGGCCGCGCAGGTCGCTCACGTTGAAGGCGATGAACGGCGCCCTGAACTCGATCTTCGAATCGCTCTCGCTGTGCGGCACGGCCTTCGGGTCGAAGGCCGCGAAGCCGCCGCCGAGCGTGGCGTTCAAGGTGTAGAACGGAATCTTGAAGATGCCGCGGTAGCGCTCCTGCGGCGCCATCGTGCCTTCGATGTGCAGCTTGTCGGGAAACACCACGTGGGCCATTTCCTTGCTGCGCGCCTCCTGGCCGATCACCTTGCCTTGCGCGTTGCGCTGCGGCTCCATCCAGCGTTCCACGTACGGCACCAGCAGCAGCGGGCCGACCATGGTCTGGCGGCCCGCATAGGTGGCGGCAAGTTCGCGCGCGGCTTCGCGCTGGCTCTCGCCGCGGGCGCGGTTGATCGAGTCGATCTCCGCCAGCGGGATGCACAGCAGCAGCAACAGGAAGAACAGGCCGGCCACCTTGACCAGCATCGAGCTCTGCAGGGCCCTCAACAACTGAAGCATTTTTCTTCTCCTCGTGTGTCAGCAATGGGGCGATGCTCGCCGCGCGATCCGAAGGCCGTGTGAAGGGGGCGCGCCGCCCGACTTCACACAGGCTTCACACGGCGCTTGCGCCTGTGTTTCGACTTCAACCGGCCTTCCAACTCCCTTCTCGCGCGGTGCCGACAGTTGCGGCTGTGCAAGTTCGCACGGACAAGGACCCCCGCCATGGAAGCCCACACCACCCCACGCCCCGGCCGCTGGCTCTGGCTCGCCACCGTGAGCCTGGCTGCCGCGGGCTTCGTCGCCATGGGCGTGCGCCCCGCGCATGCGCAGGAAGCGCCCGCCGGGCCGCTCCTGAAGACCGAGAGCCCCTACTTCTTCGTGAAGAGCGACGACCCCTCGGTCGATCGCCTGCCGCTGAAGGGCACCGAGGTCTCGGTGAAGATCTCCGGCGTGATCGCCGACGTGACGGTCACGCAGACCTACCGCAACGAAGGCCAGCGCGCCATCGAGGCGAAGTACGTGTTTCCCGGCTCGACCAAGGCCGCGGTGAGCGGCCTCAACGTGCGGCTGGCCGACCGGCTCATCACCGCGCAGATCCGCGAGAAGCAGCAGGCGCAGATCGAGTACGACACCGCCAAGAAGGAAGGCAAGACCGCCGCGCTGCTCGAGCAGCACCTGCCCAACGTGTTCCAGATGAACGTGGCCAACATCCTGCCGGGCGACGACGTGAAGGTGGAGCTGCGCTACACCGAGCTGCTGGTGCCGCAGTCGGGCAACTACCAGTTCGTGTTCCCGACCGTGGTCGGGCCGCGCTACAACTCGCCGCAGTCGGAGAACGCCGATGCCAAGTGGGTGGCGCAGCCCACGCTGCCCGCGGGCACCGCTCCCGCCACCGCCTTCAGGCTCAAGGCCACCATCGACACGCCGATGGGCCTGAAGGAAATCCGCTCGGCCACGCACACCATCGACGTGAAGAAGAGCGACGAAGACCAGCACGCCGACGTCGTGCTCACGGCCGACGGCCGCCCCGCGGACAACCGCGACTTCGTGCTCGACTACCGGCTGGCGGGCGAGAAGATCGAATCGGGCCTGATGCTCTACAAGGGCCAGGGTGAGAACGCCGAGAACTTCTTCCTCGCCATGGTGGAGCCGCCCAAGGCCGTGGCCGCCAGCGCCATCTCGCCGCGCGACTACATCTTCGTGGTCGACATCTCGGGCTCGATGCACGGCTTTCCGCTGGACACCGCCAAGACGGTGCTCCAGCGCCTGATCGGCGGCCTGCGCCCGAGCGACACCTTCAACGTGCTGCTGTTCTCGGGCAGCAACAAGATGCTGTCGCCGAAGTCGGTGCCGGCCACGCGCGCCAACATCGAGCAGGCGCTGGCCACGATCCAGAACTACAGCGGCAGCGGCAGCACCGAACTCATTCCGGCACTGAAGCGCGTGTACGCCGAACCGAAGGAAGACAACGTGTCGCGCACGGTGGTGGTGGTGACCGACGGCTACGTGACGGTCGAGCGCGAGGCCTTCGAGCTGGTGCGCAACAACCTGTCCAAGGCCAACGTGTTCGCCTTCGGCATCGGCTCGTCGGTGAACCGCAGCCTGATGGAAGGCATCGCGCGCGCCGGCATGGGCGAGCCTTTCATCATCACCGACCCGGTGCAGGCGCCCGAGCAGGCCGCGCGCTTTCGCCGCATGGTCGAGTCGCCGGTGCTCACGAACGTGAAGGCCACCTTCGGCGGCCTGGACGTGTACGACGTGGAACCGCAGGCGCTGCCCGACGTGCTGGGCGAACGCCCGGTGATCGTGTTCGGCAAGTGGCGTGGCGAGCCCAAGGGCCGCGTGATCATCGAAGGCCAGAGCGCCAGCGGCCCGTACCGCGAGGAAGTGCGCATCGACAGCCGCACGCGCCAGGACACGGCCGCGCTGCGCACGCTGTGGGCGCGCCACCGCATCCAGAGCCTGAGCGACCAGGAAACGCTGGAAGGCGGCACGGCCTTCAAGGACCGCATCACCGAGTTGGGCCTGAAGTACAGCCTGCTCACGCAGTACACGAGCTTCATCGCCGTGGACAAGGTGGTGCGCAACCTGGCGCCGCAGGACGGCGCGCAGGTCAACCAGCCGTTGCCCCTGCCGCAGGGCGTGAGCAACCTCGCGCTGGGCGCCGAGGTGCCGAGCACGCCCGAACCCGAATCGCTGGGCGCCATCGCCGTGGTGCTGTCGATGCTGGCGATGCTGCGCCGCCGCGCGCGCCGCAACGACGCGCGCCGGTTCACCGCCTGATCACCGCCGGTTCACCGCCCGATCCTTCGAGAAAGAACCACATGTCTCTGGCAACGCTCGCCCACCGCCATCCGCGCATCGTGGACTGGGGCATCCACATCGACCGCACGCCGGCCGCCGGCTGGCTGGCGCTGCAGTTCGCCGCGCTGGTGCCGACCTGGACCTGGATGGTCCAGCGCATGCGCGACGGCTCCGACGACCCGATGGGCCTGCTGGCGCTGGTTGCGCTCGCCGCGCTGGCGTGGAGCCGCCGGCGCGAACTGCGCGCCTCGCCGCGCCTGGGCTGGCTCGCGCTGGCCGGCGCGGGCACCGTGCTCGCGACGGTGCTGCGTACCGGGGTCGGCGGCCTGCCCGCATTGCCGCCGCTCGCGGCCGGCCTGGTGGCGGTGCTGGCGCTGTCGTGCGGGCTGTTGGCGTTCCTGCCGCGGCGCGTGGCCGCGCTGCCGGTGGCGGGGCTGTCGGTGCTGGCGTTGCCGCTGCTGTCGTCGCTGCAGTTCTATGCCGGCTACCCGCTGCGGGTGGTGACGGCCGAGGTCAGCCGCTGGCTGCTGTCGCCGGGCTTCGAGGTGGCGCGCGAAGGCGCGAGCCTGATGGTCGATGGCCGCCTGGTGATCGTCGACGCGCCCTGCTCCGGCGTGCAGATGGTCTGGCTCGGCTACTTCACGGCCTGCGCGGTGGCGCTGTGGGCCGGCCGCAGCGACCGCGGCTTCATGCGCCGGCTGCCGATGGTCGGCCTGTTCGTGCTGGCCGGCAACATCGTGCGCAACAGCGTGCTGATCGCCTTCGAGGGCGCCGGCCATCCGCTCGCGCCCTGGGCGCACAACACGCTGGGCCTGCTGGTGCTGGCGGTGGTGTGCGGCGCCATCGCCCGCCTGATGGTGCCGGTGCGCCCCGCGCCCGAACCCGCCGAAATGCCCATCGAGGGCCTGATCACCACCCAAGGAAGCCGCCATGTCGACACCGTTCTTTGAACGCTGGTTCGCCAACCATTTCATCAACCGCATCGGCCACAAGACGGCCTTCGCGCTGGCCATGGTGCTGTGCCTGCTGTGGTCGGCCGCCGCGGCGGTGCGCACGCCGGGCGAAACCGCCGCGGCCGTCGCGTCGCAGGAATGGCCGCGCGAATGGGACGGCGTTCCGCTGCGCCCGCTGGCGCTGAGCGAGGTCGAGCAGCGC
The DNA here is from genome assembly GCF_900115445.1 of Variovorax sp. OK605. Classification (NCBI taxonomy): domain Bacteria; kingdom Pseudomonadati; phylum Pseudomonadota; class Betaproteobacteria; order Burkholderiales; family Comamonadaceae; genus Variovorax; species Variovorax sp. OK605. Next base: position 73,755 of record NZ_FOWL01000006.1, read on the forward strand.
TTTGCCGACCGCTTTCCCGGCGCCATCGGCCGCATGACCGACGGCACGCAGACGCTGGTGATGCGCGCCGTGGCGCAGCCCACGCGCATGCTGCACCCGGCGGTGGACTGCTACCGCGCGCTGGGCTACCGCATCGAGCAGGCCCGGCTGGAGCGCGATGCGCAGGAGCGGATGTGGCGCTGTTTTGTTGCGCAACGGCACGGCGCGCAAAAAATCCGTGTCTGCGAGCGCATCGTCGATGCCCAGGGCACGGCTTTCACTGACACTTCAGCCTGGTACTGGGCAGCGGCCAGCGGCCAGTCGCATGGGCCGTGGCAAGCGGTCACAGTGGCGAAACCCCTATGACGATCTGAGAAACGTGCCTGTGAAGAAGACCCTGCGATTTGTGCTTTTTGGCCTGCTGGCCTTGGTTGTTACTGCGTGTGTAGCTATCTTTTTGATAGTCAAGCTGGCGCTCGCGCCGGCGGCTGGCGAGTGGAGCACCACGGTGAAGGCGGGGCCGCTGAATTTCGAGATCGGCGTGCCGACGGCGGTGCGCGTGGCCACCTCGCCGTGGTTCGCGCCCTACCTGGACGGCCATTCGCTGGACACCCGCTTCGGCACCCTGCGCTTCGGCTGGAAGCCGGCCGGCGAGCTGCTCGAGATGCAGTGCGCGCCGTGCAGCGCCGACGTGCAGGCGCTGGGCACCCAGCCCATCAAGGTCGAACGCCTGGTCGCCACCGTGAAGCGCGACGGCAACACGCTCAACGGCACCTTCGAGGCCATGCCGCTGAGCACCGACACCACGCCGCTGCAGGGCCACTGGGACGGCAAGCTCGCGCCGAAGAGCCTGCAGCTCAACGCCAGCGTGCAGGACGCGCCCATCGCGCGCTGGTACGCGGTGCTGGTGCCCACGCTGCCCGAGCTGCAGCGCGCGCGCATCGGCGGCACGCTGGCGCTGCGCGGCCAGCTCGCGCTGCCCGACGCCACCTTCGCGGTGCAGCCGAACATCAGCCAGTTCACGGTGGAAGGGCTGGGCACCGAGGCCATGCTGAACGCGCGCACCAGCTGCGGCCCGTCGGCCAGGCTCACCAACGACAGCTGGCTGGCGCGCGCCGTCATCGCGGCGGAAGACCAGCGCTTCTTCACCCACACCGGCTACGACCTCACCGAGATCCTCGCGTCGATCGACAACAACCAGAAGCCCGGCCAGGTGCGCCGCGGCGGCAGCACGCTCACGCAGCAGCTGGCCAAGCTGCTGGTGACGGGCAGCGACCGCACCGCCGAGCGCAAGCTGCGCGAGCTGCTCTACGCGGTGGAAATGGAGCAGACGCTGGGCAAGGCGCGCATCCTGCAGCTGTACCTGGACAACGCGCCCTGGGGCGGCAACATCTGCGGCGCCGAGGCCGCGGCGCGCCGCTACTTCAAGCGCAGCGCGCGCACGCTGGAACCGGCGCAGGCCGTGTGGCTGGCCGCCATGCTGCACAAGCCGCAGGCCGTGCTCGAACAATGGCGGCGCGACGGCCACATCGACGCCGACCGCATCAAGTGGGTGGCCGAGGGCATCCGCGGCATCAGCCGGAACCAGCGCGAAGCGCTGCTCAAGGGCGTGGCCGCGGCGAAGTTCACGGCACCGGAGGCCGCACCGTGAGAACCGCAAGAACCATCGAAACCCAATGAACACCGCAGCGCCGAGCGTCACCGACATCGAAGCCATCGAACGGGCCACCGTCAGCGCGGTCTCGCCCGACCTCACCGAGGAAATCGACGGCTGGCTGCTGCCTTTCTCGGGCGGCACCGTGAAGCGCGCCAGGTCGGCCGTGCCGCTGCACCGCAGCGCGGTCGAGCCGGCCACGCTCGACCGCATCGAGGACCGCTACGACAGCCGCCAGGTCGCGCCCGCGCTGCGGCTGGCCGACGCGCCCTGCTTCGAGGGCTTGCGCGCCGAGCTGGAGCGCCGGCACTACGTGGACGACAGCCCGACCTGCGTGCAGGCCGCCTCGACCCAGCGCATGCGCCGGCTGGTGGCGCCCGGCGCGCCGCTGGCCGACATCGACCGCGCGCCCGACGACGCCTGGGCGGCGCTGTTCCTCGGCGAGGGCTTCGACCCGGTCGACGGCGCGCACCGCGTGCGCATGCTGTCGCGCGCCCAGGGCTCGCTCTACGCCAGCGTGCGCGAGGGCGGCCGCACGGTGGCGGCGGGCGCGATGGCCTTCGGCCATGGCTGGGCCAGCGTGCACGGCATGCGCACCGACAAGGCGCAGCGCGGGCGCGGCCTGGCGGGGCGGGTGCTGGCCGGCTTCGCGCAGGCGGCGCTGGAACGCGGCTTCGAGCGCGTGTTCCTGCAGGTCGACGCGCAGAACCAGGCGGCGCTGGCGCTGTACCGCCGCGCGGGGTTCGAGACGCGATGGCAGTACAGCTACTGGCAGCGCCAGCAGTGGCCGCGATGATCCGAGTCGAGCCGAGGTGAGCCGAGTTGAATCGGGCCTGGGCTAGCTTGCCGCCGGCGGCGCCTCGCCGGCCTCGAAGCCGAATCGCACATCCTTCAACGCCCGGTCGACCAGATCGACCGGGTCGTCGAAATCCGGCGCCACCTTGATGATGCCGCGCAGGCGCTGGTCGATCAGCAGGGTCGCCAGCCCATGCACATAGCCCCAGGCCGCGGTGATGCGCATGGCCTCGGCGGCGTTCAGCGAGACCGGCGCGTCGCCCGGGGGCTCGTCCTTCGCGCCGATGATCGCGGCCATCACGCGCATCGCCTCGCGCGCCGCCGCGTTGAGCACGGGGCGCTGCATGTCGATCATCTCGTTGCGGAACATGAGGCCGAACATGGCCGGGTTGTCGTAGGCGAAGTGCACGTACGCATGGGCGATGGCATGGCGCCGATTGCCCAGGTCGGGCGGCTCAGGGTGTGCGGCCGCGGCGTCGCGCATGGCGTCGCTCAGGCGCGCGTAGCCGACGGCGGCCAGCTCGCTCACCAGGCCGGTCATGTCGCCGAAATGGTGCTTGGGCGCGGTGTGCGACACGCCCGCTTCCCGTGCGATCGCCCGCAGGCCCAGGCCGGGGATGCCGTCGCGCAGCAGCACGGCTTCGGCGGCGGCCAGCAGGGCTTCGGGCAGCGAGCCGTGGTGATAGCGCTTGGTCGGGGCGTCGGTGGTCATTCTTGAAAAACAGCGGGAAGGCAGAAGCGCTCAAAAATCTTACCACTGGAAAAATTTCTTGACTTCGACGGCCAGGCCGGAGATATTTCCACTGGAAAGATATTCGACGACGCCTTCCAACGTTTCCACCGACCCTCAAGGAGCCCCGATGAACGATGCCATTCCCCGCAGCGCCCCGCCTCCCAACATGGCGCCGATCGATGTCGAGACCGACGCCGGTCCGCTGCCGCTGAAGGGCACGCTGCCCGCCGGCCTGCGCGGCACGCTGGTGCGCAACGGGCCGAACCCGGTGCGGCCCGATCCGAAGGAACACTGGTTCGCGGGCGACGGCATGCTGCACGCGTTCAGCATCGGCGACGGCAAGGTGCACTACCGCAACCGCTGGGTGCGCACGCAGCGCTGGCACGCGGCCGCCGAGGGCCAGGACCTGCCGGGCGGCTTCCAGGAAGCGCTCTTGAACAGCGGGCAGAAGCCGCCGCACGACGACGGCTCCGCCAACACCAACGTCATCGGCCACGCCGGCCGCGTGCTCGCGCTCGAAGAGGCGCACCTGCCGGTCGAGGTGGCGCTGCCCACGCTGGCCACGCTGGGCGCCAACGATTTCGGCGGCGGCCTGCAAGGCAGCTTCACCGCGCACCCCAAGACCGACCCGAAGACCGGCGAGCTGCTGTTCTTCGGCTACGGCACGCCGGCGCCGCTGTCCAGCGGCATGAGCTTTGGCGTGATGTCCCGCGAGGGCCGCGTCACGCGCTTCGAGCGTTTCGAGGCGCCCTACGCCAGCATGGTCCACGACTTCATGGTGACCGAGCGGCACGTGATGTTTCCCATCATGCCGCTCACCGCGAGCATGGAACGCGCGCAGAGCGGCCGCCCGCCCTACGCCTGGGAGCCCGAGCACGGCACGCGCGTGGGCCTGATGCCGCGCAATGGCAGCACCGCCGACATCGTCTGGTGGCGCGGCCCGGCCTGCTACGTGTTCCACGTCATGAACGCGTGGGAGGCCGGCGGCAGCCTGTTCGCCGACGTGGTGCAGTTCCCCACGCCGCCGCTGTTCCCGAAGCCCGACGGCTCGCCCGTGAGCGACAAGCCGCCGGTGAGCCGGCTGGTGCGCTGGCAGTTCGACCTGTCGAGCCCGGTGCACGAGTTCACGCAGACGCCGCTGGAGGAGATTCCGGGCGAGTTCCCGCGCATCGACGAGCGCTTTGCCGGCCTGCCCTACCGCCACGGCTGGTACGTGTGCCGCGGCATCGCGCAGCCGAACGAGCCGCCGCGCCTCTACGCGGGGCTGGTGCACGTCGACCACACCACACCGCACCGCGACATGTACCTGTTCCCCGCGCCCGACGTGGTGTCCGAAGGCGTGTTCGTGCCGCGCGCCGCCGATGCCGAGGAAGGCGACGGCTGGCTGCTGGCCACCGTGTGGCGCGGCGCTACCGACACCAGCGACCTGGTGGTGTTCGATGCGCGCGCATTGGCCGCCGGCCCGCTGTGCGTGGCCTCGCTGCCGCACCGCGTGCCGGTCGGCTTCCACGGCAACTGGTTCGCTGCGGGCACGCAAGCAGCGGCGTCGTGAGCCTGCGGCCGGCCTTCGCGCCGCGCGGCCGCCTGCGCGGCTGCACCCCCCGGGTGGCGCCGGGCGTGCGTTAGTGCCACCATGGCCGCATGACGAACGCCAATCACCATGCCAACCACCCCACCGATCCCGTCGCCACGCCGCGCGGCATCGACCACATCGTGGCCGGTGTTTCCACCAGCGACGGTGACGGCGTCAAACTCACGCGCGTGCTGCAGCAGCCGCTGCAGAAGCGCCTCGACCCGTACCTGATGCTCGATGCCTTCGGCAGCGACAACCCGGGCGACTACATCGGCGGCTTTCCCAACCATCCGCACCGCGGCTTCGAAACCGTCACCTACATGATCGCGGGCCGCATGCGCCACCGCGACAGCGCGGGCCACGAAGGGCTGCTGGAGAACGGCGGCGTGCAATGGATGACGGCCGGGCGCGGCCTCGTGCACAGCGAGCTGCCCGAGCAGGAAGAAGGGCTGATGGAAGGCTTCCAGCTGTGGCTCAACCTGCCCGCCAAGGACAAGATGCGCGAGCCCTGGTACCGCGACATCCAGAGCGAGGAGATTCCCGAGTTCACCACCACCGGCGGCGCGCACGTGCGCGTGATCGCGGGCGCGAGCCACGGCATCGAGGGCGCCGTGCGGCGCGAGCACACCGAGCCGCTGTACCTCGACATCACGCTGCCGCCCGGTGCGGAGTTCGCGCAGCCGCTGCCGGACGACCACAACGTGCTGGTCTACGTGTTCCGCGAGTCGGTGTGGATCGCGGGCAGCGAGATCCCGACGCGCCGCATGGCCATCCTGGCCAACGACGCGGCAAGCGACGGCGTGGTGCTGCGCGCCGGCGCGACCAACCACAGCCCGGCGCGCGCGCTGCTCATCGCGGGCCGGCCGCTGCACGAGCCCATCGCGCAGTACGGGCCCTTCGTGATGAACACGCAGGAGCAGGTCAAGCAGGCGGTGCACGACTTCCAGAACGGCAAGCTGGGCTGAACCCGCGGGTCCGCGAGCCGAGGCGGCGCCGCTGTAGTTGCCCGCCTACCGCAAGTCGGCATCGGCCCCGCACGCGGCCCGCCGCGCGGGCTGCCTAGATTGCGGCATGACCCCCACGATCCGAAAAGGACAGGCGCCCGAAACGCTGCAGCGCGCCGAGTTCCATGAACGCTTCATGCAGCCCTTCCAGGACCCGGCGTTCCAGGCCGAGGCCGGCTCGCTGCATCGCATCGAGCTGATTGCGTGGGAGGCCTACCAGGAAGGCCGCAAGGCGCCGGTCACGCGCAAGGCGGGCCCGGGCTACGCCGACCCCGACTACGACCTGTCGGTCGACTGGCTCGAGGCCAAGGCGCGCATCGACGCCGCGCAGGCCGCCTGGGGCCAGCCGCAGACGCGCTCGCGCGTGCTGCTGGTGAACGGCTCGCCGCGCAACGACGGCACCTGTCCCGGCGAGATCTCCAAGACATGGCGCCTGGCCGAGCTGGCGCGCGAGGTGCTCGAGGGTAGCGGCATCCAGGTCGACCTGCTCGACCTGAGCCTGGTCACCTCCGAATACGGGCGGCAGATCCATCCGTGCAAGGGCTGCGTCTCCACCGCCATGCCGCTGTGCCACTGGCCGTGCAGCTGCTACCCGAACCACTCGCTGCGCCAGACCGGCGACTGGATGAACGAGATCTACGAGCGCTGGGTGGCCGCGCACGGCGTGATCCTGCTCACGCCCACGCACTGGTACCAGGCCACCAGCCCGCTGAAGCTGATGATCGACCGCCTGGTGTGCGCCGACGGCGGCAACCCGGACCCCAGCAGCACGCACGGCAAGAAGCCCGAGGAAGCCAAGGCGCTCGAGCTCGAAGGCTGGGGCTACCCCAAGCACCTGGACGGGCGCGCCTACGGCGTGGTGGTGCACGGCGACGTGGCCGGCATCGAGAGCCTGCGGCGCAACCTGTGCGACTGGCTCGACTGGATGGGCCTGGTCGACGCCGGCATGCAGTCGCGGCTGGACCGCTACATCGGCTACTACGAGCCCTACGCCACCAGCCACGACGAACTCGACGCCGATGCCGACGTGCAGGAAGAAGTGCGCAACGTGGCGCGTGCCGTCGCGCGCGCGGTGGGCGAGCTGCGCGCGGGCACGCTGCAGGCACCCGACCGCGGGCTGAAGCGGCCGCGGGCGAAGTAGGAGATCGAGATGGGCAAGCCCCTGCGTGCCCGATGCCCGCGCCGCGCGGCTCATCAATCAGTTCATCAATCGGTTCATCAATCTTTACGCAAGCTCACGCTGGGCTAACGGGCGCGATACAGAGGTCTTCCACACTTCGTCTCACCTGCTGCCCATCGGCGGCAGTCTTCGAAAGGAAGCACTTCTCATGATCTCTCTTCGCCAACGCATCGTCTGGGCCAGCCTGCTCGGTTCGGCCGCCCTCGCCTCTTCGGGCGCTTTCGCTCAAGCGCCGGCCGCTCCCACCGCAGCCGCTCCCACCGCCGCGGTGGCCCAGGCCGACAACGCTGCGGCGCCCAAGGCGCAGCACAAGCGCATGGACCCCGCCAAGCGCATGGAGCGCATGCAGGAACACCGCGCCAAGCGCATGGCCGCGCTGAAGGACAAGCTCAAGCTGAACGCGGGCCAGGAAGGCGCATGGTCGACCTTCACCACCGCCACGCAGCCGCCGGCCGGTCCGCGTCCCCGCATGGACCGCGCCGAGTACGCCAAGCTGACCACGCCGCAGCGCCTGGAACGCATGCAGACCCGCCAGGCCGAGCGCAGCGCCATGTTCGCCAAGCGCGCCGACGCCACGAAGACCTTCTACGCCACGCTGACGCCTGACCAGCAGAAGACCTTCGACACCGAGACGGCCCACTTCGGCGGCCCGCGCGGTCACCACCGTGGCCACGGCGAGCATGGCGAGCACGGCGGCGCACCGGCCGCACCCGCCAAGAGCTGAGCCCGGTCTGCCGAACAGTCGATCGTCTGATCGGCTGATAAAAAACCCCGCAGCGCGAAAGCGCGGCGGGGTTTTTTCATTGGTGGCTGCCGGACGTGCCGGACGCGCGGAACGTGCGGGTTACTTCGGCGTGCCCGTCTTGTCCGTCGGGTTCGTCACGATGTCCGGGCGCTCGCCCTTCTGGCCGAACTGCGGCTTCACCTTGCGGCCGGTCTGGCTCACCTCGGCGCGCGACATCTCGCCGGTCGGCTGCGGCATGGCGTTGGGCTGGTGGTTCACCGTGGTGGTGGCCTCGCCCTTGGGCACCATGTTGGTCGCGTTGCTGCGGTTGTGCGCGCGGGCCTCGGCCTTCACGGCCTCGCGCGAGTTGGGCATCGAGTTGTCGGGGCGCTGCGGCGGGTTGGCCACGCCGGCCGGCGTCATCGTGCTGGCCTGGCCGCCCACCGAGGGATCGGGCTGGGCCGGAATGGACGTGGTCTGCGCGGTGGCGAGGCTGGCGGCGCCCAGCAGTGCAGAGAGAACGGCTGCGTGAAAAGTGGCTTGCTTCATGGTGGGTACTCCTTGTGGCCTTGTCTCGAGATCGATGGATCGAATGGATGGAATCGGGATGAAAACGCGGGCTGCTTTCTCCAGGCCCTGAAACCACCGTAGGAGCCGCCGTTTGGCCGCGTTGTGGGGGTGCGGCAGGCCCGCCTGTAGGAGCCCGCCGCCCAAGCCTGAAGGGGGCGCTAGAAGGTGGCGCGTTCCTACAGTCGGCATGCGCGGGGCGCCGTACAACGAGAACAACGATGTCTTCCTCGCCCTCTTCGCCCATGTCTGCCGCCGCCGAGCTTCCCGGAACGACCTCGCTCAAGGTCATGACGGTGAACACCCATAAAGGCTTTACCGCGCTCAACCGAAAGTTCATCCTGCCGGAGCTGCGCGATGCCGTGCGCACCGTGGGCGCCGACGTGGTGTTCCTGCAGGAAGTGCTGGGCACGCATGCGCGCCACTCGCGCCGCGTGGACAACTGGCCCGAGGCGCCGCACTACGAATTCCTGGCCGACACCATGTGGCCGCAGTTCGCCTACGGGCGCAACGCGGTGTACCCCAAGGGCCACCACGGCAACGCGGTGCTGTCGAAATTCCCGATCGTGCATTTCCGCAACCACGACGTGTCGGTGAGCGGCCCCGAGAAGCGCGGCCTGCTGCATTGCGTGCTGCGCCTGCCGGGCCGCCCGGTCGACGTGCACGTGATCTGCGCGCACCTCGGCCTGGCCGAGGCGCACCGGCTGCAGCAGCTGGAGCTGCTGTGCCACATCGTGCGCGACGAGGTGCCGGGCGACGCGCCCCTCATCGTGGCCGGCGACTTCAACGACTGGCGCGGCCGCGCGCACGACATCCTGGAGAAAGGCGCCGCACTGCGCGAGGTGTTCGTGCATGCCACCGGGCGCGCCGCCAAGACTTTTCCCGCGCGCTTTCCGGTGCTGTCGCTCGACCGCATCTACGTGCGCAACGCCGGCGTGCATGCGCCGGTGGTGCTGCCGCGGCGGCCGTGGTCGCACCTGTCCGACCACGCGCCCCTGGTGGCCAACATCGATCTCTGAGCGAATCCCATGAACAACAACCACTGGATCGGTGGCAACCGCATCGAGCTGCTGGAGAACGGCGAGCAGTTCTTCCCGCGCGTGTTCGAAGCCATCCGGCAAGCCCGGCGCGAAGCCATCGTCGAGACCTTCATCCTGTTCGAGGACAAGGTCGGCCTGCAGCTGCATGCCGCCATGCGCGAGGCCGCGCAGCGCGGCGTGAAGGTCGACCTGATGATCGACGGCTTCGGCTCGCCCGACCTCTCGCGCGAGTTCATCGAAGGGCTGACCTCGGTGGGCGTGAAGGTGCGTGTGTTCGACCCCGGCGCGCGCTTCATGGGCCAGCGGCTCAACGTGTTCCGCCGCATGCACCGCAAGATCGTGGTGATCGACGGCGAGCGCGCGTTCGTGGGTGGCATCAACTACTCGGCCGACCACCTGATGGACTTCGGCCCCAAGGCCAAGCAGGACTACGCGGTCGAGCTCACGGGCCCGATCGTCGGCGAGATCCACCAGTTCGTGCTGCGCGCCATCGCGCTCGGCGGCAAGGGCGCGGGCTGGTTCCGGCGGCGGCTGAAGCTGGCGCCCCCGGTGAAGCAGAGCCACGAAGGCGACGCCGAGCTGATGTTCGTCACGCGCGACAACCGGCGCCACACCAACGACATCGAGCGCCACTACCGCGCGGCGATCCGCTCGGCCAAGGAGCGCATCGTGATCGCCAACGCGTACTTCTTTCCGGGCTACCGGCTCATCAAGGAACTGCGCCGCGCGGCGCGCCGCGGCGTGGACGTGCGGCTCATCCTGCAGGGCGAGCCCGACATGCCGATCGTGAAGACGGCCGCCAGCATGCTGTACCACCACCTGCTGCACGCCGGCGTGCGCATCTACGAGTACTGCGAACGGCCGCTGCACGGCAAGGTCGCGCTGATGGACGACAAGTGGAGCACCGTGGGCTCGAGCAACCTCGACCCGCTGAGCCTGTCGCTGAACCTCGAGTCGAACGTGGTCGTGCGCGACGCCGCCTTCAACAGCGTGCTGTGGGAGCGCATGGACCACCTGATGCAGCACAGCTGCAAGCAGGTGCAGGCGGCCGACCTCGCGAGCGAATGGAGCGGCTGGCGGCTGGTGCGCAGCTTCTTCGTGTTCCACGCCATGCGCTGGTACCCGGCGCTGCTGGGGCGCCTGCCGCGCCACGTGCCGCGCCTCACGCCGGCCGAAGCCACCGACCTCGCGACCCGCCGCGACACCGGCCTGAGCAACCCGACCGGCGGCGCCACGCAGACGGAAGCTGCCTGAGGGGCCTGCCATGAGCGTGAGCGCGCTGTCCCGCCACTCGCGCCACACCTGGTGGCCCTGGGCGCGGCGCGTGCTGGTGTGGGGCTTCTTCGCGCTCATTGCATGGCTGCTGGTGCGCCAGGCGCGCACCATCGACTGGGACGAGGTGCTGGACGCCATCGCGGCGCTGCCCGCCGCCACCCTGCTCGCGGCCGGCGCGCTTGTGGCGTGCAGCTTCGCGCTGTACAGCACCTACGACCTGCTGGGGCGCCACCTCACGCGGCACCGCCTCGGCACGGGCACGGTGATGGGCGTCACCTTCATCAGCTACGCCTTCAACCTCAACCTGGGCTCGCTGGTGGGCGGCGTGGCCTTCCGCTACCGGCTCTATTCAAGGCTGGGGCTGGGCAACCAGACCATCACGCGCGTGCTGGGCTTCAGCATGCTGACCAACTGGCTCGGCTACCTGGTGGTGGCCGGCGCGGCCTTCTGCTTCTGGCCGCTCGCGCTGCCGCCGACCTGGAAGATCGGCAACGAGGGGCTGCGCATCCTCGGCGCGGTGCTGCTCGCGGTGGCGCTGGCCTACGTGGTGCTGTGCGCGTCGGCGCGCGGTCGCGTGTGGCGCGTGCGCGGGCATGCGTTCAAGACACCCACCCTGCCGATGGCGCTGCTGCAGCTGGCGATGTCGTGCGCCAACTGGTCGCTGATCGGCGGGGTCATCTGGTTCCTGCTGCAAGGCCAGGTCGGCTATGTGCACGTGCTCGCGGTGCTGCTGGTGGCCGCGGTGGCCGGCGTGGTCACGCACGTGCCGGCGGGGCTCGGCGTGCTCGAGGCGGTGTTCGTGGCGCTGCTCGCGCACCAGGTGGCCGAGCCGCAGCTGCTGGCCGCGCTGCTGGCCTATCGCGGGCTGTATTACCTGCTGCCGCTGGTGGTGGCCACCGTCGGCTACGGCGTCGCCGAGGCGCGCGCCAGGCGGCTGCGCGCCGTGGCTTCGCCGCGCTGACGGCGCACGCATGACTTCTTTGGCAAAAATTGTGGAATCGAAATTGTTGCAGCGCAGCAATTTGGGCTTCGGAGGCCTATAGTGGGCCGACCGCCTTCCCCTTCGTTCCCCTCACCAAGCCCCCCACATGTCGTCCCTTACCTCCGCCGCCCGCCCGGCCGACCCGCTCACGCAGTGGTTCGAGCTGGCGCTCAAGACCCACGAGATGCTGTTGTCCTCCGGCTCGGTGATCCGCATGCGGACCGAGCGCATCGCCAAGGCCGGGCTCGTGCCCAGCGCGGACGATCTCGCGGAGTTCCAGCTGATGGGCCAGGAAAAGCTCGCGGCCGCGAGCGAATCGGGCCTTGCGATGGCCCGGCAGTGGCACAGCAGCCACCTTTCGCTGGCCAACCGCGTGCTGCAGCAATGGGTGCAGAGCACCACGGCCTTCTTCTCGCTCGCGGGCAGCGTCACGCCGGCACAGGCGGCCGCCAACAGCGACGCCTTCGTGCAATCGGCCGCCGGCACCGTCGATGCCGCGAGCCGGTTTCCGGACATCGCGGCGCGCATCGCGCACGACGGCCTGGAGCCCATTCACGCCGCGGCCACGTCGAACGAGCGTCGGCTCTCCGAACTGGCGTCCTGAAAGAAGGCTGGCTCAGCCCTTCGCGGGCACCAGCGTCAGCAGCGTGATCTCCGACGGCGCGCCGAAGCGCTTCGGCGGACCCCAGTAGCCGGTGCCCCGGCTCACATAGATCCACATGTCGTGCAGGCGGTGCAGCCCCGCCGTGAAGGGCTGCTGCATCGGCACGAACAGGTTCCACGGAAAGAATTGGCCGCCGTGCGTGTGGCCCGACAGCTGCAGCTGGTAGCCGGCCGCCGCGGCCACCGGCGCGCTGCGCGGCTGGTGCGCCAGCAGCACGCGCGTGTGCACCAGTGGCGGCGCGTCGTGCAGCGCCAGGTGCGGGTCGCTGGCGTGCGCGGCGTCGAAATGCCCGGCGGTGAAGTCGGTCACGCCGGCCAGCACCAGCGCGCTGTCGAACAGCTCCTCGTCGGTCTGCGCGCCGCGCACGTTGCGCGTCTGCAGCACCACGTGCTCGTTGAGCAGCACCTTCAGGCCGAGCCGGCGCAGCTCGTCGATCCAGGCGTGCGCGCCCGCGTAGTACTCGTGGTTGCCGGTGACCACGAAGGTGCCGTGCCGCGCGCGCAGGCCGGCCAGCGGCGCGATGTGCTCGCGCAGCTCGGCCACGGTGCCGTCGACCAGGTCGCCGGTGATCGCGATCGCGTCCGCGCCCAGGCGGTTGACCGCGTCGACGATGCGCTGGATGTAGCTGTTGCGGATGGTCGGGCCCACGTGGATGTCGCTGAGCTGCGCGATCGTGAAGCCCTCGAGCGCTTGCGGCAGCCCGCGAATGGGCACGTCGACGCGCTTCACGCCGGCCGTGCGGCGCGCATTGAGGAAGCCGATGGCCGAGGTGGCCGTGGCAATGGCCAGCACCGCCAGCGCGCTCCACGGCTTCAGGCTGGCCCACTGCACCTGCACGCCGCCGGCGGCGCTGGCCAGCCAGGTCAGGCCCAGCGCCGCGTCGCGCACCAGCGTCAGCACGAACATCGACGAGAACCAGCCCATGCTGATCAGGCCGATCCAGTTCAGTGCGGTGCCGGGCGACTTGCCGCCGCTTCGCGCCAGGAAAGGCAAGGGAATGGTGAATGCCGACACCGCGAGCGCCAGCAGCGCCAGCGGCCACGCGGGCGTGAGCACGGCCAGCGCGGGCAGCAGGCGCAGCGCGATGTAGACGTGCAACAGCGCGGTCAGGGCGCTCAGGGGACGGATCGGCATGGGGGCAATGGGTTCGGGCACTGCCCGGGATACACCACCTGCAAGGCGCATGCCGTGCATTCAAGGCATCCGGAGGCGCCGGCACCGCTATTTTTTCTATAGCGCAGCGCGCCCGGATAGCGGGCGTTTCGACCCGAAAAAGCCTTCGAAGTGTACGCCGGCCAAACGTTTGCGCCACACGATGCCGGCGCCCACTTGCGCCAGCGCCGTGCCTGCGCGGCTTTTACTGCACCGTCCGCGTGCCGGCCGAAGCCATGTCGGTGCCCGCCGGCCAGACGAAGCTGACCTTGGACGGCGCGCCCTGCAGCACATGCAGCGGCTGCTTGAGCACCTGGTTGCCCAGGCGCGCCTCGACTTCGTAGTTGCCCGGGTCGAGCCGCGCGACCATGAACGGGCCGCCCGAGGTCACGTTGTCGATCAGCGCGGTGCCGCTGCCGTCGCGCACCGTCACGTGCACGTTGGCGGCAAAGTCGGCGCCCTTGCTGTCCTTGACCGCGAACTCGAGCGTGGCGGGCCAGCGCGGCGACACCGTTTCCATCAGCTGGGCTTCATCGCTGCCGATGCCGCCGCTCATGTACTCGATGCCGTGCGACATGAAGATCGGCGGGTTCACCGCGGCCTGCGCCGAAGCAACCGCCGACAGCGCGCCGAGCAGCACGGCGCCGCAGAAGGCCGCGGCCGCCAGCGGGCGCATGCGCGATGGGGAACGGGGGAGCGGGGAAGTCATGGTCTGGGTCCTTTCCTGGTCGTCGTGGCGAGAAGCCACGGTGCCACTGTGCGGCGCGTGGCTTAGGAAAGGCTGACCTGCTGCGCGAAGAACCGGAGTACCCGGAGGGCCGGGAGCGCAGGGAGGGCCGGAAGGCCCCCCGTGCTCAGCGCAGCGGCGAGGTCTGCGCCAGCGTCTGCGCCAGCGGCGGCGTGACCGAGGCCATGTCGAAGTTCGACGGCCAGACGAAAGAGGCCCGTGCCGGCATGCCGGCGATCACCACCAGCGACTGCGTCAGCGTGAGGCCGCCGAGCGTCACGTTCACGTCGTAGGCGCCCGGGTTGAGGCGCGCGAGCATGTAGGGCGATCTGGTCTGCACGTCCATCACCACCTGGCCGGTGTATTTCTGGCGGACCTCGACCGCGGCCTGGGCCGGAAAGCCGCCCTGCTGCGCGCCCTTGCCGTCGCTCACGCCGAGGGCGATGGTGGCGGCCCAGCGCGGCGAGACCATTTCCATGAAGGCGGCCTCGTCGCGCGCGGCGCCGCCGCACATGTATTCGATGCCCTGCGCCACCTGGATGGGCGGGTTGGAGAACGCATGGGCCGACGTGAAGGCCCCGAGGAATGCTGCTGTGCCGCCCAAAACCAGCGCGGCCAGCGGCCGGCGGAGACGTGAAGGGTTCATTGCTGTGTGGTCCTCGATCTTGCGTGACGTGAAATCCGACGAGGATTTTGCTTAGCAAGAGTCGGGCTAGATATAGCGTTTACGAGGAACGATCTTCGGATTCAAGTTGAATGCTATTGTTTTCATAGCGCATGACGTCCATGTGACGTGGGTGTTGGCTACTTTTGTTCACAACCCTCAGGCAAACCCTGATGCGCCCTGGTCTGCGGTGTTTTCGGGACGGATTCCGCCGGCGTGCATGGCGCACGCCTACATCTGTGCATCGCGCCGGCGGATATGAACGGTCGAACGCACACAAGGAGCTTCAGCCATGACCCTCGAAACGACGATCAACGAGTTCAAGAAAGTCGATGCGGCGCGCGCCGACTACCCCGGCGAGCACCTCGCCGTGCTGGGCGCGGGCGTGTTGCTGCTGCTGGCGGCGGGCCGCAGCCGCTCGTTCCTGGCGCGCATCGTGGTCGGCGCGGCCGGCGGCGCGCTGATCGGCCGCGCGGCAAGCGGCACCGGCGGTCTCGCCAAGCTGGCGGGCGCACTGCAGGCGGGAGGCTGGGCATGGCCGCGCCGCTGAACACCCGGGTCGCTGCCGCCCCCGCACCCGCACCCGCCGCCGGGCCCGAGCGCTACTGGCCGCTGTGCCTGGCGGTGGCGCTGCTGGCGATGTTCCTGTTCTACGTGACGCTCCAGGGCCTGGTGCGCGAGAGCGCCGCGCGCGCGGCGGCCCTGCTCGCCCCGCCGCCGGTCGCCGAGGCGCCGGCCGCGCCGATGGCGCCGATGGAGCGCTTCGAGCCCCTGCCGCCGGTGCAGGCCACGGCTGTGCGCGCTGCGGCGCCGGCCGTGCTGGGCACGCCGCCCGCCGTCGTGCACGCCAAGGCCGTGCCCGCCGTCGTCGAGGTGACCAAGTGCGCCACGCCGACCGGCGAAGCCGCCTATTCCGACGGCCCCTGCCCCGAAGGTTCGCGCGCGACCACGCTGCGCCTGCCGCGCGACCTGAACGTCGCGACCAGCATGTAACTGGCCTGTCAGCCTGCAGGCTCGGGCCGCACCACCACGGCCCCGTCCTGCATGTCGACCTCCAGCAGCGCGCCGTCGGCCACCGGCCCGAACATCGTTCGCGCCACCGCGGCCACCACCAGCTGCTCGACCGCGCGCTGCAGCGGCCGCGCCCCGTACGCCGGGCTGAAGCCCTTGTCCGCGACGAACGCGACCAGCGCCGGCGAGAACGCCAGCCGCACGCCGCGCCGAACCAGCCCTTCGCGCTGCGCGATCGCCTGCAGTTCCTGCACCGCGATCGCCTCGATGGCCGTGCGCGTGAGCGGCGCAAAAGGCACCACCCGGTCGATGCGGTTGAAGAACTCCGGCCGGAAGAACTGCCGGATGTCGTGAATGGTGCTGTCGCCGCCGCCTTCCGGCGTCTCCTGCGCGAACCCCAGCGACGCCCCGTGGCGCACGCCCAGGTTGGTGGTCATCACGATCACCGTGCTGCGGAAGTCGGTCATGCGCCCGCGGCTGTCGCGCAGGCGGCCTTCGTCGAGCACCGTGAGCAGCAGGTCGAACACCGACGGGTCGGCCTTTTCGATCTCGTCGAGCAGCACCACCGAGAACGGCTGCTGCCGCACATGCTCCACCAGCTTGCCGGGCCGCGCGCCGGTGCCGATGAGCCGCGCGATCTGGAACGCGTGCTGGAACTCGCTCATGTCGATGCGGAACAGCGGGTCGGCCGCGGCGCCCGGGCCGCCGGCCCCGTGGGTATCGCCGGCGCCGAAGAAGTAGCGCGCCAGCGCCTTCGCCGCGGCCGTCTTGCCGACGCCGGTCGGCCCCGCGAACAGCAGCGTGGCAATCGGCTTGGCCGGGTCGTTCAGGCCGGCCTTGAACAGGTACACCACGTCCTTCAGGTGCCCGACCGCCGTGTCCTGGCCGAACAGCTTCTGCGCGAAGAAGGCATGCACCTGCGCCTCGTCCAGCGGCTGGTCGTCGCGCAGGAAGGTTTCGGGCAGGCCGGTGCTCTTCGCGAAATGCGCGATGGCCGCGGTTTCCGTCACCACGCCCGACTGCGCCGCCAGCGCCTCGCGCACGCAGTCGCCGAAGAAGCGCACCGCCTTGCCCGGGAAGCGCTCGTAGCGCACGTAGCGCTGCAGCAGGCGGTAGCCGGTGTCCAGCGCCTGGCGCTCGATGTCGACCGACAGCGCACCCTTCGCATGGCCCGCGAACAGCTCGAGCACGCGGCGCGCGCGCAGGTTGTCCATCTCGGGCAGGCGCAGCGTCTCGAAGCAGTCGATGAAGCCGGGCAGCCGCTGGCGCGCGGTTTCCAGCTCGCTCGGGTTGGCCTCGCCCACCAGGCGCAGCGTGCCGCGGCGCAGCGCGGGCAGCAGGTAGGCGGCCATCGAGTCCTCGGCGCTCTGGCCGCCGATCTGCAGCAGGTTGACGAAGTCGGTCACCCACAGCAGGCCGTCGGCCAGGTCCAGCCATTGCACGGTCTGGTCGCACAGCGCCTGCCATTCGCCCAGGTACTTGGCGCGGCCGATCAGGCGCTCGGCGTGGCTGCGCCAGAAGGTGGGCGGCGCGTCGTGCCCGGTGGTGAGCCGGTGCGCCTTGCGGATCGCCTCCAGGATCACCACGCTCTTGCCCACGCCCGGCTCGCCCACCAGCAGCAGGTTGCCGCGGCGCGCCAGCCGCGCGGCGATCTCGTCGACCAGCGCGCCCTGCTCCCACGCCACCTCGGGGAACACGTGCAGGCCGCGGCGCGCGCCGGTCTCGGGCAGGCGGTCGGCCACGGCCTGGAGCTGCTCGCAGGTTTCGCGCAGGTGGCGCGGCACCTGCTGCCTGCTGCTCGCGCGGTCGTCGCGCCGCACGTCGATCTGGTCGAGCCACGGCGCCGAGGGCATCAGGTAGCGCTGCGCCGCCTCGGGCGAGACGCCGTCCAGGCATTCGCGCGTGTAGTGCTCGATCAGCACCTGCAGCTGCGCGTCGTCGTAGTAGTAGAAGCTCTGGTCCAGCCAGGGCAGGTAGCACTTGGCGTAGCCGTCTTCCTCGTTCTGGCCGAACACGGCGGCCACGTGGAAGTCGGTGGCGCGGGGCTCGGGGAAGTTGCCCTTGTCCGTGCGGTGCGCCAGGCTCACCGACACGTGCACCAGCTTGAGCCGCGCGTCGTCGATGTCGGGCTCGGGCACGTAGCCGTCGCGCTCGCGTTCACGCTGCAGCGTCTCGGCCAGCGCGGCCTTCACGCGGCGCGCGCTGCGCTCGATCACCTGGTAGTCGGTGCCGAGCAGGATGCCGCAGACGGACGTGTCGTCGAGCTGCCAGCACACGAGGGGGTACGAAAGCGTGGCCATGCGTGGGTGTCGATATCTCAGTCTTGCGCGGCGCGGCCGTCCCACAGCAGCAGGCGCCAGTCGTCCTCGCTGAGCGGGCCGTTGAACTTGCGCACCCGGCCGGAGCGCAGGTCGGTCAGGCGGCGGTGGTCGCCGGGGCGCGCGGGCTCCAGGCGCAGGCGCACGATCTCGGTGGGCAGCACGGGCGCCGTGCCGCTGTCGTCGTTGTCTTCGCTGTCTTCACCGTCCATCGGCAGCAGCCGCACGGCGAGCGGCAGCGGCCGGTCGTCGCCCACGTACCAGAGGTGGATGCCGCACTCGCCGCCGAAGGCATCGCGCAGGCCGACGCCTTCGAAGCAGCGCATGCCGGCGCGCGGCGACGCCAGCTCGTGCACGTCCAGCTGCGCGATCAGCGCGGCGTAGTCGGCCCAGGCGGCTTTCACCGCGAGCTCGCCCGCGCCCGTCTGCAGCGGCACGATCTCCAGGCCCACACGCTCGATGCCGTGCCGCGCGAGGCTGTCGGCGCGGCGCGCGAGCTGGTCGATTTCCAGCTGCCAGCGCACCAGTTCGGCGTCGGCGCCGCGCAGCGGCTGCGAGCCCGCCAGCAGCTGCTCGAAGAGTTCGTGGATGTCGTGCTGCGCCGCCAGCATGTCGGTCATCGGGCGACCCATGAAGCGCCAGTCGCGCGCACGCGGCGGCAGCTGCTTCACCGCGCGCACCGGCGCGGCGCGGCGCTCCGACAGGTCCCAGCTGCGCCGCGCGAGCACTTCGCGCAGCGGGTCGAGCCGCACCTGCAGCGCGCGCAGCGCCAGCGCATCGGCCTCGGGCGGGCCGATGTCGATCTGCGCGCGCAGCCGCTCGTGCAGCGCGTCGGCCGTGGCCGCGAGCTGCCGGTAGCCCGCCGCGCCCGTGTCCTCGGGCAGCAAGACCGTGCGCTGGCGGGCATAGTCGAGCAGCGTGGCGCGCGTGGCAAGGCCGCCGTCGCCGAGCGCCGTGTCGAAGGCCACGTCGAGCAGCATCGGCTGGCCGCTGTGCGACGCGGCCAGCCGCTGCGCGATCGGCCGCGTCAGCGCGCGCTCGATGCCGCGCTTCAGTGCGCGCGCGCCCAGCGCCTCGTCGTGGCCGAGGCGCGCGAGATGGTCGAGCGCTTCGGCCGACACGTTCAGGAAGGTCAGCCGCCGCACGAAGCCGTCGCGCGCGAGCACGCGCTCCAGCTGCAGCCGCGCGATGGCCGCGATGTCTTGCGCCGACAGCGGCGTGAAGCCGACCACCTGGTCGATGCGGTTCAGGAATTCGGGCCGGAAGAAGCGCTCCACCGCCTCGCGGTAGGTGTGCGCCACGTCGGCCGCCTGCCGCACGAAGCCGGTGTGGCGGCTCGCCGCACCGGCGCCCAGGTTCGAGGTGAGCACCACCACGCACTGCGAGAAGTCGGTGGTGCGGCCCAGCGCGTCGGTCAGCCGGCCTTCGCCGAGCACCTGCAGCAGCAGGTCGTGCACCGAGGGGTGCGCCTTCTCGATCTCGTCGAGCAGCAGCACGCAGGCGCGGCGCTGGCGCACGGCCGCGGTGAGCTGGCCGTCGGGCCGGTGCGCATCGCCGATGAGCCGGCCGGCGGCGTCGCCGTCGACGTACTCGTTCATGTCGAAGCGCACCAGCCCGCCTTCGTCCTCGAACAGGAAGTCGGCCAGCAGCTTGGCGGCCTCGCTCTTGCCGACGCCGGTCGGGCCGATGAACAGCAGCGACGACAGCGGCTTGCCCGGCGCCGCCAGCCCCGACTTCACGAGCGCCACCACGTCGACCAGCTGCGCGCGCGCCTCGGGTTGGCCGATGAGCCGCGCCGCGAAATGCGCCGCGGCCTCGGCCGGCGCCAGGCCGACCTGGCGCGAGAACAGCTTCTCGCGGAAGTGGTACGTGGCCGTGTACGCGGCCAGCACCTCCGCGCGGCCGACCTCGCCGCGCGCATGGCGCACGGCCAGCCGGTCGAGCAGGCGGATCGCCGAGCCGGGCAGCACCTCGTCGGCGGCGAAGCGGCGCTCCATCTTCAGCAGCTCGGCCACGGCGCCGGCGCCGATGCGGCACGCGTGCTGCTGCTCGAGCTCGGCGCGGTGCCAGTTGACGATGCGGATGGCCGTGGCGCGCGGCGGCGGTTCCACCCGGATCACGCGGAACAGATCGGCGAAGCGGCGGTCGCGCTGCTGCACCTTCTGCCATGCCTCGGGCGTGGCCTCGCCGATCATGGTGAAGGCGCGCTTCTCGAGCAGCGGGCGCAGCACGTCGGCCAGCGTCAGCGTGTTCTGCGCGCTCTTGCCGATCGACAGCAGCGCGACCAGGTTGTCGCAGTACAGGTGGTCGGGCTTGGCGATGCGGAACTCGTCGCGCAGGCGGAACTGCAGGTGCTGCAGCAGCACGGCCATGCGGCGCTGCCACTGGCCGATGACGCTCATGCCCGAGATCACGCGCATCGGGTCGAGGTGCCAGGTCTTCTGCAGGCGCTCGCGGTCGCGGCCGGTTTCGCTGTCGATGTAGCGGCGCAGTGCGCCGTGCACCAACGCCGTCTTGCCGGCGCCGCGCGGGCCCACGAGCACGATCGCCCCGGCACCACCGTCACCGCTGCTGCCGCTGCCGGTGCGGTAGATGGCGCGGCCCAGTTCCTCGACCATGTCGTCGCGCAGGATCGCCCGCGTGAGCGCGTCGGGGTACAGGTCGTTCAGGTCGAGCGCGGCGCGCGCCATCTCGCTCGGGCCGTCGCCGATGCCGTCGTCGCGCAGCGCGCTGCGCCGGTCGTGGTCGCTCTCGAACGGAAAGGGGCCGTGCGCCAGGTGCAGCGAGAGCTCGAGCTCGCCGAGCTCGTCGTTCGGCGCGGCGAGGTAGCGCTGCGGGTCGAACGCATCGCCCAGGTCCTTGCGCTTGTCGCGGAACCAGGCTTGCAGGGCGGCCACCAGGCGCTCGGTGCGCTGGACCTTGTCGAGCTGCGATTCGCCCAAGTCGGCCACCATGCCGTCGAGCTGCGGCAGGCAGGCATAGCGCCGCCCGGCCACGCTGAAATGCGCGGCCGCGAACGCGCCCTCGACCCAGCGGCGGCCGCTGTCGAAGCCCAGCGGCACGAGCTCGAAGCGCAGCTCGGGCGCAAAGCCCAGCCACAGGCGCTCGTCGAGCGTGGTGCGCGAACTGCGCGTGCCCTGGAAGTGGCGCACCACGGCCTGGCGCAGCTTGTTCAATGCCGCCTCGTAGCGCACGGCCGTGGCCTCGATCTTGGGCAGGAACAGGCAGCGCAGCCGGAAGCCCGCTTCCTTGCGGTGCGTGACGAAGACCGGAACGCGCAAGCTGCCCTGGCGGCTCATCAGTCGTCCTCCCCGAGCAGCATGCGGTCCATGAGCGCGTCGAACTGGCTGTCGAGCAGGCGCTTCCAGGCGGGCTCGTCGGGGAACGGGCTGCGCCAGTCGGCGTGCGGGTCGCTCAGCACGCCCTGCTTGAGCAGCCGGTGCACCGGCCGGCTGTCGAAGAAATGCTGGCGGTGCACGTTGGCGGGCGTCTCGAAGCCCGACAGCGGGGTGTTGCGCACGGAGACCCAGGCGTCCGACTTGCGGTCGCCTTCCCAGATGCGCCACACGCCGCTTTCGCGGCGGAAGTAGTCGAACACCGCCGGGCCTTTCAGCTCGATCTCGAAGCCGACGACCAGGCTCTTGCGGCTCGAGGTCTGCGGCCAGGGGAACTTCAGGTACGGGCTGGGCGCTGTCTCTTCGTCGCGCTTGTCTTCGCGTTTGTCCTCACGCTTCTTTTCGGCCGCGGCTTCTTCCGCCTCGGCCGTGCGCGGCGACGGCTTGTGGGGCTCGTCGCCCAGCCGCACCACCTGCGAACGGAGCTCGAAACCCGCGAGCGTGGCCAGCCCGCTCCACGCGGCATGCAGCGTGGCCACCAGCGCCGGCGCGGCGTACAGCCCGACGGTGCACACGCTGCTGTCGGGCCGCACCACGTGGAATGCGCGCTGCTTGAAGTCGCTGAAGCGCGTGCGCCATGCCGCCAGGTCGGGCGGCGCGTCGGCCTCGCCGACCAGCGCCAGCAGGGCCTGTCCTTCCAGCTCGATGATTTCGGCGAACAGGCCCTGCGCCTGCTGCTGCACGGCGGCGAGTTCGCGCGCGCGGGCGGCGTGCGCCGTGCCGTCCCAGTGCGGTAGCTGCGGCGCGCGCTGGCGCTTCTTCTCGTGGCGGCGGCGCTCATGGTCGAGGCGGAACAGCTGGTTCACCAGGTTCACGTACAGCGGGCCTTCGGTCACGCGCTGCCAGTGGCGGCGCGCCTCGGCCAGCGCGTCGGCCGTGAGCAGCGGCGTGTTGTCGACCGCGCGCTGCAGCAGCTCGGTGCGCACGTCCAGCGCCTGGCCCGCGCTGGCGCCGGCGCCCACCTTCACCGCCAGCGGCGTCACGTACGCATGCGGCGACAGCGCATGCGCCAGCGGCAGCAGCAGCTCGCGGCGCAGCACGCGCTGCACGTCGCGCGCGCCGTAGCGCACGTCGCCGGGCAGCGTGGCCAGGTGCGCGGCCACGCCGGCGTCGAGCGTCAGCTCGGCGCTGCGCTCGAGCAGGCCTTCGCGCTGGCGCATCAGCGCCATCTCGCGCCCGAAGATCGGCGCGCGCTCGGCGGCCGACAGCGTGGCGAACGGCACGATGTGGTCGATGCGGTTGAAAAGCTCGGGCCGGAAGGCCTGCTGCACCGCCTGCTCGAAATGGCTGCGCGGGTCGCCGCGCTGCGCGCCCAGGCCCATCGGCGTGCGCTGCATCACCTCGGCGCCGAGGTTCGAGGTCATCACCACGAAGCTGCCGCAGAAGTTGGCCGTGAGCCCGTCGCCGCCGGTCAGCCGGCCCTCGCCCAGCACCTGCAGCAGCAGGTCGAAGAAGCTGGGGTGCGCCTTCTCGAGCTCGTCGAACAGCACCACCGAGAACGGCTGGCGCCGCACCGCGCCGATCAGCACGCCCTCGTCGCCGCCCAGGTCGCCGAGCAGGCGCAGCACCGCCACCGGGTCGGCGTACTCGCTCATGTCGATGCGGATCATGCGGCGCGCGTCGCCGAACATGAACTCGGCCAGCGCCTTGGCCGTCTCGGTCTTGCCCACGCCCGTGGGGCCGATCAGC
Organism: Variovorax sp. OK605; assembly: GCF_900115445.1. NCBI lineage: Bacteria > Pseudomonadati > Pseudomonadota > Betaproteobacteria > Burkholderiales > Comamonadaceae > Variovorax > Variovorax sp. OK605. The sequence goes on from NZ_FOWL01000006.1 coordinate 96,881, forward strand.
AGCATCGACGCAATCGGCTTGCCGCTGCGCGCCAGGCCGGCCTTGGTGGCGACCAGCAGGTTGGTGACCACCGAGAGCGCGTCGGGCTGGCCGAACAGGCGGCGGCGGAAGAAGCCGTCGACCTCGTCGAGCGACAGCGGCAGGCGCGCGTCGAGCATGCGCCGCGGCATGCCGGTCTCGGCGCAGAACGCGGCGATCGCGTCGTCGCGGCCGATCACCGCGCCCGGCTGGCCGCGCACATGCAGGATCAGTTCCTCGAAGAAGCGGATGCCCTTGCCCGGAAAGCCCGAGTAAGGCGAGAAGCGGCGCTGCAGCGCAATGAGCTCCGACACCGCCTCGGGCGACACCGCCACGCGGTGCTCGGCCGCCAGCGCGGCCACGGCGGCGAGCATCGTGCGCTCCTGCTCCGCCTCGGGCTGCTCGGGCAGGCGCACGGCCTGGAACAGCGCCGAGAAGCCGGGGCTGCGCAGGTCGATGGTCGACAGCTCGGCGGGCGTGGCCTCGGCCAGCAGCATCAGCTGGCCGCGCGCCAGCGGCTCGCGCAGCGCGTCGCCCAGGCTGACGCTGTTGCCCTGGTACTGGCCCACCTCGAACAGCTCCGACAGGTGGCCCACGTACAGCGCCACGTTGCGCTCGGCCAATTCGCGGCACAGCGCGGTCAGCGCCTGCTGCCAGCTGCCGTCGCGCGTGAGGCCCTGGATGAGCCGCGCCGCGCTGGTCTCCCACGGCACGCCGGCGGCGCGGTCGCGGCGCTCGCGCGCGTACTGGTGCATGAGCGCCGTCTTGCCGCTGCTCTCGGCGCCGATGACCAGCACGCTGCGCGCAAAGCGCCCTTCCGCGGCGCGGCCCATGGCCTTCAGCGGCTCGGCGAGGCCGATGGCCGTGCGCGTCCCCGTGCTCATCTCGTTGGCCACCGCGGGCAGCAACGGCTCGGCGCGCTCGTTCTTCAGGCGGCGCAGCGCCTCGGCGCTGTGGAACACGAGGTCGAGCGGCAGCTGCGCCAGCTCGACCTGCTCGAACCACTGCGCCGCCACCTGCCGCCGCACGTCGGCCTGCCGGCCGCTGCGGCGATGCTCCAGCACCACCGCCTCGACCACCGCGTCGCGCAGGCGCTCGGCCTCGGCGAGGGTGACGATGCCGAGCGCGGGCACGTAGCCGATGCAGGGCGTGTTGGCGGGGCCGGTGGAAAGGAAGGCAATGTGGCGGCAGCGGCGCGCGGGTTGCAGCAGCGGGTCGCGGCCGCCGGGAATGTCGACCTCGATCTCGTGCCGCTCGAAGGCCTGCGGATCGTTGATCTGCACGGCCTCGAGGTAGCGGCCCTTGTCGATCAGGTGCGACTGCACCGCCTGCGTCATGCGCCGCGCCATCGCCTGCGCGCTGCTGCCGAGCCACGCCATCCCGGGAAAGGCCAGCGACGTGACGACGCTCTCGCCGGCCACGGTGGTCAGTTCGAAGAAGGCGAGGCTGGAGGGAATGGCAGGGGTCCTGTGCGCGAACGAAATTGGCGCAGATTCTGCCTCATGGTTTTTGCAATGGCCGCAATGCAAAACGCCCGGCGGGGCCGGGCGTTTTGAATGAATGCGAAGGTTCGCGCAATTACACGTCGATGTTCGCCGCGCGCAGCGCGTTCTGCTCGATGAACTCACGGCGTGGTTCCACCTCGTCGCCCATCAGCATGGTGAACACGCGGTCGGCTTCGATCGCGTCGTCGATCTGCACGCGCAGCAGGCGGCGCACGGTCGGGTCCATCGTGGTTTCCCACAGCTGGGCGGGGTTCATCTCGCCCAGACCCTTGTAGCGCTGGCGCGAAGTGGCGCGTTCGGCTTCGCCGATCAGCCACTTCATGGCCTGGCGGAAGTCGTCGACCTTTTCTTCCTTGGCGCGCTCGCCTTCGCCGCGCTTCACCAGCGCGCCTTCGGTGCTCAACAGGCCGCGGAAGGTGTTGGCGGCTTCGGCCAAGGCTGCGTAGTCGGCGCCGTGCACGAAGTCCTGCGTGATCACGCTGCTCTTGATGTTGCCGTGGTGGCGGCGGCTGATGCGCAGCAGCGGCTTGTCGGTGCGCGCGTCGAACTCGTGGCTCACCTCGGCCGGAATGCCGGTGGTGTTGAGCTCGCGCAGCTTGGCCTGCAGCGCGATGGCCGAAGCCTCGGCGGCGGGTGTGGTGTCGAGGTCGAGCGCCACGCCGTCGGCAATGGCGCGCAGCGCCTCGGCGTCCATGAAGTTGCGCAGGCGCGCAATGACGGCCTCGGCCACCTGGTGCTTGCGCGCCAGCTCGCCCAGCGTGTCGCCGCTGAGCGTGGTGGAGTTGGCGCCGCCGGTCTGCAGGCTCGCGTCCTTCAGGGCCACCTTGAGCAGGAAGGCGTCGAGCGCGGGGCCGTCCTTCAGGTACTGCTCTTCCTTGCCGACCTTCACCTTGTACAGCGGCGGCTGTGCGATGTAGATGTGGCCGCGCTCGACCAGCTCGGGCATCTGGCGGTAGAAGAACGTCAGCAGCAGCGTGCGGATGTGGGCGCCGTCGACGTCGGCGTCGGTCATGATGATGATGCGGTGGTAGCGCAGCTTGGCGACGTTGAAGTCGTCCGCGCCGCCGCCCGCGGTGGTGGCGCCGGCGCGGCCGATGCCGGTGCCCAGCGCGGTGATCATCGTGAGAATTTCGTTGCTGGTGAGCAGCTTCTCGTAGCGCGCCTTCTCCACGTTCAGGATCTTGCCGCGCAGCGGCAGGATGGCCTGGAACTTCCGGTCGCGGCCCTGCTTGGCGGAACCGCCGGCGGAGTCACCCTCCACCAGGTAGACCTCGCACAGCGCCGGATCTTTCTCTTGGCAGTCGGCCAGCTTGCCGGGCAGGCCCATGCCGTCGAGCACGCCCTTGCGGCGCGTCATTTCGCGGGCCTTGCGGGCCGCTTCGCGGGCGCGGGCGGCCTCGACGATCTTGCCGCAGATGATCTTGGCGTCGTTCGGGCGCTCCTGCAGGTAGTCGGTCAGCAGGCGTCCGACGATGTCTTCCACCGGCGCGCGCACTTCGCTGGACACCAGCTTGTCCTTGGTCTGGCTGGAGAACTTGGGCTCGGGCACCTTCACGCTCAGCACGCAGCACAGGCCTTCGCGCATGTCGTCGCCGGTGACTTCGACCTTCGCCTTCTTGGCGAACTCGTGCTCTTCGATGTACTTGTTGATGACGCGGGTCATCGCGGCGCGCAGGCCGGTCAGGTGGGTGCCGCCGTCACGCTGGGGGATGTTGTTGGTGAAACACAGCACCTGCTCGTTGTAGCCGCTGTTCCACTGCATCGCCACTTCCACGCCGATGTGCGTGCCGGGAATGCCGCCGTAGGTTTCGGCCGGCTTCTCGCCCTCTGCGTAGAACGAGTTCGGGTGCAGGACGGTCTTGCCCTTGTTGATGAACTCCACGAAGCCGCGCACGCCGCCGGCGCCCGAGAAGTCGTCTTCCTTGCCGCTGCGCTCGTCCTTCAGGCGGATGCGCACGCCGTTGTTCAGGAAGCTCAGCTCGCGCAGGCGCTTGCTCAGGATTTCGTAGTGGAAATCGTTGTTCTCCTTGAAGATCTCGGTGTCCGGCAGGAAGTGCACCTCGGTGCCGCGCTTGTCGGTGTCGCCGATGATCTTCATGGGCGAGACTTCGACACCCTGCACCGTCTCCAGCAGGCGGTCCTGCACGAAGCCGCGGCTGAACTGCAGCTCGTGGATCTTGCCTTCGCGGCGCACCACCAGGCGCAGCATGACGCTCAGCGCGTTCACGCAGGACACGCCCACGCCGTGCAGGCCGCCCGACACCTTGTAGCTGTTCTGGTTGAACTTGCCGCCGGCGTGCAGTTCGGTGAGCGCGATTTCAGCGGCCGAGCGCTTGGGCTCGTGCTTGTCGTCCATCTTCACGCCGGTGGGAATGCCGCGGCCGTTGTCGGTGACGCTGATGGAGTTGTCGGTGTGGATGGTCACGACGATGTCGTCGCAGTGGCCCGCCAGCGCCTCGTCGATGGAGTTGTCCACCACCTCGAACACCAGGTGGTGCAGGCCGGTGCCGTCGGAGGTGTCGCCGATGTACATGCCGGGGCGCTTGCGCACGGCTTCAAGCCCTTCGAGGATCGTGATCGAGCCTTCGCCGTAGCTGGTGTCGGCGGCAATGACTTCGGGCGGCACGACCTGCACTTCAGGCGTGTAGACCGGCTCGGTGTGCGGCACTTCGGGCTTGTTTTCTTCAGCACTCATTCGGGTATTCCTCTGTCTCTCACGGCATTCACCGTGATTTTTCGGGCTCTCAAAAGCTCAATTCGCCGCCTCTTGAAAGCGCAAACCCGCGGAGGGCCGCGGGCTGCGTGCGCAAGGCGCTTCGGGGTCTGTCTGCTAGATACGCATCGGCATCACGACGTACTTGAAGGATGCGTTCTCGGGGATGGTCAGCAAGGCCGAACTGTTGGAGTCGGCCAGGTCGAGCTTGACCATGTCCTGGTCCATGTTCGACAGCGCGTCGATCAGGTAGGTGACGTTGAAGCCGATCTCGATGCTGTCGCCACCGTAGTCGATGTCGAGCTCGTCCTGGGCTTCTTCCTGCTCGGCGTTGTTCGACGCGATGCGCAGCGTGCCCGGCTCGATGTTCAGGCGCACGCCCTTGAACTTCTCGCTGGTCAGGATGGCGGTGCGCTGCAGGCTGGCCAGCAGCGGCGCGCGGCCGAGCGTGACGGTATTCTTGTGGTTCTTCGGGATGACGCGGTTGTAGTCGGGGAACTTGCCCTCGACCAGCTTGGTCACGAATTCCATGCCGCCGAAGCTGAACTTGGCCTGGTTGTTGGCGAACTGCATCTCGATGGCGCCTTCGGCGTCGGACAGCAGGCGCTGCATTTCGAGCACGGTCTTGCGCGGCAGGATCACTTCCTGGCGCGGCACTTCGACGTCGAGCGTGGCCGACGAGAACGCCAGGCGGTGGCCGTCGGTGGCCACCAGGCTCAGCTGCTTGCCTTCGGCCACGAACAGGATGCCGTTCAGGTAGTAGCGAATGTCGTGCACGGCCATGGCGAACGACACTTGGGAGAGCAGGTCCTTCAGCGTCTTCTGCGGCACGCTGAACACGGGGCCGAAATTGGCGGCTTCCTGCACCAGCGGAAAGTCTTCGGCGGGCAGCGACTGCAGCGTGAAGCGGCTCTTGCCGCCCTTGAGCACGAGCTTGCTGGCGCTGGACTCGAGGCTCACGGTCTGGTCGGCCGGCATGGTGCGCAGGATGTCGATGAGCTTGCGCGCGCCGATGGTGGTGGTGAAGTTGCCTTCGTCACCGCCCAGTTCGGCGGTGGTGCGGATCTGGATTTCGAGGTCGCTGGTGGTCAGCTGCAGCTGGCCGCCGGTCTTGCGGATCAGCACGTTCGCCAGGATGGGCAGGGTGTGACGCCGTTCCACGATGCCCGCCACCGACTGCAGCGCGGCGAGGACTTTGTCTTGGTTTGCCTTCAAAACGATCATGTCTTCTTCCTCTTCTCTTATCTCTTTGAATCAGCTTGTAAGGGCGCCATTCTCCGCTGTCGCGAGGGGCGCCTTCGATGACATCCGGCTTCTTCTTCAGCCCTTGAGCGTCTGTTCGAGCACGTGGAGCTGCTGGTTGAGTTCGGTGAGCTGCTGGCGCTCGCCCGAAATCTTGCGCACCGCGTGCAGCACCGTCGTGTGATCGCGCCCGCCGAACAGCTCGCCGATTTCCGGCAGGCTCTTCTGCGTGAGCTCCTTGGCCAGGTACATCGCGATCTGCCGCGGCCGCGCAATGCTGGCCGGGCGTTTCTTGCTGTACATGTCGGCGACCTTGATCTTGTAGTAGTCGGCCACCGTCTTCTGGATATTCTCGACCGAGATCTGGCGATTCTGGATCGACAGCAGGTCGCGCAGCGCCTCGCGCGCCAGGGCGATCGAGATCTCCTTCTGGTTGAAGCGCGAGTACGCCAGGATCTTGCGCAGCGCGCCTTCGAGCTCGCGCACGTTGGAGCGCACGTTCTTGGCGACGAAAAAGGCCACTTCCTCCGGCATTTCGGCCGATTCGGCGCGCGCCTTGTTGATCAGGATGGCCACGCGCATCTCGAGCTCGGGCGGCTCGATGGCCACCGTCAGGCCCGAGTCGAAGCGCGAGACCAGGCGCTCGTGGATGTCCGCCAGGCCCTTGGGGTAGGTGTCGCTGGTCATCACGATGTGCGACTTCTTGGCGAGCAGGGCCTCGAACGCGTTGAAGAATTCTTCCTGCGTGCGGTCCTTGTTGGCAAAGAACTGCACATCGTCGATCAGCAACAGATCGAGCGAGTGGTAACGCTCCTTGAACTCGTCGAAAGTCTTGCGCTGATACGCCTTGACCACATCCGAGACGAACTGCTCGGCGTGGATGTAGAGAACTTTGGAATCCGGCTTGTCGGCGAGCAGCCGATTGCCCACGGCGTGCATCAGGTGGGTCTTGCCCAGGCCGACGCCGCCGTAGATGAAAAGCGGGTTGTAAAGATGCCCCGGCATGCCGGCCACGTGCATGGCCGCGGCGCGCGCCATGCGGTTGGCCGTGCCCTCGACCAGGGTGTCGAAAGTGAGGCCGGAATTCAGCCGGTTCTTGAAGCCGGCGGCGGCGGGCTCCTCGCCCGGGCCGGCCACGTCGCGCGGCACATCGGTTTCGGTCATGACGGCCACGGGCGCAGAGCGCACGGGCGTTTCGCGAGGAGCAAGCGCTAACTCGATGGCGACCGGCTGGCCGTACATCTTCTCGGCCATGGCGGCAATCTTGCCGGCGTACTGGGCCCGGATCCAGTCGAGCTTGAAGCGGTTGGCGACGAACACGGTCATGCGCGACAGGTCGTCGGCGACCTGTGCGGTCAGGGGCTTGATCCAGGTGTTGAACTGCTGCTCGGACAGCTCCTGCGCGAGCTGGTCGACGCAGGCCTGCCAGAGGCTTTCGCCGATGCCGTCAGTGGACATGGGCGCTTGGAAAAGTGAGGAGACCTTCAGGCATTTTTTGGTATAGGTATTGTGGATATTCTCTGCTGGAAGGCGCCGGGCATTCTAACTTGTCAAAACCTTATCCACACGCTGCGGCCGGCGCCGAAAGGCCCGCAAATCCAGTCGAAGATTGTTCCGGCGGCCAATGTTTGCGATAATTGCGGGTTTCCCTGAAAACCTCTTTGCGTTGTCACCAGCGCCCGGAGTAGGAGTTCAGGGGTCTCCCTGGGTCATCCCATTACGCTCCCCCGGCGCCCCGCGGGTCTTTTTGCGCTTTCCGCGCGAAGGCCAGCGCGAACAGGGAATTAGGAAATCACCATGAAACGCACTTACCAAGCATCCAAAGTCCGCCGCGCCCGTACCCACGGCTTCCTGGTCCGCATGAAGACCCGTGGCGGCCGCGCCGTCATCAACGCACGCCGCGCCAAGGGCCGCAAGCGCCTGGCCGTCTGACGGCAGCCCACCTGCCGTTGCCAGCAGCCGACACGTCAGCGCAGGCTCCAGCAGCCAGCGTTTCCGGTTCGACCGGCCCCGACGTGCACGGCCCGGCTTCCATGCAGCGGCTCAAGACCCGCGCGCAGTTCCAGGCCGTCCTCGCAGGTGCCACTGTGGCGCGCACTGCTCATTTCGCATTGCACCGCTGTGCGCTCGATCTCGCATCGAGCGCACAGCCGTTGTTCGCGTCCGACGACGTCTGGCTGGGTGCCATGGTGCCCAAGCGCTGGGCGCGCCGCGCGGTCACGCGCAACGCGATCAAGCGCCAGATCTATTCAGTGAGCGCCGCACCGGGCGTCGCTTTGCCGCGTGCTGCGCACGTGGTGCGTCTGCGCGCCGGTTTCGACCGCAAGGAGTTCGTGAGCGCCACCTCGGACAAGCTCAAGGGCGCGGTGCGCGCCGAGCTCCAGCAACTGCTGGCGCGGGCCGCGCGGCCTGCACGTCCGTCGCCTGAGCGTTCACCCACTTCGCCGCCTGCCTCGTCATGAAACGCCTGCTGATCGGCCTCGTGAAGGGCTACCGCCTGCTGCTGAGCCCCTGGCTCGGGCAGTCGTGCCGCTTCACGCCGACCTGCTCGGTGTATTCGATCGAGGCGCTCGAGGTGCATGGCGCGCTCAAGGGCAGCTACCTCACGCTGCACCGCATCGCGCGTTGCCAGCCCTGGTGCGACGGCGGGCACGACCCGGTTCCACCGAAATCACAGCGTCGCACTGACAAGTCAGGATCGCTGTTTTCGTCTCTTCTCTCCTCCGACAAGAAGTCTTCGTCATGAACGATATCCGCCGCACGATCCTGTGGGTGATTTTTGGGTTCTCGCTGGTGCTGCTGTGGGACCAATGGCAGGTCTTCAACGGCAACAAGCCGACCTTCCTGCCGTCGAGCAAGCCCGCCGCCACGGCCGCGGCGCCCGCCAACGCACCCGCGGCCAACGGCGTGCCGACCGCGTCCGGCACCACCGGCAATGCCGGCGCCGTGCCCACGCAGGCGGCTGCGGCCGCACCGCGCGAGCAGGTCAGCGTGACCACCGACCTGTTCAAGGCCACGATCGACAGCGAAGGCGCCACGGTCAACCACCTCGAGCTGCGCAAGTACGACGAAGCCGATCGCACCAAGCACGTGGTGCTGTTCGAAAACGGCTCGCCCGCCACCCGCTACGTCGCCCAGACCGGCCTGCTCAACCAGGTCGACACCGGTGAACGCTTCCCCAACCACCTGACGCCGATGACGCCGAAGGCCGGTCCGCGCGAGATGGCCGACGGCCAGAACACGCTGGAAGTGAGCTTCGAGAGCGCCCCGGTCGGCGGCCTGAAGTACGTCAAGACCTACGTGTTCAACCGCGGCGACTACGCCATCGGCGTGCGCCACGAAGTGGTCAATGTGAGCGACCAGCCGCGCGAAGCGCAGCTGTACATGCAGCTGCTGCGCCACGGCACCGTGGCCGCCGGCACCATGTTCGGCACCAACACCTTCACCGGTCCGGCCGCGTACACCAACGAGAAGAAGTTCCACAAGCTCGACTTCAAGGACATCGCCAAGGGCAAGATCGAACCGCCGCCGCCGGCCAACGACGGCTGGGTGGCCATGGTCCAGCATTACTTCGTGTCGGCCTGGCTGCTCAAGGGCGACCCGGTCAGCGAACAGCTGCGCCGCGAGTTCCGCGTGAAGGACCTGGGCGACAACCTGTTCACCGTGGCCATGGTCGCCACGCTGCCCAAGATCGCCCCGGGCGCCACGCAGGTCGTGAACAGCACGCTGTTCGCCGGCCCCGAGGAAGAAAAGAAGCTCGAAGCCATCGCTCCCGGCCTGGACCTGGTGAAGGACTACGGCATCTTCGCGATCATCTCCAAGCCGCTGTACTGGCTGCTGAACCAGCTGCACGGCGTGCTGGGCAACTGGGGCTGGTCGATCGTGGCGCTGGTGGTGCTGCTGAAGGCGGCCTTCTACTGGCTCAACGCCAAGGCGTACGCCAGCATGGCCAAGATGAAGGCCATCAACCCGAAGATCATGGAAATGCGCGAGCGGCTGAAGGACAAGCCGCAAGAGATGCAGCAGGAAATGATGCGGATCTACAAGACCGAGAAGGTCAATCCGATGGGCGGCTGCTTCCCCATCGTGATCCAGATCCCGGTGTTCATCGCGCTGTACTGGGTGCTGCTGTCGTCGGTCGAGATGCGCCACGCACCGTGGATTCTCTGGATCACCGACCTGTCGGCACCGGACCCCTGGTACATCCTGCCGATCGTCATGACGGCCACCTCGCTGTTCCAGACCTGGCTCAACCCGACGCCGCCGGACCCGATGCAGGCCAAGCTGATGTGGATCATGCCGCTCGCGTTCAGCGTGATGTTCATCTTCTTCCCGGCCGGCCTGGTGCTGTACTGGATCACGAACAACACGCTGTCGATCGCGCAGCAGTGGTTCATCAACAAGCGCCTGGGCGTGCTCGGCACCAAGAAGTAGCCGCACGACACCCCAGTCATCCCTCGAAGGGCCGCGAAAGCGGCCCTTTTTGCTGAAAGAATCCGCACCATGCTCGCCCTTACCACCGATCCCATCGTCGCCATCGCCACCGCCTCGGGACGCGGCGCGGTCGGCATCGTGCGGGTGTCGGGTGCCAGGCTGGCGCCGCTGATCGACGCGATCTGCGGCCGCGCGCTCAAGCCGCGCGAGGCCACCTACCTGCCCTTTCGCGACGCCGCCGGCGAGCCGGTCGACCACGGCCTGGCGATCCACTTTCCGTCGCCGAACTCCTTCACCGGCGAAGACGTGCTCGAGCTGCAGGCCCACGGCGGCGCGGTCGTGCTGCAGCTGCTGCTGGCGCGCTGCCTGGAGGCCGCGGCCGAGAGCGACCCGGTCACTGGCCGCCCGCGCCTGCCCGGCCTGCGCGTGGCCGAGCCCGGCGAGTTCAGCCAGCGCGCCTTCCTGAACGGCAAGATCGACCTGGCGCAGGCCGAGGCCATTGCCGACCTGATCGACGCGAGCACCGAAGCGGCCGCGCGCAGCGCCGGGCGTTCGCTGTCGGGCGCCTTCTCGCGCGAGATCCACACGCTGCGCGACGCGCTGATCCACCTGCGCATGCTGGTGGAGGCCACGCTCGACTTCCCCGAAGAAGAAATCGATTTCCTGCAGAAGGCCGATGCCGCCGGCCAGCTCGACAGGCTGCAGGCGCAGCTGGGCGCCGTGCAACAGCGCGCGCGCCAGGGCGCCTTGCTGCGCGAGGGCATCAAGGTGGTGATCGCCGGGCAGCCCAACGCGGGCAAGAGCTCGCTGCTCAACGCGCTGGCCGGTGCCGAGCTGGCCATCGTGAGCGCGGTGGCGGGCACCACGCGCGACGTGGTGTCACAGACCATCCAGATCCACGGCGTGCCGCTGCACGTGGCCGACACCGCCGGCCTGCGCGAGAGCAGCGACGAGGTCGAGCAGATCGGCGTGGCGCGTGCCTGGGGCCAGATCGAAAGCGCCGATGCCGTGCTGTTCCTGCACGACCTGACGCGCGCCCACCTGGGCGACTACGCCGCCGCCGACGCCGAGATCCTGGCCGGCCTGCGCCGCAAGCTGCCGCCCAGCGTGCCGGTGCTCGACGTGTGGAACAAGCAGGACGCGGCACCCGGCGCGCACCCCGAAGAAGGCATCGCCCTGTCCGCCAAGACCGGCCTGGGCATCGAGGCGCTGCGCGAACAGCTGCTGGCCATGGCTGGCTGGCAGGCCGTGCCCGAGGGCGTGTACCTCGCGCGGGCGCGCCACGTGCAGGCGCTGGCGCAGGTCGAAAACCACCTGGCGCTGGCGGCCGGCCACCTTGCGGCTCAGGCCCAGTTGCTCGACCTGCTGGCCGAGGAATTGCGGCTGGCACAGAACGCGCTGAACGAGATCACCGGCGAGTTCGGGGCGGACGACCTGCTGGGCGTCATCTTTTCGCGCTTCTGCATTGGGAAATAGCGACACGCGCGCGCAAAAGCGTAAACACTTGTAGCCGAATCTTGCGAGCTTCGCGGATACTTCGGCACACATGCGGGGGTCGAAAAAAACATGTCCATCCAGAACCTGAGCCGCGTCATCGCGGAGAACCTGAGCAGCGACGCCTTTGCGTTGACGTTCACTGTCCAGCAATGGGAGACGCTGGCGGGCTACCTGCAGCCGATCGACACCAGCATCGGCGACGTGCTGATCGAGCAGGGCACGCCCGACCGCTCGGTGTTCTTCATCGAAAGCGGTGCCGTCAGCGTGCACCGCGTCAGCAGCAAGGAGCAGATGAAGCTCGCCGTGCTCACCGCCGGCTCGGTGGTGGGCGAAGGCGCGTTCTTCTCGCGCCAGCCGCATTCGGCCAACGTGGTGGTCACCGGCGCGGGTCGCGTGTGGCGGCTCACCTCGGTGCGTTTCGTGGAAATGTCGAACCGCCAGCCGAACACGGCGCTGGAAATCGCGCTGGCGCTGGGCGCCGTGATCGCCAAGCGCATGGCGCACCGCTCCAAGCGCGTGGCCGTGACCTGAAGCGCAAATCGGCCTGCTCCACGCAACCCGCCCGAAATTTCCAGACCCCGCAGATGCGGCCATGCGCGCCATCGGCCAGCCCCGTTTTCCCCTTGGATCCCCGAGAGTAGTCAGTAAGCCATGGCCTTGATCTGTCCGGTCTGCAGCACGGAAAACCGTGACGGCGCCAATTTCTGCCGGGGCTGCGGCATCGAGCTGCCCGCCGCGCCCGACCGGATCCCCCCACCCCCGAGCCCCGAGCGCGAATGGGCCACCACCGCCCCCGCCCAGCTGCGCGCGCCGACCATTCCGGCGCCGCTGTTCGACGAGGGCAAGCCGGTGCCGCCCCCGGCGCCCGCGCCCGTCTTCGCCCGTTTCCGGGCGCCGGCACGGCCGTCGTTCTTCGGCAGGCTGAGCGGCGGCCCGCGCGACGACGACGAGCAGACCGTCTTCATGGTGCACGACGACGAAGAGCTGCCGCCCTCGCCCTCGGCCGCGCGCGCGTTTGCCCCGGCGCCGGATGACGCGCGGGCGCCGGGCGCCGAGCGCAAGAAGGCGCGGGTCAAGGTTCGCCGCTCCGTGCCGGTCGAGCCGGCGCCGCCGCGCAAGCGCGTGATCCTGCTGTGGCTGGGCCTGCTGGCCGTTGCCGTGGCGATGGTCGTGGCGGGCTGGTCGGGCTACGGGACGCGCAAGGCGCCCGCGGTGGCCGACGAAGCCGCACCGGCCGCCGAGGTGCCGGCTGCAATGACCGCACCGGCGCCAGCATCGCCCGCCGTCCCGCCCGAGCCGCCAGCCGCGGCACCCGCCGTGACCGACCCGCCCGCCGCCGAGCCCGATGCCTCCGCTGCGTCGGCGGAGGCAACGCCCACCGCACCGGCCAAGCCCGCGGTGGCCAAGACCCGCAAGCAGGCCACCGCCGCCACGCCGGCACCCAGTGCGCCCGAACCCGCGGCACCCGTTGCCGCGTCGGCCCCGCCGCCGGCGGCTCCCGCACCGCCGGCCGAGCCTTCGGCCGCGTGCGGCGACCGCAACTTCATCGCCAAGGCGCAGTGCATGGCCTCCCAGTGCCTGAAGGCCGAGTTCAAGTCGCATGCGCAGTGCGAAGCCGTGCGCCGCCAGCAGCGCCTGGAAGAAGAAAAGCGCAACCCGACGCTGATCAACTGATCCCGGCCCCAGGCTGCGCGCACTTCGTGCCGCTTCGCCTGACCCTGCCGGAAGGCGACACCAGCCGACACCAGCGGCCAGGCCAGGCTAGGCCGGCTCCGCGCGGTACCCCGGAAGGTGCTTCAGCCCTTCTGCAGCCGCTCGACCGCCATGGACAAGGCGGCGGGCTTGCCCGACAGCACCAGCGTGTCGCCGTCCGACAGCACCGTGTCGTCGGCCAGCGTGCGCGGCTGGCCGTCCTGGCGGCGCAGGCTGGCCACGCGCACGCCCAGCGTGTGCAGCGCCAACCCGGCCAGTGTCTGCCCGATGGCGCGCGCGCCGGCGCTCAGGGTGAAGCTGTTGAGCCGCTCGTGGTCGATTTCGTCGGCGTTGTCGTCGTCGGCGCCATGGAAGTAGCCGCGCAGCAGGTTGTAGCGCGCGTCGCGCTGGTCCTGCACCACGCGGATCACGCGGCGCATCGGCACGCCGACCAGCGCCAGCGCATGGCTGGCGAGCATCAGCGAACCCTCGATGGCCTCGGGCACCACCTCGGTGGCGCCGGCCGCCTGCAGTTTCTCCAGGTCGTGGTCGTCCTGCGTGCGCACGATCACCGGCACGTGCGCCGCATGCGCGCGCGTGTTGGCCAGCACCTTCATGGCACCCGGCACGTCGAGGTAGGTGACCACCACGGCGCTGGCGCGCGCCAGGCCCGCGGCCATCAGCGCCTGCAGGCGCGCGGCGTCACCGAACACCACCGAGTCGCCGGCGGCGGCGGCTTGGCGCACGCGGTCGGGGTCGAGGTCGAGCGCCATGTACGGGATGCCTTCGCGCTCCAGGATGCGCGCCAGGTTCTGGCCGCAGCGCCCGTAGCCGCAGATGATCACGTGCTGCGCGGTGTTGATGGTCTTGCGCGCGATGCTCGTCATCTGCAGCGACTGCTGCAGCCAATCGCTGGCCACCAGCTTTCGCACGATGGCGTTGCTGTACATGATGATGAAGGGCGTGGCCAGCATCGACAGCACCATCGACGCCAGCACCGGGTTGGCCAGCCACGGCGGCAGCAGGCTGCGCTCCTGCGCCAGCGTCAGCAGCACGAAGCCGAACTCGCCGGCCTGCGCCAGGTACAGGCCGGTGCGCAGCGACACGCCCGACGTGGCGCCCAGCACCTTGGCCAGCACCGTCACCAGCCCCAGCTTGAACGCCAGCGGCACCAGCAGCAGCACGCCCACCAGCAGCCAGCGCTCGACCACGATGTGCCAGTCGAGCGACATGCCCACGGTGATGAAGAACAGGCCCAGCAGCACGTCGTGGAAGGGCCGGATGTCGGTCTCGACCTGGTGCTTGTATTCGGTCTCCGACACCAGCATGCCCGCGATGAAGGCGCCCAGCGCCAGGCTCAGGCCGGCCAGCTCGGTGAGCCAGGCCAGGCCCAGCGTGATCAGCAGCACGTTCAGGATGAAGAGCTCCTCGCTGCGCCGCCGCGCCACCAGCGTGAGCCACCAGCGCATGACGCGCGGGCCGCCGTACAGCAGCACGCCGATCAGGAAGCTCGCCTTCAGCAGCGCGAAGCCCAGCGCCTTGGCCAGCGCCTCGGGCGGCGCGCCCAGCGCGGGAATCAGCACCAGCAGCGGCACCACGGCCAGGTCCTGGAACAGCAGCACGCCCATCACGCGCTTGCCGTGTTCGCTCTCGAGTTCGAGCCGCTCGGCCATCAGCTTGACCACGATGGCCGTGCTGCTCATGGTGAGCGCGCCCGACAGCGCCAGCGCGGTCTGCCAGCCCAGCCGCCACGACGGCGGCAGCCAGTGCGCGATGACCAGCGCGCCGATGGTGGCGATGGTCATCGTCAGCAGCACCTGCAGCAGGCCGAGCCCGAACACGTGCTTGCGCATCGCGCGCAGCTTGGGCAGGCTGAACTCCAGCCCGATCACGAACATGAGGAACACCACGCCGAACTCGCCCAGGTGCTGGATGCCTTCGGTGTTCTGCGCGAGCGCGAACGCGTGCGGTCCGATGAGCACACCCGCCGAGAGATAGCCGAGCATCGGCGGCAATTTCAGGGAACGGCAGGCCACCACGCCGATCACCGCGGCAAGGAGATACAACAGCGTGAGATCGAACGAAGACATGGGCGCCGATGCTAGAGCAATGTCCGTGCCCCGGGCTTCCACGGGACATGGCATGCCCCTGCATGGCCCGGCCCGTAAAATCGCCCGATGAGCTCCCGTCCCGCCCCGGCCCCCGTGGTCGACCCCGAAGCCATCCTCGCTCGGGCACGCCTCACCTTCGACATCGAAGCCGAAGCCGTTCACGGCTTGAAGACCCGCGTCGGTCCGAGCTTCGTCGACGCCGTGCGCAAGATCCTCGAGGTGCGCGGCCGCGTGGTCGTGATGGGGATGGGCAAGAGCGGCCACGTCGGCCGCAAGATCGCCGCCACCCTCGCCTCCACCGGCACGCCCGCGATGTTCGTGCACCCGGCCGAGGCCAGCCACGGCGACCTCGGCATGATCAAGTCGGTCGACCTGGTGCTGGCCATCTCCAACAGCGGCGAGGTCGACGAGCTCACCGTCATCCTGCCGGTCGTCAAGCGCCAGGGCGTGCCCCTGATCGCCATGACCGGCCGCCTCGAATCGACCCTGGCCCGCCATGCCGACATCGTCATCGACGCCGGCGTGTCCAAGGAAGCCTGCCCGCTCAACCTCGCCCCCACCGCGAGCACCACCGCCCAGATGGCGATGGGCGACGCGCTGGCCGTGGCGCTGCTCGACGCGCGCGGCTTCGGCTCGGAAGATTTCGCGCGCTCGCACCCGGGCGGCGCGCTCGGGCGCAAGCTGCTCACGCACGTGAGCGACGTGATGCGCTCGGGCGACGACGTGCCGCGCGTGGCACCCGACGCCAACGTCAGCGAGCTGATGCGCGCCATGAGCAACAAGGGCTTCGGCGCCGCGGCGGTGGTCGCGCCCGACGGCCGCGCGCTGGGCATCTTCACTGACGGCGACCTGCGCCGCCTGATCGAGGCCGGCGCCGACCTGCGCAGCCCCAGGGCCGCCGACGTGATGCACCACGACCCGCGCACCATCCGCGTGGACGCGCTGGCGGTGGAAGCCGCCGAGCTCATGGAGCAATGCGGCATCACCCGCCTGTTCGTGATCGACGGCGCGGGGGTGATCGTGGGCGCGATCAACACCACCGACCTGATGCGCGCGAAGGTCATCTGATGCCGCTCGAGTTCCAGGCCGAGACCCTGCTCGCCGCACAGGACGTGCGCATTGTTTTCTTCGACATCGACGGCGTGCTGACCGACGGCGGCGTGTACTTCACCGAGCACGGCGAGACGCTCAAGCGCTTCAGCATCCTCGACGGCTACGGCCTGAAGCTGCTGCGCAAGGCCGGCATCGTGCCTGCCGTGATCACCGGGCGCGACTCCAAGCCGCTGCGCGTGCGGCTCGAGGCGCTGGGCATCGAGCATGTGCGCTACGGCACCGAAGACAAGCTGCCCGCCGCGCAGGCCATGCTCGACCAGCTGGGCTTCAGCTGGGCGCAGGCCGCAGCCATCGGCGACGACTGGCCCGACCTGCCCGTGCTCACGCGCGTCGGCTTCGCGGCGGCGCCGGCCAACGCCCATGCCGAGGTGCGCAACATTGCGCGCTACGTGACCCAGGCGCGCGGCGGCGAAGGCGCGGCGCGCGAGTTCTGCGACCTGCTGCTCACGGCCTGCGGCCAGTACCGCGCCATGCTCGACGCGGCGCTGGGACCGAACCGGAGCCCGAACGCATGAGCACCGCGAAACGCGCGTGGGGCATGGCGCGCGACGTCATCGACCGCACCACGATCTACCTGCCGATCATCCTGACGGCCGCCGTTGCGCTGGGCACCTACTGGCTGGTGCGCAACGCGCCCAAGCTGCTGGAGCCCACGGCCAAGGTCGCGCCCACGCACGAGCCCGACTACTTCATGCGGGACTTCGTCATCAAGAACTTCCTGCCCAACGGCGACCTGCGCAGCGAACTGCACGGCGTCGAAGGGCGGCACTACCCGGACACCGACACCATGGAGGTCGACAAGGTGCGCATGCGCTCGGTGTCGCCCGAGGGCCTCGTGACCCGCGCAACGGCCGACCGCGGGTTGTCGAACTCCGACGGCAGCGAGATCCAGCTGTTCGGCAACGCCATCGTCATTCGCGAACCGTCGGTGAGCCCGAACGGCAAGGCCACGCCGCAGCTCGAGTTTCGCGGCGACTTCCTGCATGCTTATGTCGACACCGAGCGGGTCACGTCGAACAAGCCGGTCACGCTCATGCGCGGCACCGACCAATTCACCGGCGACACGCTCGACTACGACAACCTGAGCGGCGTGGCCAACCTGAACGGCCGCGTGCGCGGGGTGCTGATTCCGTCGGCCGCCAAGGCGGCCCCGGCCGCACCCGCCAAGAAACGCTGAAGAAGAAAAAAGAAAACCACCGCTGCATGACCACGTCCCCGCTTGTCTTCATCACCGGCGCCTCGAGCGGCATCGGCCAGGCCCTGGCCGCGAGCTTCCACGACGCGGGGTACCGGCTGGCGCTGGTCGCGCGCCGCACGGCGGAGATCGAATCGTGGGCTCAGGCGCGCCGGATCAGCGCGGACCGCTATCAAATCTACAGCGCCGACGTGGCGCAGACCGACAGCATCGTGGCCGCCGGCCATGCCTGCATCGCGCAGCAGGGGCTGCCTGACGTGGTCATCGCCAATGCCGGCATCAGCGTCGGCATCGACACCGGCGAGCGCTCCGACCTCGACGTGCTGGCGCAGACCTTCGCCACCAACAACGTCGGCCTGGCCGCGACCTTTCATCCGTTCGTGCGGGCCATGGAGCAGCGTGGCACCGGCCGGCTGGTGGGCATCGGCAGCGTGGCGTCGATCCGCGGGCTGCCGGGGCACGGGGCGTATTGCGCCAGCAAGGCGGGCGTGGTCGCGTACTGCGAGAGCCTGCGCGGCGAGCTGTTCAAGAGCGGGGTGAAGGTGGTCACGCTCTGCCCCGGATACATCGACACGCCGCTCACGCAGGGCAACCGCTATGGCATGCCCTTCCTCATGACGGCCGAGGACTTCGCGGCCCAGGCGCTGCGCGCCATCGAGGCGGGCACGAGCTACCGCGTGATCCCGTGGCAGATGGGCGTGGTCGCCAAGATCATGCGCATGCTGCCCAACGCCGTGCTCGACCGCGCCGTGCAAGGCCGCGAGCGCAAGAAGCGCAGCGGCGAAGCCTGAGGGCGCGCCGGACCAGGCCGGGCCTGGCGGGCCGCACAGGCTGCCGGCCATGAAAAAAGGCTCCCGAGGGAGCCTTTCGTCTTTGGGGGCCTGGAAGCGCAGGGCTCAGTAGCCACTGTTGCCGCCGCCATAGCCGCCACCACCACCACCACCGCTGCGACCACCGCCGCCACCGCCGCGGGGACCGGCACCGTAGGGGCTGCGGAAACCGCCATCGCCACCACCGCCGCCGCCGCCACTGCGGCCACCGCCACCGCCGCCGTAACCGCCACCGCCGGAGCGGCCACCGCCGCCGCCGCTGCGATCGCCGCCACCACCACCGTAGCCACCACCGCCGCCGCCGTAGCCACCGCCACCACCGCCGCCATAACCACCGCCGCCACCACCGTAGCCGC
Source organism: Variovorax sp. OK605 (assembly GCF_900115445.1). Lineage (NCBI taxonomy): Bacteria > Pseudomonadati > Pseudomonadota > Betaproteobacteria > Burkholderiales > Comamonadaceae > Variovorax > Variovorax sp. OK605. The sequence continues at coordinate 115,587 of NZ_FOWL01000006.1, forward strand.
CGCCGCCACCGCTGCGCGGGGGACGTGCTTCCATGGGACGTGCTTCGTTGACGACGACGCTGCGGCCGCCCAGGGGCTGGCCGTTCATGCCGGTGATGGCTGCCTGTGCTTCCGCGTCACTGCCCATCTCGACGAAGCCGAAGCCCTTCGAGCGGCCGGTGTCACGTTCCATCATGACCTTGGCGCTGGTCACTGCGCCGAACTGCCCGAAGGCCTGTTCGAGATCTCCGTCGCGCACCGAGTAAGGCAGGTTGCCGACGTACAGTTTGTTGCCCATCGAGGGACTCCTATAAACACATCAAGAAAAGCGATGGAGTCCCGAAAGCATCACTCAAACGAGAGCCGTCGAGTCGCGCGAAACTGACCGATCACCGAACTGACTCCCGACCAAAATGAAGAGGGAGGCTCGTGCATTATGGGGGAAATATCAAAAATGCAAGCGGGAAATTGCGTCTTGAGGTAGCACCTTCAAAAGCACCTGGAAGCTAGCGCACGCTTACGGCTTGGAGGGGCGCTTTCGATACGGTGTGTAGAATCCGCCCCGTCATTGGGGAGTAGCCGCCTTCCGATCTGCGAGAAGGGCCCGCGTCAACAGACTTGTCCTGCCCCACACGGGACATGGCGCGTGCAGTGAACATACCTGGCGAGACCTTTGACCATGCAACTTCGGAAAAAAATGGCCGAAGGGTGTTGCATGGTCAATTGCGTCCTTCGGCCTAAGGAACCCCACGTTCATCATGGAAGCTTTTCTCGTTGCAACCGGCGTAGTTGCGCTCGCCGAAATGGGCGACAAGACCCAACTCCTGGCACTCTTGCTCGCGGCCCGTTTCAGGAAACCCTGGCCCATCGTCCTCGGCATCTTCGTTGCCACCATCATCAACCACGCGTTGGCGGGTGCGGTCGGCAACTACATCACGCGCTGGCTCGGGCCCGAGGTGCTGCGCTGGATCCTCGGCGGCTCGTTCATCGCCATGGCCGCCTGGATGCTGATTCCCGACAAGCTCGACGACGACGACGCCCCCGGCGTGTCGAAGTTCGGCGTCTTCGGCACCACCGTGATCGCCTTCTTCCTGGCCGAGATGGGCGACAAGACCCAGATCGCCACCGTCATGCTGGCCGCGCGCTTCACGCACGACTACTTCTGGGTGGTGGCCGGCACCACGCTGGGCATGATGCTGGCCAATGCGCCGGTGGTGTGGCTCGGCGAAAAGATCGTGCGGCGCGTGCCGATCAAGCTGGTGCACGGCATCTCGGCCGCGATCTTCCTGGTGCTGGGCATCATCATGATCATCGGCTGGTAGGCTGCCGATGAGACGGGGCGATATACTGCCCCTCGCGCCGATTTGCTACAGCTTGCGGGCGCTTTATAAATTCAGCTAAAGACAGGCGCGGCAGACCCGGCTCGTTTTTGGCGAGGCCGGGTTTTTTCATTCATGTCGTCGTCACCACCTTTGGTCGTCACCTCGCAGTCGATGCAGTTCGCGGGCCCCCTGGCCTTGCGCAGCGGCGCATCGATCAGCGACTACACGCTCGCCTACGAAACCTACGGCACCCTGAACGCCGAGCGCAGCAATGCGGTGCTGGTGTGCCATGCGCTCAACGCCTCGCACCACGTCGCGGGCGTCTACGAGGGCCAGGCCCGCTCCGAGGGCTGGTGGGACAACATGGTGGGGCCGGGCAAGCCGGTGGACACCGACCGCTTCTTCGTGATCGGCGTGAACAACCTCGGCTCCTGCTTCGGCTCGACCGGCCCGATGCACGTGAACCCCGCCACCGGCCGCGTCTACGGCGCCGACTTCCCGGTGGTGACCGTCGAAGACTGGGTCGACGCCCAGGCCGAGCTGCTGAACGCGCTGGGCATCGAGACGCTCGCGGCCGTCATGGGCGGCAGCCTCGGCGGCATGCAGGCGCTGTCTTGGACGCTGCAGTACCCGCAGCGCGTGCGCCACGCCGTGGTAGTGGCCAGCGCGCCCAACCTCACGGCCGAGAACATCGCCTTCAACGAGGTGGCGCGCCGCGCCATCGTGACCGACCCCGACTTCCACGGCGGCCACTTCTACGAACACGGCGCGATCCCCAAGCGCGGCCTGCGCATCGCGCGAATGATCGGCCACATCACCTACCTGAGCGACGACGTGATGAACACCAAGTTCGGCCGCATCCTGCGCAGCGCCGTCGAAGGTGAGGCCGCGGCGCTCGACTACCGCTATTCCACGCAGGACGTGGAGTTCCAGATCGAGAGCTACCTGCGCTACCAGGGCGACAAGTTCAGCGAGTACTTCGACGCCAACACCTACCTGCTGATCACGCGCGCGCTCGACTACTTCGACCCCGCGCGCAGCCATGGCGGCAAGCTCAGCACCGCCTTCGCGCAGGCCAGCGCCAAGTTCCTGCTCGTGAGCTTCAAGACCGACTGGCGCTTCTCGCCCGCGCGCAGCCGCGAGCTGGTGAAGGCGCTGCTCGACAACCGCCGCAACGTGAGCTACGCGGAGATCGACGCGCCGCACGGCCACGACGCCTTCCTGCTCGACGACGTGCGCTACATGGGCGTGGTGCGTTCCTATTTCGATCGCGTCGCCAAGGAGTTCCAGCAATGAGCGACCTCGACCACCAGCGGCTGATCGCCGAACTCGTGCCGCAGGGCGCGCGCGTGCTCGACCTCGGCTGCGGCGACGGCGCCCTGCTCGACCTGCTGCAGCGCGAGCGCGGCTGCACCGGCTACGGCGTGGAGATTGCCGACGGCAACGTGCTGCAGTGCATCCGCCGCGGCGTCGACGTGATCCAGCTCAACCTCGACGAAGGCCTCGCGATGTTCGACGACGCCTCGTTCGACGTGGTGCTGCAGATCGACACGCTGCAGCACCTGCGCAATGCCGAGGTGATGCTGCGGGAGACCGCGCGCGTGGGCCGCATCGGCATCGTCGCCTTCCCCAACTTCGCGCACTGGCCCAACCGGCTGAGCATTGCGCGCGGGCGCATGCCCGTGACGCGCCGCCTGCCCTACCAGTGGTACGACACGCCGAACATCCGCGTGGGCACCTTCAAGGACTTCGAGGTGCTGGCCGGCAAGAACAACCTGCGCGTGCTCGACGCCTTCGGCCTGCAGGACGGGCGCGGCGTGCGCTGGCTGCCCAACGCGCGCGCCGGCACGGCGGTGTTCAAGTTCGAGCGCGGCGGCGGCTGAGCCGCTCGCTGAACAGGCGATGAGCTTCACGCTCGCCGAGCCGGTCCACAGCGAGCTGCTCATCAAGAAGAGCCGCTTCATCGGCTGCGTGCAATCCGTGCCCGACCGCGCGGCCGCAGTGGCCGTCGTGGCGTCGCTGCGCGCCGAGCATCCCGCCGCGGCGCACGTCTGCTGGGCCCTGATGGCCGGTGGCCAGTCGGCCGCCAACGACGACGGCGAGCCCGGCGGCACGGCCGGCCGGCCGATGCTCGAAGTGCTGCGCCACCAGCAGGTCGAAGGCGCGCTCGCAACGGTGGTGCGCTACTTCGGCGGCGTGAAGCTCGGCGCGGGCGGCCTGGTGCGGGCCTACACCGATGCGGTGGCGCAAGCGTTGCTCGGCGCCACGCTCGTGCCGCTGGTGCGCCAGCGCAGCCTGCGCTGTTCGGTGCCCTATGCGCTCGAAGGCCTGGTGCGGCGTGAACTTGCCGCGGCGGGCGCGACGCTCGACAGCGTGCAGCACGGCGACGACGTGGCCTTCGCCTTCTCGCTGCCCGAGCCCGATGCCGACGCCTTCATCGTGCGCCTCGGCGATGCTGCGCAAGGGCGCGCCGTCTGGCCGCGGGAGTGATGCGTTTCGCGGGCACTGCAGGCACCGCGGGCACCTCGGGCCGAGGCGGCGTCAGCCCGAGAATGCCGCGCGGCGGCACCGCTGCCACCACCGTCTCGTCGTCGTCGGGCCCGCGCCGCGCCATCTCGGCGGTCACGATGCCCGTGGGCACCGCGAGCACGCCCCAGCCCAGCAGCATCATCACCGAGGCGATCGCGCGGCCCAGGTCGGTCTTGGGCACGAGGTCGCCGAAGCCCACCGTGGCCATCGTCGAGATGGCCCAGTAGATGGCCACCGGAATGCTGGTGAAACCGTGCTGCGGCCCTTCGACCACGTACATCAGCGTGCCCATCACCAGCACCACCAGCATCACGAAGCCGACGAACACGATGATCTTGCGCCGGCTCGACGCCACGGCCGAGACCAGCGCGCGGTACTCCACCGAGTAGCGCGACAGCTTGAAGATGCGGAACACGCGCAGCAGCCGCAGGATGCGCACGTCGATCAGGTAGGCCATCTCCGGCGCGAGCGCCACCAGGAACGTCGGCAGCAGCGCGAGCAGGTCGATCACGCCGTAGAAGCTCAGCGCATAGCGAAGCGGCTTGTTCACGCAGCACAGCCGCGCGATGTACTCCAGCGTGAACAGAATGGTGAACACCCATTCGAGCGCGTTGAACAGCGGGCGCCACTGTTCGCGGATCGACTGCACGCTGTCCAGGATCACCACCAGCACGCTGGTGACGATCACCGCGATCAGCGCCAGGTCGAACACCAGCCCCGCGCGCGTGTCGGCCTCGAAGATCACCGTGAACAGCGTGCGGCGCCAACCGTGCGCGGGCTTGTCGAAGCGCGAGTCGGTGGCGGACGAGATGGCGCGCATGGCGGGCATGGTGGGCGCGCCACTGGAAACTTCGGTGTTCGAACGGGTCATGAAGCGCCATTGTCATGTGTCCGCACGACTTATTCGGTTACGCTTCTTGCGCAATGAAGTGCCGCATGCAGTGAGCGCGTTCTTACGATAGTCCCTTTCTTGAGGAGCTCCCCATTGGCTACACAGTCCCCCTTCTTCGGCAAGCGTGATCGAGACACCGATTCGTTGAATTCCCGCCCCGCGCCGCTGGTCGGCGCAGGCACCAATCTCTCGGGTACCCCCGTGAATCCATCGTCGCTGACCGCACAGCAGGGCGGCCTGAACCCCGCAGCCGCTGCTGCACCCGCCGTCAAGGAAGGCGGCAGCAAGCTCACCGTCGGCCCGAACATCAAGCTCAAGGGCGTCGAGATCACCGACTGCGACACGCTCGTGGTCGAAGGCCTGGTCGAGGCCACGATGGACTCGCGCCTGATGCAGATCGCCGAACAGGGCGAGTTCAAGGGCTCCGCGGAGATCGACATCGCCGAGATTCGCGGCGTGTTCGACGGCAGCCTCACGGTGCGCGAGAAGCTCGTGATCCACTCGACCGGCAAGGTCACCGGCAAGATCCGCTACGGCAAGATCGTGATCGAGGAAGGCGGCCAGCTTTCCGGCGAGATCAGCCACGGCACCAAGCCGTCGCTCCAGGCGGCTTGAGTCCAGGCCGCTCGCCGCTGCTTAGGACTTAAGCAGTCGGCGGGGTCCACCCCAGGCGCTCCAGCAAGGCACCGGCCGCGGCCGGTGCTTTTTCTTTGGCGCCGTTGATGAAGTAGACGAACACGTCGCGCTTCCCGGTTTTCTTCGTGGGTGACGTGGTCCAGCCCTGCGCCCGCTCGGCCCACGTGTCCAGCGCCTTCGGGCCGTAGCCCGTCTTGAGCTTGGCGTCGGCCATCATGAGCCGCGCATAGGCGACGTCGCCCTCGGGCTCCTCGAACGACGGAAACTTGTCGGCGTCGGTGAACACCGTCGACACCTTGTGCTTCTTCGCCAGCGCCTGGTAGGCCGGCGTGATGAAGCTCTCGTGCCGCACGTCCATCACGTGCCGCAGCACGCGGCTGCCTTCCTTCCCGGGCAGCAGCGAAAGAAAAGCCTCGAAGTCTTCCGCATCGAACTGCTTGGTCGGCATGAACTGCCACACGATCGGCCCGAGCTTGTCGCCGAGCTCGGCCACGCCGCTGTCGATGAAGCGCTGGATCGACTCGCCCGCGCCCGCCAGCAGCTTGCGGTTGGTCGAGAAGCGCGAGGCCTTGAGCGAGAACATGAAGTCGGCCGGCGTGTCGTCGTGCCACTTCCTGAACGTCTCGGGCTTGAAGGTGCTGTAGTAGGTGCCGTTGATCTCGATGGAGCTGACCTTGCGGCTCGCGTAGTTCAGCTCCTTCGCGTGCGCGAGCCCCTTGGGATAGAAGTTGTCGCGCCAGGGTTCGTAGGTCCAGCCGCCAATGCCCACCTTGATGTCTGCCTTGCTCACATGACCCTCCGGGTTGAGATCGCCCGCACTCTACGCGCGGTCGCCTCAAGGCGCAAAATGCGTTTTTTTTCGTCCACCCGCGGAGAACCCCCCGATGAACGCCCCCCTGCACCGCGAAATGCCCGCCGGCACGCTCGACGCCGCGCGCGCCCTGTCTGACGTCACCGCCCGATGGGACGGCGACATCGTCAAGCAACTCACCGACTACATCGCCATTCCCGCCAAGTCGCCCGGCTTCGACAAGGACTGGTCGGCCAACGGTTACCTGGAGACCGTGCTGCGCAACGCCGCGGCCTGGGTCGAGGCGCAGAAGGTCGAAGGCCTGAAGCTGGAAATCGTGCGCCTCGAAGGCCGCACGCCGGTGCTGTTCTTCGAAGTGCCGGCCACCGGCACCGACATGGGCGAGACCGTGCTGATGTACGGCCACCTCGACAAGCAGCCCGAGTTCACCGGCTGGCGCAACGACCTCGGCCCCTGGACGCCCAAGTACGAGAACGGCCTGCTCTACGGCCGCGGCGGCGCCGACGACGGCTATGCGGTGTACGCCAGCATCGCCGCGCTGCAGGCGCTCAAGGCTCAGGGCGCGGCGCACCCGCGCATCGTCGGCCTGATCGAGACCTGCGAGGAAAGTGGCTCCTACGACCTGCTGCCCTACGTCGACGCGTTGCGTCCGCGCCTGGGCAACGTCGAGCTGGTGATCTGCCTGGATTCCGGCGCCGGCAACTACGACCAGCTGTGGCTCACCACCTCGCTGCGCGGCATGGCCAGCGGCACGCTGAAGGTGGAAGTGCTGACCGAAGGCATCCACTCGGGCGACGCCTCGGGCCTGGTGCCCTCGAGCTTCCGGATCATGCGCCAGGTGCTCGACCGCCTCGAAGACAGCGCCACCGGGCGCCTGCTGCCCGCGAGCTTCCACTGCGAAGTGCCGGCCGACCGGCTGGCGCAGGCCAAGGCCACCGCCGCGATCCTCGGCGAAGAGGTCTACAAGCGCTTTCCGTGGGCGCACTACGACTGCGGCGGCTCGACCATGTTCGCGCTGCCCACCACCACCGACCCGGTGGAAGCGCTGCTCAACCGCACCTGGAAGCCCACGCTGTCGGTGACCGGCGCCGAAGGCTTCCCGGCGCTGAAGGACGCGGGCAACGTGCTGCGCCCCTACACCGCGTTCAAGCTGTCGCTGCGCCTGCCCCCGCTGGTCGATGCGGCCGAGACGGTGCAGAAGCTCAAGGCCCTGCTCGAAGACAACGCGCCCTACCAGGCCCGCGTGACCTTCGAGAGCAGCGGCGGCGCCACCGGCTGGAACGCGCCGACCATCACGCCGTGGTTCGAGAACGCGCTCAACAAGGCTTCGCAGGCGCACTTCGGCGCGTCGTGCGGCTACATCGGCCAGGGCGGCACCATTCCGCTCATGAACATGCTCAGCGCCGGCTTCCCCAAGGCCCAGATGATGGTCTGCGGCGTGCTCGGCCCGAAGAGCAACGCGCACGGCCCGAACGAGTTCCTGCATGTGCCCTACGCCAAGAAGCTGACAGCGGCCGTGGCCGAGGTGATCGCCGCCCTGCCGGTGGCGCACCGCGCCGCTGCGTCGGAGCCTGTCGCGGCTTGAGCGAGCCCCAGCCTCTGCCCTTGCCGCAGCGCGTGTCGCTGTCCACCCCGGACGGCGAGACGCTGGCGCTGCGCCGCCTGCCGGCGCCCGGCGCGGCAAGGGCCGTCATCGTGGTGGTGCACGGGCTCGGCGAGCACGCGGGCCGCTATCACGCGGTGGCCGAATGCCTGCACGAGTGGGGCTTTGCCGTGTGGGCGCACGACCACCACGGCCACGGCGAATCGAGCGGCGCGCGCGGCGGCCTGCCGAGCGAACTGCGGCTGGTGGACGACCTCGCGCTGGCCGTCGACGATGCGCGCCGCCTGAACCCCGGGCTGCCGCTGGTGTTGCTCGGCCACAGCCTCGGCGGGCTGGTCGCGGCGAGCCTGGTGGCGCGCGGCGTGCGGCCGGTCGACGGGCTGGTGCTGTCGTCGCCGGGACTCGACCCGGGCCTGAGCGGCTTGCAGAAGGCGCTGCTCGCGGTGCTGCCGCGCATCGCGCCCAACTTGCGCGTGGGCAACGGGCTGGACGACAACTACCTTTCGCACGATCCGGCCGTGGTGCAGGCCTACCGCGACGATCCGCTCACGCACGACCGCATCGGCAGCCGCCTCGCGCGCTTCCTGGCGAGCGAGGGCGCCACGGTGCTGCAGCGCGCCGCAACCTGGCCCGTGCCGACCCTGCTGCTCTACGCGGGCGACGACCGCCTCGTGGTGCCGGCCGCCAGCCGTGCTTTTGCCGAGGCCGCCGCGCCCGGCGGGAGGGTCGAAGCGCACCGCTTCGACACCCTGTACCACGAGATCTTCAACGAGCTCGACACCGAGCCGGTCTTCGCCGCCCTGCGGGGCTGGCTCGATCGGCGATTCCCGGCGGCCTCCCCGATCTAGATGGCGCGCTTGCGCGCCAGCCACAGCAGCGCCGCGCCCGTCAGCACCACCGGCACCAGCGAGCCGAAGTTCAGCAGCCGCCAGCCCTGCGTGGTCACCAGCACGCCCGACGCGAACGAGGTCACGGCCAGCGTCGCGAACACGCAGAAGTTGAGCGCGCCCTGCGCGCGGTCGCGTTCCTCGGCGGTGTACGCCGTGAGCGACAGCGTGGTGCTGCCGGTGAACAGGAAATTCCAGCCCACGCCCAGCAGGCACAGCGCCACGATGAAGTGGTGCAGCTCCACGCCCGACAGCGCCACGGCGATGCACCCGAGGTTGAGCACCAGCCCCACGCCCATCACCGGCAGCGCGCCGAAGCGGCGGATCAGGTGGCCGGTGAAGAAGCCCGGCGCGAACATGCCGATCACGTGCCATTCGAGCACCAGCGCGGCGTCGGAGAACGGCAGGCTGCAGATCTGCATGGCGATCGGCGTGGCGGCCATCAGCAGGTTCATCACGCCGTAGCTGAGCGCGCCCGCGGCGGCCGCCACGATGAACACCGGCTGGCGCATGATCTCGCCCAGCGGCCGTCCGCCCGCGGCTTCCTTGCGCATGGCGGCAGCCGGGAATTCGATGAAGCGCATCACGGCCATCGACAGCAGCGCCACCGCGGCCAGCGCCACGTAGGCGCCCGCGAACGGCACGGCAAAGGCTTGCCGCGTGGCCGACGCGAGGTTGGGCCCGGCCACCGCGCCGATCAGCCCGCCGGCCATCACCACCGACACCGCCTTTTCGCGCCACGCTGGCGCCGCCAGCTCGGCCGCGGCGAAGCGGTAGAGCCCGGCGTTGGCGTTGTAGTAGCCCGCGACCACCGTGGCGAAGCACAGCAGCCAGAAGTTCCTGGTGACGGCCGCGTAGCAGCACAGCAGCGCCGAGGCCAGCGCCACCGCCAGCCCGATCTGGAACGAGCCGCGCCGCCCGAAGCGTTGCTGCGTGCGCGCCACCAGGCCGGTGGTGAGCGCGCCGCCCACCACGTAGCCCATCACCGGCAGCGTGGCCATCCAGCCGTGCGGCGCAATGCCCAGCCCCACCAGCCCGTTGATGGCGATGAAGGTGACGTTGTTCGTGAGGAACAGGCCCTGGCAGATGGCGAGCAGCCAGAGGTTGCGGTTCATGCGGCGTCCCGGATCACGCGCTGCAGGTCGCGCTCGATCTCGCTGAAGGCGATGGGCGCGATGTCGCCCAGCGTGCCGCCGGCCTTGTCGGTGCCGTCCAGCGCCACCGCGCGCACGGTCTGCAGCGTCTTGCCGTCGGGGATGTCCTGAACGAACCAGCCTTCCTCCAGCTGCACGCACAGGCGCCGCCCGCCGGGCAGCGCCTTGTTGAAGCTGTCGACCATGCCGCCCTCGCCCACCTCGCGCAGCCAGCCGCGCGCTTCCAGGCCCATGAGCCCGGCGTTCGACACCTGGCGGCCGGCCCACTGCGGCAGGTCGCGGCGCGTGCGCAGCGCCTCGTCGAGCGCGAAGGTCTGGCGCGTCAGCTGCTCGAAGGGCTGCATGATTTCGTAGTCGGCCAGCACCGCGCCCCAGGCGGCGGCCAGCGACGGGTCGAGCGCCGCGAGTTCCAGCGGGTGCGGCAGGCCGATGCGCGCGGTGCCGGGCAGCTTCACCGGGTCGTCGTGCAGGTCGGTCAGCTCGCCTTCGGCGCTGAGGCGGAAGCTGGCTTCGAGCCGGTTGGACGCATCGAACACGCCCCACACCAGCGGCCGGCTGAACACCCGCAGCACCGGATGGTTGGCGAAGAAGGGCACGAACTCGCCGGCGCCCCAGCGCCGTTGCGCGCACATGGCCGCTTCGAGCCGCTTGAGCTGCGTGGTGGTGACGGTCTTGGCCAGCTTGCGCAGGTCCCGCAGTTGGGCGGTTGCGGTGGCGGCCTTGCCGGGCTCGTCGTTGGCGCCGGGCTTGGGCAGCGTCTTCAGGGGCTTGCCCCTGGCGTCGTGCACCACGGGCTGGAAGTGGTCGTCCATGCGCACCTCGAAGCTGCGCGGGCCGAAGTCGAGCGTGAGCCGGGCGCGCGCGTCCAGGCCCAGGTCGGGCACGGTGCGGTCGGCCAGCTGGTCGAGGCTCAGGCCGCGCTGCTCGGCCACCTCGCCGAGCATGCGGTCGGCGCGGGTGCGCAGGTCGTCGTAGCGGGTCTGGCGCGCGAGTTCGGCCAGGTGCATCAGGGCGGCGTCGCTGCCGATGTCGCCGAGCATCGCCATCGCGTCGTAGGCGCGCACGCGGTCGAGCGCGGCGCGCCACTGGCGCAGCAGGCCGTAGAGCTGGCGCGCGGTTTCGTCGTCGCCCAGGCGGCCCTGCAGCGTGAACATCCAGCGTTCCTTGCTCGGGCGGCCGTTGCCGATCCACCAGGCCAGCAGGGCCCGGCCGAAGCGGGCGAGCGAATCGGGCGCGAGCGTCTCCAGCAACGCGGGCAGGCCCGGGTAGGGCGCGTCGGCGCGGCCGAGCATCATCGCCATCAGCACGTCGGGCACGCAGGCTTGCGGCAGCGCGTGGCCCTTGCCTTCGCCGTCGTTCAGCACCAGCCGAGGCAGCGCCGCGAGCGGCAACGCCTTGGGCAGCACGGGCAGCACGTCGGGCAGCAGGTCTTCGGGCGCGATGGCCAGCAGCTGCTCCACGGCCTGCGCGGCTTCCGTGCCGTAGGCCAGGGCCTGGCTGCGCACCGCGTCGGCATGGCCTTCTTCATGCAGCCAGCGCAGCGCGGCCTGGGCGGCTTCGTGCGCGGCACCGGGTTCGCCCAGGGCGGCGGGAATGAGTCCGCGCGCGGCGGCGTCCGGGTAGCGGGCCAGCCAGTCGCCGGCCTCGCCGCGCACCCAGCGGTTGGTGTGGAAGCCCTTGGCGATCCAGTCGGCGAGCTGGTCCCACTCGACGACCGAGGTCAGCTCGAACATCGCGCGCGACCCCTGCCGGAGGTAGCGCGGCAACGCCGGCAGCAGGGCCACGCCGAAGTGCCGCAGCATCGGGCGGATGCGCGTGGCGTCGCCCACGTACAGCGGCATGGCCGGGCCGTGCGTGAGCACGCCGACGGCCAGCGCCACGGGCAGTTGCCAGAGGTATTCGGAGACGGTCCAGGCTTCGGCGGGTGGTTTGCCGAAGTCGTCGGGCGTGATGGCGCGCCCGGCCGCCACCGCCTCGATGCATTCGGCGTGCATGCCGAGCATCCACAAGGCCTTGCGTACGGCGTCGCCGTGTTGCACCGCCGCCGGCGCCGCGGGCTGCTTGCGCGCGAATTCGCGTATCCAGTCGTCGGAGCGCTCCCGCGCGACGCGCACCTCCTGCGCCAGCCAGTCGGCCGACTCGGCCGCGCCCTGCGTGGCCTGCACGTATTGCGGCGGCGGCAGGTCGTTCCAGTGCAGCACCGCGGTCTGCTGCAGCGGCTGCAGGGCCAGCGTGGGCACCACCGGCAGCGCCTGCCGGTTCTTCCACGGCGGACGCCGCAGCAGCGCGGGCCAGGCCTCGGGCGCCGCGTCGGTCACGCCGTCGGAGCCGTCTTCCTGCAGCCGCGCGAGGGTCTTGCGCTGGGCGTCGTCGCAGGCGGCTTCGAGCGGCGCCTGCCATTCGGGGTTGGCGGCCAGCAGCTCGAGCACGAGCGCGGCGCCGGCCTGGTGGCGCGCGGGGTTGGCCGAGAGCAACTCGCGCAGCACGAACATCGGCCAGCGCGCGGCCTGCTTGGCCAGCGCGTTCTTGCAATCGATCTGCTTGACCTGCGTCACGAAGAAGCGCACCACGGCCTCGTCGTGCATGGCCAGCAGGTCGGTCACGGCCTCCTTGTGCGGGGACGGCTCGAAGAACAGCTCGGCCGCCGCGGCGCCGTGCATCTCGAGCATGCGCAGCCGCGCCGCGCGTGGCGGGTAGAAGCTGGCGCGGTGGCGGCGATAGAAGTCCAGGCTGTCGGCCAGGTTGCGCTCGGCGGACAGCAGGCCGCCGCAATGGCCGCAGGCCCGGTCGTTGAACCGCGCGAGCGCCTCGCGCATGCCCTTGGACCAGCGGACGGTGCCGTCGGGCTGCGCCGCCAGACCTTCCTCCGCCTTCGATTTGCGACCCACCGCCATGCCACGCTCTCCCTCGAATTGATGCGAGCGGCATTGTCGGCCAATGCGTCGGGCGGCGCGGCGGACCGGGCGCGGTGCAAAACGACGGGCAAAAAAAGCGCCCTCGCGGGCGCCCGAATTCTCGAAAGAGGCTGCAGCCGTTCAGGGCTGCTTGCCTTGCAGCAAGCTGCTGAGCGAGCCCAGCAGGTCGTCGTGGTTGCCGACGCCCTGCTCTGGCACCTGGCCGTGCGGCGTGAGGTGATCGATCAGCGCCGGCAGCATGGTGGCGAGCATCGGCAGCAGCGTTTGCGCGTTGATGCCGAGCTTGGCGGCGATCGCGGCGATGGTGTCGCCGCCCAGCGCGTTCTGCAACTGGTCGCCCGAGACCGGCTGGTTTTCTCCCTTGCCGATCCACGAGCCGATGACATCGCCCATGCCTGCTTGCTCGAACTTGGTGACCAGCCCTCCCAGGCCGCCTTGTCCACCGTTGTTCGCCAGCAGGCCGCCCAGCGCGCCGGCCAGGCCGCCGAGATCGCCCAGCCCCCCGAGCCCTCCGCCTTGCGGCTGCTGCTGTTGTGCAGCGCCTCCCAGCACTTGACCGAGTACCGAATCGAGCAATCCCATGGCCGTTTCCTTGGTGTGTGACAGAACCGACAGCATTGTTAAATGCCGCGGACCTTAAGGGGAAAGTTGCACAGCCACTTTCGGACTGGCAACGTGACAAATTACTTGGTACGCGCTGTGCGTTTGGGCAGGAGTGCGGGGCTGACCCCTTGCACCCCCACCAGACCGAGCACCGTCACCAGCGAATTCTGCGCGCCTTTCCAGCCGTCTGTCACGTCGATGGACTCGGCGAGCGAATGGGCTCCCGAGGCCTTGCCCCCGCCGCCGACGATGATGGCCGGGATGCCCAGCGAGATCGGCACGTTGGCGTCGGTGCTGCCGCCGCGCAGCAGCGTCCGGTGGCCGAAAGCCGCGTTGGCGCGCGTGGCGGCCTCCACGATCACCGAGTCGGCCGGCGTGCGCCCGCCGGGCCGGTCGCCGATGAGCTTGGTGCTGGCGCTCAGCGAGGTCACGCCCCAGCGCTTGTTTTCCTCGGTCACGGCTTCGTCGATGGCGGCCAGGATCTTCTTCTCGGCCTCGAGCAGCGAAGCCATGTCGTCCGAGCGGATGTCGATGGCCATGCGCGCGTCCGGCGCGATGGTGTTCACCGAGGTGCCGCCGCCGACCGTGCCCACGGTGAAGGTGGTCTTGGGGAAGCTCGGCGTGCGCACGTCGGCGATCTTCGCAATGGCGCGGCCCATGCCGTGGATCGCGCTGGGCACCAGGCCGAAGGCGCCGAAGCTGTGGCCGCCCGGGCCCTGGAACGTGACCTCATAGCGGTGGCTCGCGGTGCCGAGCACCAGCACCGAACCAGCCGGCGAGGGCTCCAGGCCGACCATGCCGTCGATGTCGAGGTGCTCGTTGAAGATGGCCTTCATGCCGCGCAGGTTGCCGAGCTCTTCCTCGCCGACGTTGCCCACGAACAGCAGGTCGCCCACGGTCTGCACCTTGTTGTCGTTGAGCACCTTGAGCCACGACAGCAGCACGGAAAGCCCGCGCGTGTCGTCGGCGATGCCCGGCGCGTAGAGCCTGCCGTCGCGCTCCTTGACCTTCACGTCGGTGCCGGCGGGGAACACCGTGTCCAGATGCGCCGAAACCACCAGCAGGGGGCCGCCGCCGGTGCCCTTGCGCAGGCCGACCACGTTGCCCTCGGCGTCGATCTTCGCGTGGCTCAGGCCCAGTGCCTTCATGCGGGCGAGGAAGGCCTCGGCGCGCCTGTGCTCCTTGAAGGGCGGCGCCTCGATCTCCGTGAGCGTCTTCAGGTCGTCGACCGAACGCTCATGGTCGGCCTTGACCGCGTCCAGCAGCTTCTGGATGGCGGGCGAAGCCATCAGCTGCGCGTAGGCCCTGTCGACCTCGGGGCTGACCTGGGTGGGCGTGGGCGCGACGGGCGGGCTTTGCGCCAGCGCGCCCTGTGCCGTGCACAGCGCGGCAAGAACGAGGGCGACGGAGGTCGTGTGGGCAAGGCGCCGGGCGCCTGGCAAGCGGGACATGGGGCAAAAGTCCTTCTTTTGTCTTAAAGAAGTAACGATTGTTTCTCATGCTGTACGCGCGCGCGTCGCGGAAAACACCGCCTTTTCGGTCCCAGTTCGGCCATTGGCCGAGCGATTTGACCCGATTTGACCCGATTTGGCCGATCCGGCCGAAATCAGAGGCCGGCGAGCGACACCAGCGCAGCCAGTGCCGCGGTTTCGGCGCGCAGCACGCGCGCGCCGAGGGTGACGGGCGCGAAGCCGCGGGCGATGGCCTGCTGCTCCTCGGTGGCGCTCAGGCCGCCTTCGGGGCCGCTCAGCACCAGGGCGCCCGCGTTGTCCGCCGCCTGCACGCTGGCGATGCCGCGCGTGCCCTCGGCCAGGCTCAGGATGAGGCGCACCGCGCCGGCCTCGGCCTGCGCCTCGACCCAAGCGGCGAACGGCTGCACCGGGTGGATCACCGGCACGCGGTTGCGCCCGCACTGCTCGCAGGCGGCGACGGCAATGGCTTCCCAGTGCGCGCGTTTCTTCTCGGCGCGTTCGCCCGACAGGCGCAGCACGCCGTGCGCGGTGGCCAGCGGCTGGATGCTCGCCACGCCGAGCTCGGTGGCCTTCTCGACCAGCCAGTCCATGCGCTCGTTGGCCGGCATGCCGACCGCGAGGTGCACGGCGCGGGGTGCCTCGCGCTCCACGGGCAGGTGCACGCCGACGGTCACGGCGACGTCGCTGCGGCCCATGCGCTCGACCGTGGCCGCGTACTCGCCGCCCGCGCCGTCGAACAGCGTGAGCGCGTCGCCGGGCTGCATGCGCAGCACCTGGACGTGGCGCGCGGCGCCGGGCGGCAACGCCAGGCTGGCGCCGGCGGTCAGCGGCACGGAGCAGTGAAAACGGGGCATGCTATTAATTCAGTAGCGACATGCGCACGTGTGACGTGCGCAAGAGCGCTTTTTCAGAGGTATTTTTGGTTCAGACCCGGCCGTAGGCAAAGCCCGTGAGCGCCGACGTGCCTTCGATCTCGTCGATCACGCGCACCAGCGGCGTCAGTTCCATGTACCGGCCGGCGGTGGCGCGGATGTAGGCGATGAAGCGCGGCGTGTCGGCCAGGTACTTGGGCTTGCCGTCGCGCAGCGTCAGCCGCGCGAAGATGCCGGCCACCTTCAGGTGCCGCTGCAGGCCCATCCACTCGACCGCGCGGTAGAACGCGCCGAAATCCTCGTCGACCGGCAGGCCGGCCTTGCGCGCCGCGGTCCAGTAGCGGATGGTGATGTCGAGCACGAACTCCTCGTCCCAGCTCAGGAAGGCGTCGCGCATCAGGCTGGCGATGTCGTAGCTGATGGGACCGTAGACGGCGTCCTGGAAGTCGAGCACGCCGAGTCCACCGAGCCCGCCGAGCCCGCCGTGCCCGCCGTGCCCGTCGAGAGTTTGGCCGTTGCCGACCATCAGGTTGCGCGGCATGAAGTCGCGGTGCACGTAGACGCTGGGCGACGCCAGGTTGCTGTCGACGATCAGCTTGAAGCTGCGGTCCAGCCGCTCCTTCAGCTTGCCTTCGACGGCGACGCCGCGGTGGCGGCCGATGTACCACTCGGGGAACAGCGACAGCTCGCGCTCGAGCAGCGCGCGGTCATAGGGCGGCAGCACGCCGGGCCTGGACGCCAGCTGCCACTTGATCAGCGCGCCGATGGCCTGGTCGTAGAGCGGGCGGCTCGCGTCGGGCCGCGCCGGGTCGATCATGTCCAGCATGGTCTGGCGGCCGAGGTCGTCGAGCAGCAGGAAGCCGTTGGCGCGGTCCCAGTCGAGCACTGTGGGGGCCAGCACGCCGGCGCCGGTCATCAGCTGGGCCACCTGCACGAAGGGGTCGCTGTTTTCCTTGTCGGGCGGCGCGTCCATCACGATGCGCGTGGGGGCCGCGGGGTCGGTGGTGTCGACGCGGAAATAGCGGCGGAAGCTCGCGTCGGCCGAGGCGAGGCGCACAGTGTCGGGCAGCAGGCCCTGGGCAGGCGCGAGGCCGGCCAGCCAGGCCCGGAACGCGTCGGCGCGTTGCGGATCGGTCCAGAGAATGGTCTCGGCGGGGCTCGGGGCCAAAGAGGCGGGGGGCAGGGGTGCTGTCATGGATAATCGATTCTACAAATCCGCCTGGCGCGGCATCCCCTCGCGGCCGGCTTCCGGCCGGGCCGGGTTGCTGCCGGCCCCTGCAACCCGCCGGCCTGCCGCGCCGTCCCCCCCGACGATCCTTCGTTCCGAACCGATGCCTACGACCCAACGCCCTCACGCTTGGCACCTTGTGCGCTCGCTGCAGCTTTCCCGCGGGGAGTCGCCGGCTTCCCTCGGAACGCCCGGGCGGGACGCCTGATGAGCCGACGCGTCCGACGTGCCGCCCCGCGGCGCTCCAGCCCGCCGCTGCCGCTCGCCCTGCTGTCTCTGGCCCTGATGCATGTGCATGGCGTGTCCGCCCAGCCGGCCGGCAACCTTGAAGGCCCGCTCACGCTGAAGCGCACGCCGCTGCTGACCGAAACGCTGACGCCCGCCGAGCGCGGCCAGATGCCCAGCCTGGTCACCGGTGACCGCATCTCCGGGCGGCCCGACCTCGAGACCGTGGTCGAAGGCAACGCCACGCTGAGGCGCGGCCCGGTGTCCATCACCGCCGATCGCCTCGAGTACTACCAGCCCGACGACCGGGCCAAGGCCACGGGCAACGTGCGGGTCAACCAGGGCGGCAACATCTACGAAGGCCCCGAGCTGCAGCTCAAGCTCGAGACCTTCGAGGGCTTCTTCAACAACGTGCGCTACCAGTTCCTCGTGAACGAAGCGCACGGCGAGGCCAAGCGCATCGACTTCGTCGACGCCAACGTGTCGGTGGCGCGCGAAGCCACCTACACCACCTGCCGCCGCGAAGACTTTCCTGGCTGGATGCCGGCCTGGATGCTCACCGCCGCCACGCTGACCACCGACACCGAAGAAGACGAAGGCGTCGCGAAGAATGCGCGCCTGAGCTTCATGGGCATCACCACGCCGCCGTTCCCGAGCGTGAGCTTCCCGCTGTCGAACGAGCGCAAGAGCGGCCTGCTGCCGCCCACCATCGGCATCGACAACGTCAACGGTATCGAGATCGCGCAGCCGTACTACTGGAACATCGCGCCCAACCGCGACGCCACGATCACGCCCACGGTCATGAGCAAGCGCGGCGTCAACTTCAGCAACGAGTTCCGTTACCTCGAGAAGGAATACAACGGAACCGTCCGCTTCGACCTGATGGGCGGCGACCGGCTCGTGGGCCAGCGCTACAACGAACTGCGCACGAGCCAGCTGCAGCAGTTGGCGAATGGCGAGATCCAGGCCAAGGATCTGACCAGTGCGCCTGGAAGCAGCAAGCGCTGGGGCCTCTGGCTCACCCACCACCAGGATTTCGACGCCAAGGCGCTGGGCCTGGATTCGCTGGCGGCCAACATCACCATCAACCGGGTGAGCGACAACGATTACTGGCGTGACTTCACGCGCACGCCGTCGCTCACGCAGCGCCAGTTGGGCAATGATGCGTCGCTCAGCTGGGTCAAGGGTGACTGGAGCGGCAGCATCCGTGCGCTGAAGTACCAGAACCTGCAGTACAACCTGTCGCCGATCGTTCCCGCGTACGACCGGATGCCGCAGATCACGGCCAACTACAGCAAGTACGACTGGCACGGTTTCGACGTGTCGCTGAACCTGGACTACACGCGTTTCCGGGTCAACACGATCCTGAGCGGCCAGCCAGGTTTCGACATCAATCAACAGTCGCAGCCCGACGGCGATCGCGCATCGGCGGTTGCCTCGATCAGCCGCCCGTTCATCACACCAAGCACGTTCGTCATTCCCAAGCTGATGCTGAACGCGGCCTCGTACAACTACTACGTGCCGCAGGCGGACATTCCGAAGCTGACGATCAACGGCGTGCAGTACGTCGGCGGCATTCCCTACAACCCGAATTCGCTGTATTTCTTCCCGACCTCCAGCAACCGGACGGTGCCGACCTTCAGCCTGGACAGCGGCCTGATCTTCGAGCGCGACGCCAGCTACTTCGGCCGTGCCTTCCGCCAGACGCTGGAGCCGCGCGCGTACTACGTCTACACGCCGTACCGCAACCAGAGCATGCTGCCGAACTACGATTCGGCGGCCAACGACTTCAGCTTCGCGACCATCTACACCGAGAACGCGTTCTCGGGCGGCGACCGCGTGTCGGACACCAATGCGCTCACGCTCGGCGTGACCTCGCGCCTGATCGATCCGGCCACCGGCGTCGAGGCGGCGCGCTTCGGCATCGCGCAGCGTCTGCGCTTCAGCGACCAGAAGGTCACGCTGCCCGGCGGCACGCCGGTCACCGACCGCGCCAGCGACCTGCTGGTGGGCGCCCAGATCAACTGGACGCCCAAGTGGAGCCTGGACACGGTCGTGCAGTACAACCCCGACACCCGCCGCTCGGAGCGCTCGGCCATCAGCGCGCGCTACAACCCCGAGCCGTACCACAACCTGAGCGCGGCCTTCCGCTACCAGGCGCCGACGACCCCGACGGCGACCGACGGCAACAAGTCCATCGACGTGGGCTGGCAATGGCCCGTCAACGACCTGTGGGGCGACAAGGGCAAGAACCTCGGTCCCGGCAAGGGTCAGGGCGGCGGACGCTGGTATGCGGTCGGCCGCCTGAACTACAGTCTGCAGGACAAGAAGCTCACCGACGGCGTGCTGGGCTTCGAGTACGACGGCTGCTGCTGGATCGGCCGCGTGGTGCTGCAGCGCATCACCACGGGCCAGGTCACGGCGAACACCCGCATCATGTTCCAGCTCGAATTCGTCGGGTTCTCCAGCATCGGCTCGAGCCCGATGCAGGCCCTGCGGCAGAACATCCAGCGCTACGAACCCCTGCGCCAACCCGGCGAGGCGCCGAGCCGCTTCACCAATTACGACTGAGTCGATCGACAGAGCCCAGAGCCATGAAACACATCCGTTCCATCATCACCCTCGGTTGCCTTGCGGCAATGGCTGCAACGGCGGGTGCGCAGGGCTTCCGCTCTGGCAGCGGCATCACGGACATCATGCGCGCCGGTCCGCGCCTCGGCCCGCCGGCGGCACGCCCCCCTGCGGCCGCGCCTGCCGCGGCGCCTGTGCAGCGCTCGGCCGAGTTCATCGTCGCCCTGGTCAATTCCGAGCCGATCACCAACACCGAGGTGCTGACCCGCGTGGCGCGCCTGGTGAAGGAAAACCCCGACGCCGAGCGCGTGCCCCGCAATGAACTCACGCGGCTCGTGCTCGATCGCCTGATCACCGAGCGTGCGCAGCTCCAGCTTGCCAAGGAAGGCGGCATCAAGGTCGACGACGTGGCGATCGACCAGGCCGAGCAGACCGTGGCGCGGCAGAACGAGATCAGCCTGGTCGAATTGCGCCGCCGCGTGGCCGCCGAAGGCATCTCGCTGAAGGAATTCCGCAACGACCTGCGCGACCAGCTGCTGCTCACGCGCCTGCGTGACCGCGAAGTCGAGGCCAAGGTCAAGATCAGCGATGCCGAGGCCGACGAGTACCTGCGCGACCAGCGCAACCAGGCCGTCAAGAACGTCGCGCTGGAAAACCTCAACCTGGCGCAGATCCTGGTCGCCGTGCCCGAGAACGCCACCGACGCCCAGATCGCCACCGCGCAGCAGAAGGCGCAGGGCCTGGCCCAGCGCGCCCGTTCCGGCGAAGATTTCGCCAAGCTGGTGCAGGACAACTCCGATTCGCCCGACCGCGCCAACGGCGGCGCCATCGGCATGCGCAGCGCCGACCGCTACCCCTCGCTGTTCGTCGAGGCGACGCAATCGACGGCCGTCAACGGCATCGCGGGTCCGGTGCGCTCCAGCGCCGGCTTCCACGTGTTCAAGGTGCTGGCCAAGGCACAGATCGGTTCGGGCGATGCCACCGTCACGCAGACGCAGGTGCGCCACATCCTGCTGCTGAACGATCCCAAGCGCACCACCGCGCAGGCGGTGGCCCAGCTGGCGGAATTCAAGCGCCGCGTGCAGGCCGGCACCGCCGATTTCGCCGGGCTGGCCCGTGACAACTCGCAGGATGCGAGCGCCAAGGCCGGCGGCGACCTCGGCTGGTCGCGCCCCGGCCAGTTCGTGCCCGAGTTCGAGGAGGCCATGGACCGGCTTACGCCGGGCCAGATCAGCGATCCGGTGGTCTCGCGCTTCGGCGTGCACCTGATCCAGGTGGTCGGCCGCCGCGATGCCAAGCTCAGCCAGGGCGAGCAGCGGGAAGCCGCGCGTGCCGCGCTGCGTGAACAGCGCATCGAGGAAGCCTTCAGCACCTGGGTGCAGGAAGTGCGTGCCCGCGCGTACGTCGAGTACCGCGAACCACCGCAGTCCTGATTCCCTGATGGCACATATCGCCCGGAAGCGGTTCGGACAGCATTTCCTGTCCGATGGCGGGATCATCGATGCGATCGTGCGGGAGATCGCCCCGCAGCCCGGCGACGCCATGGTCGAGATCGGCCCGGGGCTCGCTGCGCTCACGCAGCCGCTGGTCGAGCGGCTCGGCCGGCTCACCGTGATCGAGCTCGACCGCGACCTGGCCAAGCGCCTGCGCGACCATCCGCAGCTCGATGTCATCGAGTCCGACGTGCTCAAGGTCGACTTCGCCGAGGTGGCCGGACGCTTCCCCGGCAAGCCGCTGCGCGTGGTCGGCAACCTGCCCTACAACATCTCCACGCCCATCCTCTTTCACCTGCTGGGCTGCGCCCATCTCGTGGCCGACCAGCATTTCATGCTGCAGAAAGAGGTGATCGACCGCATGGTGGCCAAGCCCGCCACGTCGGACTACAGCCGGCTGAGCGTGATGCTGCAGTGGCGCTACGACATGGAAAACGTGTTGTTCGTGCCGCCCGAGAGCTTCGATCCGCCGCCGCGCGTGGACAGCGCCGTGGTTCGCATGGTGCCGCTGGCCACGCCGCCGGCCGTCGATGCCGCGCGGCTGGGCGAAATCGTGCAGGTTGCCTTCAGCCAGCGGCGCAAGCTGCTGCGCCACACGCTGGGCAAGTGGCTGCAGGAGCACGGCTTTTCAGGCGATTTCGACACCCAGCGGCGGGCCGAGGAAGTGCCCGTCGACGAATATGTCGCGTTGGCACAATCCGTCGCCCCATGAAAAAAGCCCGTCACAGACGGGCTTTTTTCATGGGGGTTGCGAACTCGTTCGAAGAACCGCTCGCAACGGGCGTTGCCTGATGGTGCTCAGGCAGCGGCGAGCCAGTAACCCGCGTTGAAGGGGCTGCTCATGCGCAGTGCCAGCGGCGACACGTCGACCAGTTTGTCGGTCGGCATCTTTTCGCCTGCCGGCTCGGTGCTGGCGGTGGCTGCTGCTGCGTTGGTGTTGTTCACTTCGATGCCGTCGAGGGTTTCAGCTTTCGGCTGAGCCTCGTTCGCCCGTTCTGCTTGGCTGGTAGATGCAGAACGGGCTACAGAAAAGAATAGAAGCACCGGAACGGGACCTTGCGGTCGCCCCAGTAGTCCGAGGCGTCGCGGAAGATGTCGAGCAGTTGCTCGCGCGCTTCCTTGTCGAACTTGGCGTTGGCCGGAATCTGTTCCAGGACGATGACGAAACCAGGCTGCGGGCCCGATTTATGCAACGGGTCCGTCATGCAGTCGTACAGCGCGTCGAAATTCTTCCCGAAATGGGACGGGAACGTGAACTGCTGCGCAATCAGGTCGAGCACGTCCTGCTTGGTCTGGGCGTTGCCCAGGTTGGCGTACAGGAAGTGCTGGCCGGCTGCGTTGGCAGCGTCCTGCAGGTCGTTCACGCGGAACGCGCGGATCGATTGCACGATGTTCGGGCGTACGGCACGAAGGGATAAAGTCATCTCCGCTGGTCTTTCCATAGTCATCATCATTTCTTCGGGGCGCTTCGGGGCGCCGCTCAGGTCGTTTTCATCGCTCATGGCGCAATCCGTCTGAAACTCGCGTAATGGTCTGCCGTGTACCAGCAGGCCTCGGGCGTGGTGCGTTGTTCACCGCCGCAAACGATCCGTTGTGCACCACGATTGCGCGAGCCCGGTGTCGTCACCGTGTACTCGCGGTAGTGGCCACGCCGGGCCGGCGGCAAGATACGTTCGCGATTGCCGAAAACCGAGCCGTCCTTGTCGTACCGGAAGGGGCCACCGTCGAGAATGGCTCGATAGGTTCGCTGGCCCTGAACCGGCAATTCGGACAGTGCAATCGTTCCTTCGTTGGACGTTTTCCCGGTGCCGAACCATCCGCGGGCCTCGGCCCCGGTCGTCAACGCCGCCAGCATCAGGCCGGTGAGCGCAAACTTTGTGACAGAGGACGTGATCGAGGCGTAAGCCGCCATGGGGCACCACAAGAGAAAAGAGCGGGGGTTCCGAATCGGCGATCAACCTCGGGGTTAACCCGCAAATTCAAGCCCGCGAGTGTGCACCACGCTGGCGAAAATAGCAAGCGACTGCCCAAAGTTTGAGCAGTCGCAGGGGCTTCGAGTGGCGCTTTAAGTTGGCGGCCACTCTCGCCGAAGGGCCTATCTTTCGGCGTTTGCGTCAGCCACTGTCAAGGCTGTCATGTTGACGATGCGTCGAACAGTGGCACTGGCCGTGAGAATGTGCACAGGTTTGGCCGCGCCGAGCAGAACCGGGCCGATCGCGATGTTGCCGCCTGCCGCCGTCTTGAGCAGGTTGTACGAAATGTTGGCCGCGTCGATGTTCGGAAATACCAACAGGTTGGCGTCGCCGGCCAGTGCGCTGTGCGGCATGACGACCGCGCGCTGCTTGCTGTCGAGCGCCACGTCGCCGTGCATTTCGCCATCCACCTCGAGCCAGGGCGCCTGTATGCGCAGCAGTTCGAGGGTCTTGCGCATCTTGATGGCGCTGGGCTCGTTGCTGGTGCCGAAGTTCGAGTGCGACAGCAGCGCGGCCTTCGGCTTCAGGCCGAAACGCATCATTTCCTCGGCCGCCATCGTCGTGATCTCGGCCAGCTCCTCGGGCGAGGGGTCGTAGTTGACGTGCGTGTCGACCAGGAACACCTGCCGGTCGGGCAGCAGCAGGCCGTTCATGCAGGCGTACACCGGCACGTCCTGCGGGGTGCTTTCGCAGCCGCCGGGGCGCTTGCCGATCACCTGGTCGATGTAGTGCAGGTGGATCAGCGTGGTGCCCCAGGTGCCGCAGATCATGCCGTCCACCTCGTCCTTGTGCAGCAGCATCGCGCCGATCAGCGTGAGGCGGCGGCGCATCTCGATCTTCGCGACCTGGGCGGTGATGCCCTTGCGCTCGGTCATGCGGTGGTAGGTCTGCCAGAAGTCGCGGTAGCGGTGGTCCTGCTCGACGTTGACGATGTCGTAGTCGAGTTCTTCCTTCAGGCGCAGGCCGAACTTCTCGATGCGCTGGGCGATGATGGCCGGGCGGCCGATCAGCGTCGGGCGCGCCAGGCCTTCGTCGACCACGATCTGCGCGGCGCGCAGCACGCGCTCTTCCTCGCCCTCGCAGTACGCCACGCGCTTCTTGGCGGCGCGGCGGGCCGTCTCGAAGATCGGCTTCATCGTGGTGCCCGAGGCGTAGACGAAGCTCTGCAGCTTGTCGCGGTAGGCGTCCATGTCCTTGATCGGACGCTGCGCCACGCCGCTTTCCTCGGCCGCCTTGGCCACGGCCGGCGCGATCTTCATCATCAGGCGCGGGTCGAAGGGCTTCGGAATCAGGTATTCGGGGCCGAAGGACAGCTTTTCACCGACGTAGGCTGCGGCCACGCGCTCGCTCTGCTCGGCTTGCGCCAGGTCGGCAATGGCGTGCACCGCCGCGATTTCCATCTCGTCGGTGATCGTGGTCGCGCCCGAGTCGAGCGCGCCGCGGAAGATGTACGGGAAGCACAGGACGTTGTTGACCTGGTTCGGGTAGTCGGTGCGGCCGGTGGCCATGATCACGTCGTCGCGCACCGCGTGGGCGTCCTCGGGCGCGATCTCGGGGTTCGGGTTGGCCAGCGCGAAGATCACCGGCTTGGCCGCCATCTTGGCGACCATGTCGGCCTTCAGCACGCCGCCGGCGGACAGGCCCAGGAACACGTCGGCGCCGACGATCACTTCCGACAGCTTGCGCATGTCGGTCTTCTGCATGTAGGCGCGCTTGTCGTCGTCCATCAGCTCTTCGCGGCCTTCGTAGACCACGCCGGCCAGGTCGGTGACGAACACGTTTTCACGCTTCAGGCCCACCTTCAGCAGCAGGTTCAGGCAGGCCAGGGCCGCGGCGCCCGCGCCCGAGGTCACGAGCTTGACCTCGGCGATGTTCTTGCCCGCCACCTTCAGGCCGTTGACCATGGCCGCCGCCACGGTGATGGCCGTGCCGTGCTGGTCGTCGTGGAACACCGGGATCTTCATGCGCTTGCGCAGCTCGCGCTCCACGTAGAAGCAGTCCGGTGCCTTGATGTCTTCCAGGTTGATGGCGCCGAAGGTCGGCTCCAGCGACGCGATGATTTCCACCAGCTTGGCGGGGTCCTTCTCGTCGATCTCGATGTCGAACACGTCGACGCCCGCGAACTTCTTGAACAGGACGCCCTTGCCTTCCATCACCGGCTTGGAGGCCAGCGGGCCGATGTCGCCCAGGCCCAGCACGGCGGTGCCGTTGCTGATCACGCCGACCAGGTTGCCGCGCGAGGTGTACTTGAACGCGTTGGCCGGGTCCTTGAC
Source organism: Variovorax sp. OK605 (assembly GCF_900115445.1). NCBI lineage: Bacteria > Pseudomonadati > Pseudomonadota > Betaproteobacteria > Burkholderiales > Comamonadaceae > Variovorax > Variovorax sp. OK605. The sequence goes on from NZ_FOWL01000006.1 coordinate 141,025, forward strand.
GATTTCCTCGCAGGGCGCGGCCACGCCGGGCGAGTAGGCCAGCGACAGGTCGCGCTGGTTGACCATCTGCTTGGTCGCCGCGATGGCGATCTTGCCGGGGACGGGAAACTCGTGGTACTCGAGGGCGGCACGGCGCAGTTCGGCGCGTTTGTCTTCGGGCGTGGGAGTCGAGGACGTCGAGGGGGTCGAGGGGGTCGAATCGGACATGTGCCTGTAGCTCCTGGTGGCGCTTCTTCTGGGGGCGCCGATTGTAGACCTCGCTCGGAAGGCCTTGCGCAGAGGCCATACGCCGCATGGTGGGGTCGAGCATGACTAAAAGCACGGGCCCGGCGTCAAGTCGCTGTGGCAATATGCACAGTTCGGACAAAACCTGAAAAAACCTCGAGAGGAGCGACCATGGCGCTGATGGATTTCATCAAGAAACAGTTCATCGACATCATCCAGTGGACGGAGACCGGCGATGGCACGCTGGCCTGGCGTTTCCCGATGGCGGAGATGGAAATCCAGAACGGCGCCTCGCTCACCGTTCGCGAATCCCAGGTGGCCGTCTTCGTCAACGAAGGCAAGGTCGCCGACGTGTTCGGCCCCGGCATGTACAAGCTCACGACGCAGACGCTGCCCGTGCTCACGTACCTGAAGAACTGGGACAAGCTCTTCGAGTCCCCCTTCAAGAGCGACGTCTACTTCTTCAGCACGCGCCAGCAGGTCGACCAGAAGTGGGGCACGCCCCAGCCGATCACCATTCGCGACAAGGACTTCGGCGCCGTGCGCCTGCGGGCCTTCGGCAACTACAGCTTCCGCATCGGCGACGCCAAGCTGTTCCACACCGAAATCTCGGGCACGCGCGACATCTACAGCGTGGCCGACCTCGACGGCCAGCTGCGCGGCCTGGTGCTGCAGAACATCAGCAACGCCATCGCTTCCAGCGGCGTGCCCTTCCTCGACCTCGCGGCCAACCAGATCCAGTTCGCGCAGGCGCTCGCCGCCCAACTGGTGCCCGAGTTCGAGAAGATCGGCATCAAGCTCGAGAACATCACGGTCCAGAACGTCTCGCTGCCCGAAGAGCTGCAGAAGATCCTCGACCAGAAGATCGGCATGGGCATGGTCGGCAACGACATGGGCAAGTTCATGCAGTACCAGACAGCGCAGGCGATCCCCAAGTTCGCCGAAGGCGCGGCGGGCGGCGGCGGCATTGCCGGCGACGCCATGGGCCTGGGTGCCGGCGTGGCGCTGGGCCAGGTGCTGGCGCAGAACCTCGCGCAGGGCCTCAGCCCCAACGTGGCCGCGCAGGCCGCCGCCACGCAGCAGCAACCGGCCGTGGCCGTGGTGAGCCCCACCGACGTGATGACCACGCTCGAGAAGCTCGGCGAGCTCAAGACCAAGGGCATCCTCACGCAGGAAGAGTTCGACGCCAAGAAGGTTGAGCTGCTCAAGAAGCTGGTCTAACCCCCAGGCTTCGCGCGCTTCGTGTCGCTCCTCCTCCCCCCTGGCAGGGGGCGATACCGGCGGCCCGGCTTAGCCGGCTCAACGGTGTCCCCCGCTTCGTTCGTCGTTTTTTCCGCAGCGCACCATGGCTGAGGAAACCGGCAACCAACGCTACTACCGCGCGCCCTGCCCCGGCTGCGGCGCGCCCGTCGAATTCCGTTCGGCGCAATCGACCCACGCGGTCTGCCCGTACTGCCAGAGCACCGTCGTGCGCCAGGGCGAGACGCTCGCGCGCACCGGCAAGATGGCCGAGCTGTTCGACGACTTCAGCCCGCTGCAGCTGTTCGCCGCCGGCCGCATCCAGGACAAGCCGTTCACGCTGATCGGCCGGCTGCAGTACACCTACCCGGGCGGGCGCTGGACCGAGTGGATTGCCGCGCTCGACGCGGATCGCACCGGCGTGCTCAGCGAGGACAACGGCGCCTACGTGTTCGCGCTGCCCTTCGACATCCAGCGCGCCGCGCCGCCGTGGAGCGAGCTGCGCGTGGGCGCCACCACCGCCTTCGCGGGGCAGAGCTACACCGTCACCTCGAACGAGCAGGTCGCGCTGACCTCGGCGCAGGGCGAACTGCCGCACCTGCCCGAGCTGGGCAAGTCGTTCGCCATGGTCGAGCTGCGCAACGACAAGGGGCTGGTGCTCAGCCTGGACTACGGCACCGCGCCGCCCACGGCCTACCTGGGCCGCTCGGTGCAGCTGGACGACCTGCAGCTCACCGGCCTGCGCGACGAATCCGCCAAGGACGAGAAGGGCCGCAGCTTCAACTGCCCCAACTGCGGCTCGCCGGTCACCGTCAACCTGGCCGACAGCAAGACCATCACCTGCCGCTCGTGCAGCAGCATCATCGACCTGTCGCAGGGCATCGGCGGCGAGCTCAAGCACGCCACGCAGAACGAGCCCGTACGCCCGCTCATCGCGCTGGGCAGCATGGGCCAGCTGCAGGGCGTGCAGTGGCAGGTGGTCGGCTTCCAGCACCGCATGGGCAGCGAGCCCGGCGACGACGAGATGTTCGGCTGGGACGAGTACCTGCTCTTCAACAAGAAGCGCGGCTTCAGTTTCCTGGTGGACGCCGAGGACGGCTGGAGCATGGTCAAGCCGACCACCGGCGCGCCGGTGATGGCCGAGAACGGCAGCAGCGCCACCTACCTCAGCAAGCGCTACCAGCAGCAGTACGCCTACAACGCCGAGACCACCTACGTGGCGGGCGAGTTCTACTGGCAGGTCGAGCGCGGGCAGAAGACCTTCAACCGCGACTTCGCCAGCGGCGGCGCGCTGCTGTCCATGGAGCGCTCGGCCAACGAGCTCACCTGGTCGTCGGGCAGCAAGATCGACAGCGGCGCCGTGGCCACCGCCTTCAAGCTCGACACCAAGAAGGACATGTTCAAGCGCGGCGACGCGCTGCCCGTGAGCGCCGCCTCGGGCATGGGCTGCGGCACCATCATCCTGATCGTCGTGGTGATCATCATCGTGCTGATCATCCTGAGCACCTGCAGCGGCGGCTCGTCGGGCGGCTCGCGCAGCTCGGGCGGTTCGTATGGCGGTTACTCGAGTGGCGGCGGCCACAAATGACGGCGAAGATGTCCACCGCAGGCGTCACGTTTTTCGCGATGTCTCTCATTACTACGACTGGAGGTCCCCATGGGATTTGAATGGCTGAAACCGGGCGTGGTCCTCGGATCGCTCGTGTACGCGCTGATCGGCGTGATCATCTTCTGGCTCTGCTTCCTGATCATCGACAAGATCACCCCCTATGACCTGTGGGGCGAGATCGTCGAGAAGCAGAACGTCGCGCTGGGCCTCGTCGTCGCGGCGATGAGCCTGGGCATCAGCATCATCGTTGCCGCGGCGATCCACTAGCCTGCCGGCCTTGCCCCTCGCTTCGCTTCGTGTCGTTCGCCATCCCCCGCGGGGGAGGCGCGGGCCGCCTCGGGGCGGCCCGGCGGCGACCGCCTGATCCATGGACATTCCAAACAGCACGGCGTTGCCGCCCAAGGGGCCGCAACCCGTAGAGATCGCGCTGCTCGCCAGCGTCTTCGTGGTCGCGGCCTGCGGCCTGGTCTACGAACTGAGCGCGGCCGCGCTGAGCAGCTACCTGCTCGGCGACTCCGTGCTGCAGTTCAGCACCATCATCGGCACCTACCTGTTCGCCATGGGCGTCGGCTCGTGGCTGTCGCGCTATTTCGACCGCCAGCTGCCCGCGCACTTCCTGCGCATCGAGCTGATGGTGGCGCTCATCGGCGGCGCGCTGCCGGCCATCCTGTTCCTGGCCAACGCCTACGTGCCCAGCGCCTTCCGCCTGCTGCTGTACGGCCTGGTGATGGTGGTGGGCACGCTGGTGGGCCTGGAGATCCCGCTGGTGATGCGCATCCTCAAGCGCAACATCGTGCTGAAGAACCTGGTGTCGCAGGTGCTCACCTTCGACTACCTCGGCGCGCTCGCGGTGTCGGTGGCGTTCCCGCTGATCCTGGTGCCGCAGCTCGGCATGATCCGCACCGGCCTGCTGTTCGGCTTCATGAACGCGGCTGTGGCCGTGTGGGCGCTGTGGCTGTTCCGCCATGAGCTGCGCCGCGTCGGCGCGCACGCCATGGCCTGCTTCCTGGCGCTGGCCGCGCTGGTCGCGGCCTTCGTCTGGGCCGACCACATCACCACGCTGGCCGAGGACAAGTTCTACCAGGACCGCATCGTCTTCAGCGCCACCTCGCCCTACCAGCGCATCGTGGTCACGCGCGGCCTGCTGGGCCACCGCCTGTTCCTGAACGGCAACCTGCAGTTCGCCGAGCGCGACGAGTACCGCTACCACGAGGCGCTGGTGCACCCCGTGATGGCCGCGCAAGGCGCGCCGAAGAAGGTCGCCGTGCTCGGCGGCGGCGACGGCATGGCGGTGCGCGAGATCCTCAAGTACCCGTCGGTCGAGTCGGTCACGCTGGTGGAGCTCGACCCGAACATGACCCAGCTCTTCACCACGCACGAGACCCTGGCCGCGCTCAACGGCCATTCGCTGTCGTCGCCCAAGGTGAAGATCGTCAACGCCGACGCCTTCCAGTGGCTGCAGCAGCCCGGCGACATGTTCGACGTGATCGTCGTCGACTTTCCGGACCCGACCAACTTCGCCATCGGCAAGCTCTACACCAACAGCTTCTATTCCCTGCTCGAGAAGCGCCTGTCGGCCAGCGGCTACGCCGTGATCCAGACCACCTCGCCGCTGGTGGCGCGCAAGAGCTACTGGACCGTGGCGACCACCATCGAGTCGGTCGGCCTCACGGCCACGCCGTACCACGCGCATGTGCCCAGCTTCGGCGAGTGGGGCTACATCATCGCGAGCCGCCGGCCGTACCGCATGCCCGACGCGCTGCCCTCGGGCCTGCGCTTCCTGTCGCCTTCCACGCTGCCGCTGATGTTCGACTTCCCGCTCGACATGGCGCGCGTGCCGGCCGAAGTGAACCGCCTGTCCAACCAGACCCTTGTCACCACTTACGAACAGGAGTGGGGCAAGGTGATGGCGCACTAGCCTCCCATGCAACGGCGCGAATTCCTCGGCGTTGCGGCGGGTGCGGCAGGCGCGCTCGCGCTCGCCGGCTGCGAGTCGCCGCCACCTCCCATCGAAGGCGGCTTCACCGGCATCGACGTGGCGCGCGGCCACGCGATGCGCGACGGCGCGCTCAAGAACTCGCAGCCCGCCACGGTGAAGCGCACGCGCGTCGTCATCGCGGGCGGCGGCGTCGCGGGGCTGGGCGCCGCGCGGGCCTTGCGGCTCGCGGGCATCGACGACTTCACGCTGCTCGAACTCGAAGACGCCGCCGGCGGCAACGCGCGTGGCGGCAGCGTCAACGGCATTGCCTGCCCGCTCGGCGCGCACTACCTGCCCGTGCCCGGCGACGACGCCCGCGAGGTGCAGGACCTTCTCGAGGAACTCGGCCTGCGCCGCCGCGTGGCGGGCCGCTGGGAGTACGACGAAGTCACCCTCTGCCACAGCCCGCAGGAGCGCCTGTTCTTCCGCGGCGAATGGCAGGACGGCCTGCTGCCCGTGCACGGCGTGGGCGAGCCCACGCTCGCGCAGTACCGCAAGTTCGCGCAGCGCATCGACGCCCTGCAGCACGCCGCGCACTTCGCCATTCCCACGCTCAAGGTCGCCGTCACGCCCGAGCTGCTGGCGCTCGACGCCCTCACCTTCGCCGGCTGGCTCGACAGCGAAGGCTTCAGCGACGCGCAGCTGCGCTGGTACCTCGACTACTGCTGCCGCGACGACTACGGCGCCGGCATCGCGCAGGTGTCGGCCTGGGCCGGCATCCACTACTTCGCGAGCCGCCACGGCTTCCATGCGCCCGGTGACCCGACCGGCAGCGTGAACGACGCGAGCCCCGAGCGCGACGGCATCCTCACCTGGCCCGAGGGCAACGGCTGGCTCACGAAGCAGCTGGCCAGGCCGCTCGGCGAGCGCCTGCGCACCGGCCAGGTCGTCACGCGCATCGCCGAGGTGCGCGGCGGCGTCGAGGTCGACGCGTGGGACGCGGCCACGAAGTCGCTGGTGCGCTGGCAGGCCGAGCGCTGCATCGTCGCGCTGCCGGTGTTCATCGCCGCGCGCGTGGTCGAGAACCCGCCCGAGGTGCTGAAGACCGCCGCCGCGCACGTGCGCTACGCGCCCTGGCTCGTGGCCAACGTGCACCTGCGCGGCCCGCTGGCCGACCGGGCCGGCGCCGCGCCGAGCTGGGACAACGTGATCTACGGCACGCGCGGCCTCGGCTACGTCGATGCGCGCCACCAGTCGCTCGACCCCACGCCGCGCGGCACCGTGCTCAGCTGGTACCGCCCGCTGGGCCCGAGCGGCTACGACACGGCAGACGGGCGCAAGCTGCTGCTCGAGCGCCCCTGGACCGGCTGGCGCGACGAGCTGCTGGCCGAGCTGTCGGTGCCGCACCCCGACCTGCCCTCGCTGGCCACGCGCATCGACATCACGCGCTACGGGCACGCGATGTCCATTCCCCGGCCGGGCCTGCTCGCGCAGATCGGTCCGCAGCGCACCGCGCCCGACGGCGCGCACCGCGGCAGCGTCGTCGCGGGGCGGCTGTCGTTCGCGCACGCGGACTGGTCGGGCTACTCGATCTTCGAGGAGGCGTTCACGCGCGGCCACGTCGCGGGCACCGGGGTGGCAGGGGTGGCGGCGTGAAGACGCTGGTGCTCGGGGGCTACGGCAACTTCGGCGCGCGCATCTGCCGCGCGCTGGCCGCGGACCCCGCCATCGAGTTGCTGGTGGCCGGACGCGACGCGCAGCGCGCCACGGCATTCGCCGCGTCGATCGGCGGCAACGCGCGTGGCGTGCGCATCGACGCGCAGGCGCCCGGCTTCGCCGGCAGCTTGCGCGAACTGGGCGCGGAACTCGTGATCCACACGGCGGGCCCGTTCCAGAGCCAGGACTACCGCGTGCCGCAAGCCGTTGCAGAAGCCGGCGCGCACTACATCGACCTGGCGGACGGCCGGCGCTTCGTGTGCGACTTTCCGTCGGCGCTCGAGGCGGCCTTTCACGCCGCGGGCCGCACGGCGGTGAGCGGCGCGAGCACCGTGCCCGCGCTGTCGTCCGCGGTGGTCGACCATCTCGCGGCCGGCTGGCAAGGCATTCGCAGCATCGACATCTGCATCGCGCCGGCGCAAGGCGCACCGCGCGGCGAGGCCACGCTGGCCGGCGTGCTCGCCTATTGCGGCGAGCCGATCCGCGTCTGGCAAGGCGGCCGATGGACCGAGATGCCCGGCTGGGCCGGCCCGGTGAAGGTCGCGTTCGCGCGCATGAAGCAGCGCCGTGGCGCGCTGTGCGACATCCCCGACCTCGAGCTTTTTCCGTCGCGCTACGCCGGCGTGCAATCGGTCATGTTCCGCGCCGCGCTCGAAGTCGGGCTGGCGCAACGCGCCTTCGCCGTCATGGCGTTCATGCGCCGCATCGGCCTGCTGCCCGCGCCGCAGAAGCTGGCGCCGCTGCTGCATTCGGCCGGCCGCGTGTTCGACGCGCTCGGCACCGCGCTCGGCGGCATGGTGGTGCGCGTCGAAGGCACGGACGCGCAAGGCAAGGCCTCACGGCGCGCCTGGCACATTGCCGCCGACGACAACCACGGCCCCGAGATCCCGTGCATGGCCGCCATCCTGCTGGCGCGCCGGCTCGCGCGTGGCGATGCGCTGCCCGCCGGCGCGCACGCCTGCGCCGGCCTGCTCGCGCTGCCCGCATTCGAACCCGAGTTCGCCCGCTGGGGCATGGTGACCGACGTGGTCGAAGAGAACCCGCGCAATGGCACACCGTCGCTTTGAGTTCGACATGCCGGCACCGTCCGGCGTGGTGTTCGACACCTTCCACTATCACCTCTGGCGCGCACGCTGGGACTCGCTGGTCGGCCAGGCACGCGTGGTGGGCGGCGCGCCCTGCCCCTTCGTCGGCGCGGAAACCGAGAACACCGGCGGCGGCCTGCTGCGCGGCCTGTCGATGCGCACGCGCTTCGTCACGTTCGACCGGCCGCACGTGGCGGCCGCGACGATGGTCGGCCGCTCGTTTCCCTTCAGCCGCTGGGCTGCGTCCATGCGGCACCGCGACACCGCGCCGGGGCATTCGGTGCTCATCTATGTCTACACCATCGAGTCGGGGCCGCGCGCCTTGCGCTGGCTGATGGAGCCGGTGGTCGCATGGGTCTTCGCGCGGCAGACGCAGCGCCGGTTCGCGCGCATGCGGGCGTTCCTTGCCGCGAACGCGCACGAGGTCGCCGAGTGGCAACGCGCGCAGCAAGCGGGCAGCGCGGCATGACGGGCCCCGGCGATGACCGCCTGCTGCGCTGGAGCCTGGTCGCCGTCTGGCTGTTCACCGGCATCGCCAGCCTCATCGAACTGAACGGCCAGAGCCGCGAGGTGCTGGCCGCGGCCGGCATCGCATCGCCGCCCTGGCTGGTGCAGTGGCTGATCGCCGGCGGTGCCGCGGCGGACCTCGCCATCGGCCTCGCGCTGTGGTGCCGGCCCGGCCGCGCCAGCTACGCCTGCGCCCTCGCGCTGATGGCCGTCATGACCCTCGTGGCGACCGTGCTGCAACCGGGCCTGTGGCTGCACCCGCTCGGCCCGCTGCTCAAGAACCTTCCCATTGCCGCCCTGCTCTGGCATCTCCATCGACGCGCCGCGCCATGAACACCTACCTCGTCCTCAAGTGGCTGCACATCGTCTCCAGCGTGCTCATGGTCGGCACCGGGCTGGGCTCGGCGTTCTACATGTTCTTCACCAACCGCAGCGGCAGCGTGCCCGCGCAGGCCGTGGTCAGCCGGCTGGTGGTGCGGGCCGACTGGTGGTTCACCACGCCCACCGTCATCCTGCAGCCGGCCACCGGCTTCGCGCTGGCGCACATGGCGGGCTGGCCGATGTCCACGCCCTGGCTCGCCGTGTCGCTCGCGCTGTTCGTGTTCGCGGGCATCTGCTGGCTGCCGGTGGTGTGGCTGCAGATCCGCATGGCGGCCCTTGCGGCGCAGGCGCACCGCGAGGCCACGCCGCTGCCGCCGCTCTATGCGCGCTACCAGCGCTGTTGGGAGCTGCTCGGCTACCCGGCATTCGTCGCCATGGTCGTGGTGTTCTATCTGATGGTGAACAAGCCGCAGCTGGCGTTCTGACGTTCCGATTCACGGCGCGGCCCTGCCGGCAGCGGGCCTTGTGCAGTTTTCACGAAGACTTCACACACAGCGCCAGCGCTTCACAGACAGTCCGCACACTCGCGGACGCCAACAAAAACACAGTGGGGAGCATCCATGCTTCAAGTCGCCAATCGAAAACTCGCGTCGCTCAGCGACGTGCTCTTCACCGGACTGGGCCGCGTGCTCGGCTTCCTGCGTCCGGTGGCCCGCGGGCTCATCGGTTCCTGGCGACCCCCGGGGTGGCTGCGCATCGCAGGTGCGTTCGTGCTGCTCGGCTTGCAGTGGCTGCAGCAGCGCCTGGCCTGGCTGGTGTTGCTCCTGCTGCTCGTGCTGGCCGGCTGGATGGCCAGCCCCTCCGTGTTGAAGTGGTGGCACGGCCTCACGCCTGACCGCGTGGAGCCCGTCGTCGCCACCGCGAAGATCGAGCCGCCGCAGCGCACGCAGATCGAATTCGACCGGGGGCCCAACCCCTTCGTCATGACCTTCTCGGCTTCGGTGGCGCCCATTGCGCGCATCGGCCAGGAAGCGACCGGCGTCACCATCGAGCCCACCATCGCCGGCCGCTGGACCTGGACCCAACAGAACCGCCTCGAATTCCTGCCCGCGCAGGACTGGCCCATCGGCCAGCCGTACAAGGTGCAGCTCGCCAGCGGCGCGCTCGCGCCGCACATCGAGATGGCACAGCGCAAGTACGAATTCACCTCGCCCGAGTTCACCGCGCAGATCGCCGCGGCCGAGTTCTACCAGGACCCGGTGCAGCCCAACGTGCGCCGCGCGCTGTTCCAGCTGCGCTTCTCGCACCCCGTGAACACCGCCGAGCTCGAGAAGCGCCTGGTGCTCACCTACGACCAGGCCTGCAGCAGTTCGTTCTTCGGCGTGGGCAAGTGCGCGAGCGAGAAGTTCACGGTCAGCTACGACAAGCTGCGCCTCAACGCCACCCTGCAGTCGGAGCCGCTGTCCATCCCCGAGAAGACGCGCCCCGTGGTGCTGAGCCTCACGGCCGGCGCGCTCGCGCAGAAGGGCGGCCCGGCCCTGCGCAACGACCAGTCGCGCGCGGTCGACATCCCCGGCCTCTTCAGCCTGAGCATCGCCAGCATCGACCCCACCATCGTCACCGGTGAAAACGGCGAGCCCGAGCACGTGATGCACGTCACCGCCTCGATGCCCGTGCACGAGCGCGAAATGGCGCGCGTGGTGCAGGCCTGGCTGCTGCCCGCCACGGAAGAAGCCAGGGGCAACAAGGACGACAGCGACGAAAAGTTCGACTGGTCGGCCGACCCGGCGAAGGTGACCGACGCGGTGCTGCGCCGCGCGAAGAAGCTCAACCTGCAGCCCATCGCCAGCGAGCGCGAGGTGAGCGACATGGTCAGCTTCCGCATGCCGCAAGCCGAAGGTGGGCGCTACCTGCTGGTGCGCGTGGCCAAGGGCCTGAAGACGCCCGGCGGCTACCAGCTCGGCGCCGCGCGCCAGGACGTGCGCCTGCTCAAGACCTTCGCGCCCGAGCTCACCATCATGAGCCAGGGCTCGCTGCTCGCCTTGTCGGGCGAACGCAAGCTGCCGATTCTCGTGCGCGACCTGCCCGGCATCCGCCTGGAAATCGGCCGCCTGCTGCCGCAGCAGCTGCAGCACCTGGTGACGCAGACCAGCGGCGACTTTTCGCATCCGCAGTTCTACGGCGGCCTCACCTCGGACAACCTGGTCGACCGCTTCCAGAAGGAGATCCCGCTCAGCATTCCCGCCGGCAAGGCGCACTACGAGACCGTCGACTTCGCCGAGTACCTGCGCAGCGACGTGGCCGACCGCCGCGGCGTGTTCCTGCTCAAGGTGCAGGGCTACGACCCGCAGGCCAAGAAGAAACCGGAAGGCAATGCCGAAGAAGGCCAGTCCGAAGACGAGCAGCAGCAGGCGCAGTCGTCCGACGAAGAGGGCAATGCGGACGGCAACGGCGAAGGCGGCGACCCCGCGCAGCAGATCGACCAGCGCCTGGTGCTCGTCACCGACCTGGGCATCGTCGCCAAGAAATCGCTCGACGGCACGCGCGACGTGTTCGTGCAGAGCATCGCCACCGGCCAGCCCGTGGCCGGCGCGCTGGTGGAGGTGTGGGGCCGCAACGGCATGATCGTCGCGTCGCAAGCCACCGACGCAACCGGCGCCGCCAAGCTGCCCAACCTGGCCGGCTACCAGCGCGAGAAGACGCCGGTGGTGCTGGTCGTGCGCAAGGACGGCGACCTGAGCTTCCTGCCCTTCAACCGCAACGACCGCACGCTGGACATCTCGCGCTTCGACGTCGGCGGCCTGCGCGCGGCCGGCGTGCCCAACCAGATGACGGGCTACGTGTTCAGCGACCGCGGCATCTACCGCCCCGGCGACACCATGCACATCGCGATGCTGGTGAAGGCCGGCAACTGGGCCACCTCGCTGCGCGACCTGCCGCTCGAAGCCGAGATCATCGACGCGCGCGGCCTCAGCGTGCGCCGCGAGAAGCTCAAGCTCGGCCCCGGCGGCGCGGCGGAAATCGCCCACACCACGCAGGACACCTCGCCCACCGGCAACTACACCGTCAACCTCTACCTGCCGCGCGAATCCTCGCCCGGCGCGCCCGAGGTCGAGGGCCTGCTGATCGGCAGCACCACGGTGAAGGTGCAGGAGTTCCTGCCCGACCGCACCAAGGTCACGGCCAAGCTCAGCAGCGAAGCCGCCGAAGGCTGGGTCAGGCCGAAAGACCTGAAGGCGCTCGTCGACGTGCAGAACCTGTTCGGCACGCCCGCGCCCGACCGCAAGGTGGAAGGCACGCTCACGCTGAGCCCCGGCTTCCCGGTGTTCCGCGCGTTCACCGACTACGCCTTCTTCGACCCGCAGCGCGCCTCCGACAAGCAGGTCGACGACCTGGGCAGCGTGCAGACCAGCGCCGAGGGCAAGGCCGAGTTCGACCTGCGCCTGTCGCGCTTCGACGCGGCCACCTACCAGGTGCACGTGCTGGCCAAGGCCTTCGAGCCCGAGGGCGGGCGCAGCGTGTCGGCCGAGGCGCAGACGCTGGTGAGCGACATGCCCTACCTCGTGGGCGTGAAGGTCGACGGCGACACCAGCTACGTGAGCAAGGGCGCCGCGCGCAACGCCACCGTGATCGCCATCGACCCGCAGGCCAAGAAGACGGCCGTGGCCGAGCTGAAGCTCGAGCGCGTGGAGCGCAAGGTGCTGTCGGTGCTCATCAAGCAGGACAACGGCCTGTACCGCTACGAGTCGCGCCGCAAGGAAGTGGTGCTCGACGAGAAGCCCTTCGCCATTGCCGCCGCCGGCAACAACGTGGCGCTGGACACCGGCGCGCCCGGCAACTTCGCGTACGTGGTGCGCAACGCGCAAGGGGTGGAGCTCGGCCGCGTGGAATACAGCGTGGCGGGCAACGCCAACGTGTCGCGCTCGCTCGACCGCAACGCCGAGCTGCAGCTCACGCTCGACCGCAAGGACTACGAGCCGGGCCAGGAGATCGCGGTGAGCATCCGCGCGCCGTACGTGGGCGCGGGCCTCATCACCATCGAGCGCGACAAGGTCTACGCGCATGCGTGGTTCAAGACCGACAAGACCGCCTCGGTGCAGAAGATCACGCTGCCCAAGGGCTTCGAGGGCACGGGCTACATCAACGTGCACTTCGTGCGCGACCCGGCCTCCGACGAGGTCTACATGAGCCCGCTGTCGTACGGCATCGTGCCGTTCGCCACCGCGCTCACGCAACGCACCGCCAACCTGCAGCTCACGAGCACCGAGCTGGTGAAGCCGGGGCAAACGGTGAAGATGAAGCTCACCAGCGACAAGCCCACGCGCGCCGTGGTGTTCGCGGTGGACGAAGGCATCCTGCAGGTGGCGCGCTACAAGACGCCCGACCCGCTGAAGCACTTCTTCCAGAAGCGCGCGCTCGAAGTGGGCACGCTGCAGACGCTCGACCTGATCCTGCCGGAGTTCAAGAAGCTCATGCAGGGCGCCGCGCCCGGCGGCGACGGCGAAGGCGAGCTCGGCAAGCACCTGAACCCGTTCAAGCGCAAGCGCGACAAGCCGGTGGCCTACTGGTCGGGCCTGGTGGACGTGAACGGCAGCCGCGAGTTCAGCTACACCGTGCCCGAGAGCTTCAACGGCAGCCTGCGCGTGATGGCCGTGGCCGTGAACGACGAGACCACCGCCGCCAAGACCACGCGCACCGTGGTGCGCGGCGACATGGTGATCCTGCCGAACGCGCCGCTGGCCATGGCGCCCGGCGACACCGTGGAAGTGGGCGTGGGCCTGGCGAACAACATCGCGGGCTCGGGCAAGGACGCGCCCATTGCGCTCACGCTCACCGCCTCCGGTGGCCTCGAGGTGGTGGGCGACGCCACGCAGACGCTGAAGGTCAACGAGCGCGGCGAAGCCAGCACCAAATTCAACGTGCGCGCCAAGCCGGGCGAGCAGGCGGTGCTGGGTTCTTCCGCGCTGGTGTTCACATCGACGCACAAGACCTTCAGTGCGCGCCTGTCGACCGAGGTGAGCGTGCGGCCGGCGTCGCCCTTCGTCACGCTGGTGCAGGCGGGCAGCTTCCAGCGCGCGGGGGAGCTGAGCAGCAAGGCCGACCTGTACCCGAACTTCCGCCAGAGCGATGTGGCCGTGTCGGCCGCGCCGTGGGCCTTTGCCACCGGCCTCATGCAGTACCTGGAGGCCTACCCGCACGGCTGCACCGAGCAGATCACGAGCCAGACCTTCCCGGCCGTGCTGCTCGCGGGCCGCCCCGAGCTGGTGAAGGAAATGGCGCGCGGCCGCACGGCCGAGCAGGGCCCGCTGCCGGAGGCGCGCAAGACCTTCGAGCGCTACCTGGTGCAACTGCGCGCGCGGCAGACGGCCGACGGCGGCTTCTCGCTGTGGCCCGGCGCCGGCACCGACGCCTTCGCCACGCTGTACGCCGTGCACCTGCTGGTCGAGGCGAAGGACCACAAGCTGCCCGTGCCGCAAGACCTGCTGCAGCAGGCCAATGCCTACCTGCAGGGCTGGCTCGGCAGCGGCGACAGCTCGCTCGACGGCTGGCGCCAGCGCACGCAGGCGGCCTACCTGCTGACACGCCAGGGCATCATCGCGCCGGCCGCGCTGGCCAACCTGCGCGAAGCCTGGCGCACGAAGAAGGCGCAGGGTTGGAACGACGACCTGGGCGCCGTGTACCTGGCCGCGAGCTACCAGCTCGTGAAGCAGGAGCAGGTGGCCAACGAGCTGCTCGACCCGGTGTGGAGCGACCTGCTCGCGCGCACCGAGAAGAAGCAGCGCCGCAACGTGTGGGGCGCCTACTACGACCCGCTGGTGCACGACAGCATGACGCTGCACCTGGTGGGCCGCCACTTCCCCGCGCGCCTGAAGACGCTGAAGCCCGCGGTGTGGGAAGGCATGGCCGGGATGGTGCGCGACGGCTGGTACAACAGCCTGTCGTCGGCCTCGATGCTGCTGGCGGTCGACTCGTACTTCGAGGCCGTGGGGCAGAACGCCGAAGGCAAGCTCACGGCGAGCGCCGTCAACGCGCAAGGCCAGGCCGCCGCGCTCGCGCTGGGTGCGGTGAACCCCATCACCCGCGCCGCCGTGCCGGCCGGCACGGCCAAGCTGAAGCTGTCGAACGACAGCGACTTCAACCTCTACTACAGCTGGGCCGAACAGGGCTTCGAACGCAACGTGCCCGCCACGCCGGTGAACCAGGGCATGGAGATCTCCCACGAGGTGCTCGACGCCAAGGGCAACCCGGTCACCAAGGTGAAGCTCGGCGACGAGGTCACGGTGCGGGTGCGCGTGCGCAGCCTGGAGCGCGCGCAGATCAACGACGTGGCGCTGGTCGACGTGCTGCCCGGCGGGCTGGAGCCGGTGTTGAACGCGGTGGGCGACGACGACGATGCCAATGCCGATGCGCCGATCTGGAAGAAGCGCCTGGGCGGCGGCGGTTCGTGGAAGGTGCAGTACGCCGACATCCGCGAAGACCGCGTCGTGTTCTACGGCGGCGTGGGCAAGGACCTGCTCGAGGTGACCTACAAGGCGCGCGCCACCAACGTGGGCGACTACGTGGTGCCGGCGGCGTATGGCGAGGCGATGTACGACCGGCGCGTGTTCTCGCGCTCGGCCGGTGCGCGCTTCCAGGTGGTGGGCAATTGAAAAAGCAGGTGACCTTGCTTGTCCCCTCTCCCCTCTCCGCTCGGGGAGAGGGGCAGGGTGAGGGCTCGGCCTTCGTATGACCACCGTGCCTGATCCGTCGCCGCCGCCCTCACCCCAACCCTCTCCCGCAAGCGGGAGAGGGAGCAGCAGCCGGGGAAGGAAGGCGCTGATCACCCTCGCGGTCTTCGCCGTGCTGCTCGCCCTGCTGCGGCTCTGGCCGCACGCGCAACTCAGCGAAACCGTCGGCAGCTCGCGCGCCGTCTACGCGCAAGGCGGCGAGCTGCTGCGCCTCACGCTCGCGGGCGACGAGCAGTACCGCCTGTGGGTGCCGCTCGAACGCATCTCGCCCACGCTGGTCGACGCGGTGCTGCTGTACGAAGACCGCCGCTTCCACGCGCACCCCGGCGTGAACCCCGCCGCGCTGGCACGCAGCGCGTGGCGCATTGCCAGCGGCGAGCGCCGCCAGGGCGGCTCCACGCTCACCATGCAGCTGGCGCGCCGCGTGTACGGCATCGACAGCCGCACGCCCACCGGCAAGGTCGCGCAGATCTTCGCCGCGCTGTGGCTGGAGGCGCGCTTCAGCAAGCACGACATCCTCGAGGCCTACCTCAACACCGCGCCCTACGGCGGCAACATCGAAGGCGTGCAGGCCGCGAGCCTCATCTACTTCCGCAAGGACGCCGCCAAGCTCAGCCTGCCCGAGGCGCTGACGCTCGCGGTGATCCCGCAGAACCCCGTGAAGCGCATCGCCGAGCGCGGCCGCAATGCCGAGCTGCAATCGGCGCGCGAACGCCTGTGGGCGCTGTGGGCCGAGCGCGACCCGACCGCGAAGCAGCACGCGCCCGATGCGCAACTGGCGCTGTCGGCACAGTCGCGCGGCAGCCTGCCCTTTCTCGCACCGCACGCCACCGACATGCTGCTCGCGCAGGAACGCGGCGTGCAGGAGGTGCGCACCACGCTCGACCTGCGCATGCAGGCCACGCTCGAGCGCGTGATGGGCCAGTACCTGCGCACGCATGCCGACGTGGGCATGACCAACGCGAGCGCGCTGCTGCTCGACGCCTCGACCATGCAGGTGCGCGCGATGATCGGCTCGGCCGACTTCCGCAACGACGCCATCGCGGGCCAGGTCAACGGCGTGCTGGCCAAGCGCTCGCCGGGCTCCACGCTCAAGCCCTTCATCTACGCGCTCGCGCTCGACCAGGGGCTGCTGCACCCGAGAACGATGCTGAAGGACGCGCCCACCTCCTTCGGCCCCTACACGCCCGAGAACTTCGACCACCGCTTCGCCGGCCCCTTGTCGGCGCAGGAGGCGCTCATTCGCAGCCGCAACATTCCCGCCGTGGCCGTGGCGGCGAAGCTCTCGAAGCCCGGGCTCTACGACTTCATGCGCCTGGCGGGCGTGCAGAAGCTGCAGAGCGAATCGCATTACGGCCTGGCGCTGGTGCTGGGCGGCGGCGAGGTCACGCCCGAGGAGCTGGCAGGCATGTACGCCACGCTGGCCAATGGCGGCATCTCGCAGCCCATTCGCTACACGCAGCCCGCGCCCGACGAGCGCCCGGTGCAGCCGCTGCGCCTCTTGAGCGAAGAGGCCTCCTTCATCACGCTCGACATGCTGCGCCACACGCCGCGCCCCGACACCACGCTGCCCGCGCGCCCCGCCATCGCATGGAAGACGGGCACGTCATGGGGCTTTCGCGACGCGTGGACGGCCGGCGTGTTCGGCCGCCACGTGCTGGTGGTGTGGGTGGGCAATTTCGACGGCAGCAGCAACCCCGCGCTGGTGGGCGTCGATGCGGCCGCGCCGCTTTTCCTGCGCATGGTCGATGCGCTGCGCGCCGAGCGGCTCGACCCCGGCGAGGTGGTGTCGCGCCAGCCGCCCGACCTGCGCCAGGTCGAGGTGTGCGCGGCCACGGGCGGCCTGCCCGACGCGCTGTGCCCGGTGCGCGCCATGACGTGGTTCATCGCCGGCAAGTCGCCCATCCAGGTCAGCAACCTGCACCGCGCGGTGTGGGTCGACGAGACCACCGGCAAGGTGGTGTGCGGCCCGCAGCCCAACGCGCGCCAGCAGGTGGTGGAGCAATGGGGCAGCGACATGCGCCGCCTGTTCCGCCAGGCCGGCCTGCCGCGCGCGAGCGCGCCGTCCGACGGCTGCGAGAACGACGGCAACGCGCCCGAGGGCGCGCCGCTCATCACCTCGCCGCTGCGCGGTGTGCGCCACACGCTGCGCGTGAAGAAACCCGAGCCGCTGGTGCTGCGCGCCGAGGCCGCCGCCGGCACGCAAACCGTCTACTGGTTCGCCGACGACGCGCTCATCGGCCGCGCCGCGCCGGGCGAAGGCATCACGTGGATGCCCGACCTTGCGGAGTCGGGCCGGCGCTACGTGCTGCGCGCGGTCGACGACCAGGGGCGCGCCGAATCGCGCGAGGTCACGGTAGACATCGCACCCTGAACGGATGTCATGGCTGCGTCATGCCTGCCCGGCATGGTCACGCGTTTTCGACTTGGAACTTTCCCGCCCATGACGCGTCTCGCCTCCCTTTCTTTCATCGCCCTGGCCACCGCGCTCGCCTGCGGCAGCGTGACGGCGCAGACCGCCTTCCCCGCCACGCTCGCCGGCCACGCCGTGCTGCCCGCGCAGAGCTTCGTGGCCGCACCGAAGGACGCGCCGGCCGACCTGCAGGTCAGCGGCAAGTTCACCACGGCCAAGCGCGTGGAGGCGATCGGCTCGGTCGAGGGTCTTTCGGCCGGACGCGGCACGGGCGTGTCGGTGCCCTTCAAGGGCCAGCCGCTGCAGGGCCACTCGGGCATCAAGAAGATGGACGACGGCTCGTTCTGGATCCTCACGGACAACGGCGCCGGCGCCAAGGCCAACTCGCCCGACTTCATGCTCTACCTGAACCACTACAAGGTGGACTTCAAGAGCGGCAAGTTCAACCGCCTGGAGACCGTGTTCCTGCACGACCCCGACAAGAAGGTGCCGTTTCGCATCGTCCACGAAGGCACAAAGCAGCGCTACCTGACGGGCTCCGACTTCGACCCCGAGAGCTTCCAGTTCGCCGGCGGCGCGCTGTGGATCGGCGAGGAGTTCGGCCCCTTCCTGATCAAGGCCGACCTCAAGGGCAAGGTGCTCGCGGTGTTCGACACGCTGGTCGACGGCAAGGCCGTGCGCTCGCCCGACCACCCTGCCGTGACCACGCCGGGCGCGCCCGGCGGCGCGGTCGACTTCCAGATCAAGCGCTCCAAGGGCTTCGAGGGCATGGCCTCTTCGAAGGACGGCAGCAAGCTCTACGCGCTGCTCGAAGGCCCGGTGTGGAACGCGGAAGCCAAGGACTACGAGCGCGTGGAAGGCAAGGAAGCGCTGCGCGTGCTGGAGTTCGACGTGGCCACCGAGAAGTGGACCGGGCGTCATTGGAAGTACGTGCTGGAAGCCAACGGCAACGCCATCGGCGACTTCAACATGATCGACGGCACCACGGGCCTGATCATCGAACGCGACAACGGCGAAGGCACCAGCGACAAGGCCTGCCCCGAAGGCCAGAAGCGCACCGACTGCTTCCACGACATCGCCAGGTTCAAGCGCGTCTACAAGGTCGAGCTGAGCGACGCGAACGTGGGTGGTGCGGCGCGCAAGATCGGCTACATCGACCTGCTGAACATCGCCGACCCCGACAAGCTCGCGCGCAAGCCGCTGAACGACGGCGTGCTGAAGTTCCCGTTCTTCACCATCGAGAACGTCGACGTGGTGGACGCCACGCACATCGTGGTCGGCAACGACAACAACCTGCCCTTCTCGAGCAGCCGCGAGCCGAACAAGGCGGACGACAACGAGCTGGTGCTGCTGGAAGCCGGCGCGCTGCTGCAGGCGAAGTAAAGAGCCAGGCACGGCGGCCGGGCCTGCGAGCCCGGCCGCCGTTTTCGCTTTCTAGTACGTGATGTCCGCGACGATGCGGGCCACCTGCCGTTCGACCAGGCGGTGCTCCGCGGCAAGCGCGCGCACCGACTTGCCGGTGCTGAAGTCCGTGCGGATGCGCTCGTTGCGGATGGCATCGAACGCGCGCTGCGCCTTGGGCAGCACGAAGCGCAGCCCGGTGCCGTCGATGGCGTACTCCGCGCTCAGCGCGCGCAGCTTGTCGAAGCCGATCAGCCCCGCAATCGGGTGCTCCGGCGTCGGGTGGGCCGGAATGTAGATGCGCAGGCCGCCATAGCGCTCGATCAGGCGCAGGGTGGCGGGCAGCCCGATCAGCCGCACGAACTCGCGCAGCCGGGGCGGCAGCAGTTCGCTTGCCAGTTCGCTTGCCAGTGCGGTGACCGCCTGCCGCAGGCCGGTGCCTCCTTGCCGGTACGGCGGCGGCAGCCCCGGCGCGATCCTGTTCGGTGGAAAGGGTGTCATGGCGATGAATTCCGGTGGGCTCATGCGGCGGCCACGTCCAGGTTGATGGGCGTGTACTCGCCCGTGGCGTCGTCGCGCTCGTAGAAGCGGATGTAGGGCTTGGTGCTCGCGATCTTCATGCTGTCGCCGATCGCCTTCATGGCCTGCTGCCACTTCTCGTCGGCGATGTCGTGGCGGCGCAGGCCGAGCACGCGCGCGGTGCTGATCTTTCCCTGCTGGTCGACCTGGAACGCGTCGTTCACCAGCACCTTGATGTTGGCGTTGCTGCCCCTGCTCCAGCCCTGGATGCACTCGTCGATCAGCGCCTTGGCGGCCTGCAGGCGCTCGTCGAAGACCACGGTGTCCTGCATGCGGCGCTCGACCTTGTGCTTGCCGTCGAAGCTCAGCAGCGTGACGTTGCCCTTCTTGCCGCCCTTCTTCACGTCGTAGGCGGCCAGGCTGCGCTCGATGAACTCGTGCACCGCATTCATGGCCGACAGCTTGAACCCGATCAGCGCCGCGCTCTGCCGGCGCGCCTGCTCGCAGAGTTCGCTGACCACGGCGTGGCGGTCCTTGTCGATCGGCTTGATCTTCGACACCGGGATCAGTGCGTCGTTGGCGTCTTTCCAGTAACCCGGGTGGTGTGCGATGGCTTCTTGCATGGAATGTCCTCTCAGGAGTTGACGTTGTCGTTGGCGTTGTTGTGGTCCGAAGGTGCTGGCGCGGCGCCGCTCATCGCGATGTGCCCCAGTAGCCGGAGCGCTGGCCCAGCAGCAGGCTCGGAATGCGGGCGAAGTCCATCGCGCCGGGCCGCACGACCGTGGCGGCTTCGGGCGCGTAGACGCTGCTGTCGAGCCGCAGCACGCGGCGCGCCGCCGCGATGCGGCCGGCCAGCGGTGCCGGGCCCTGCTTCCAGCACGCACGGCCGCCGACCGCCACGCTGTGCACGTGGCCGCCGTCCTCCAGCCGGGCCAGCTGCTGCCGCAGGGCCGTGCTGCCGGGCTCGGGCCGGTAGCCCGCGACGCGCTGGGCCAGCATGCGTTCGAGTTCCTTGGCCGAGGCCGCCTCGTGCGTTTCGAGGTGCGAGGCCACGGCGCGGCGGACCTCGCCGGCCAGTGCGTGATCGGGGGTCGTGCTCATGCGCCGGCCTCCTCGTGGGCCGCGGGCGCGCCGAAGGTGTCGAGCACACGGCGCGCGATGCGGTCGGTGCGGGCCTTGCCCGCGCCGTACTTGCCACTGGCGTTGAGCACCTGGCTCACCGCGGCGGGGCTCAGGCGCAGCTGCGCGGCGACCTCGGAACGCAGGCGCTGCGCACAGGCCGCCTGCAGCAAGGCGAACCAGGGCTCGCTCATGTAGGCGGGGGGCACGCCGGTCATCGGGCTTCTCCTCGCGGCGCCGGCGGCGTGGCGCCGATGTCGCGCAGCAGCGCATAGCGCTTCATGCCGTCGACGCGGCGCGCATCGACGCGCACCGCCTGCGGGCATTGCCGCGACCAGGACAGCAGCAGTGCGCCGGCCTGGCGGCGGCCCAGCGCCATGCCGTTTTCATCGCCGGCGTGCGTATCGGCCAGCAACGCGGCGGCCTCGTCGGCCGTCAGCGCGCGGCGAATGCGCAGCAGGTTCCACAGGCGGGTGGCGAACGGATCCGCGTTGCACACCACCGCGTCGGGCGCGGCCGTGGGAACGGGCGGCTCGCCCTGTGCCGCTTCGGCGCGGCGCTCCGACAGCGCCATCAGCGCCTTGGCGACGAACCATTCGGACATCGTGTTTTCCATCAGGCACCTCCCGCCGGGCGCGCTTGGCCCCTGGATTCGACAAAGCCTTTTTTCACCGTACATTCCTCCTCGCTTGTGGCACTGCTCAGTTCACTGGCACGCCCGGTGACGGCTGCAACCGCCATCGGGCACTCTTCGACACTTTTCTTTTCCACCGGCCCGCGACGCGCCAGGCCGTTCGGATTGCGCGTCAGCGCGATGCCCCTGTTGCGCGGCCGCTGGTAGCGGCCCGGCCAGATGGCTTCGGGGGCAAGCCCCAATGCACGCGCCACGATGTGCTCCGCCGCAACCCACGGTCGGTGCAGAACCTCGTTGATATGCGCGTATCCGTGTTGTTTTGCCAACTTGGACAGGTTGGTTCCCCTCATTTCCAGTGCTGCTTTAACCTGGGCGGGGTGCCAATCCATCGAAATATCTCGTTTCGTGTCGATGGAATTGATTATGCACACAAATCAGGTTTTCACAATCAAGAAGAACATGAAAACGAATATTTACTTTGCCTTCGACACGATGTGGGTTGTAAAAAGACCTCGTGGTGTCTAGGATGTGCGCGTTCGCACAAATCAAAGTTATCGTGACGCCGCAAATCAACACCCCACCCGACGATGACCATGTGAAGACCCGCGTCGGCGAACTGGCGCTCGCGCAAGGCGCGCGGCTGCGCGACCTGCGCAAGCAGAAGGGGCTCACCATCGACGACCTCGCGCAGCGCAGCGGGCTTCACTTCAATACGGTGGGCCGCATCGAGCGGGGCGTCAGCGACGCCAGCCTCGAGCAGCTCTATGTGATGTCGCTGGCGCTCGGCGTCGATCCGTCGGAGCTCAACCCCTTCCAGCCGGCCCAGCCGCCGAACCAGCTGTCGAGCGGGCTGGACGACGAGGTCTTCGTGCTGGTCGAGCTGCTCGACGTGCGCGTGAGCGCGGGCAACGGCGCCGTCAACACCTCGCAGGAACACATGGGCCGCTTCGCGTTCAGCCGTTCATGGATGGCGCGCAAGGGCGTGAAGCCGGCGCACGCGCGCATCGTTCATGCGCGCGGCGACTCGATGGCCGACAAGATCAACAACGGCGACATCCTGCTGGTCGACACCGCCACCAAGTCGCTCGACCAGGACGGCGTGTACGTCATCCAGCTCGACGGCCACGACTACGTGAAGGTGCTGCAGCGCGACTTCTCCACCGGCGGGCTGCAGATCATCAGCTACAACCCCGCGTACAAGCCGCAGGTGCTGAGCGCCGAGCAGGCCGCGGAGCTTCACATCAGCGGCCGCGTCGTCTGGCACGGCGGCGAGATCTGACGCGGCGCAACAAGCGCAACAAGCACCGCAACCCAGGGAGCCGCGCTTCCTGAACAAGGGGCCGGCTCATGTCGGCCTCAGTCGTTCGACCCCTTCGCCCGACCATTCGGGACATGGGCAACGACATCTCTCGAACCTCCTTCTTCCAGCGGCCGCGGCGCAGCGCGCGTGAGCGCGGCGAAGCGCCCCGGCAGCTGCTGGCCGTGCTCGCGCTCAGCGCGGCGGGGCTGATCGGCATCGTCGCGCGCGAGGGCTACAGCGACAAGGCCTACCCCGATCCCGTGCACGGCACGGCGGTGCCGACCATCGGCTTCGGCACCACCGGCGGCGTGCGCATGGGCGACACCACCACGCCCGTGCCCGCGCTGCAGCGCGCGTGGCGCGACGTGCAGACCTACGAGAGCGCGCTCAAGCAATGCGTGAAGGTGCCGCTGCACCCGTACGAGTACGACGCGTACGTGAGCCTGGCCTACAACATCGGCGCCTTCAACTTCTGCACCGGCGGACAGAAAGGCCGCACGTCCACGCTCGTGCAGCGCCTGAACGCAGGCGACTACACGGGCGCCTGCGACGCCATCCTCGGCTGGAAGTACGTCGGCAAGACCGACTGCTCCGCGCCCGGCAACAAGACCTGCGCCGGCATCTGGAAAGACCGTCTCCAGCTGCACGCGCAGTGCACGGGGAATGCGCCATGACCCCGATGGGCAAGGCCGGGGCGGCCCTGGTCGTGGGCGTTGCGGTCGCGCTGCTGCTCGCCGCCGCCGCGTCCGCCATCCACGGTGCCGGCCGCATGCAGGAACGCGCGGCCTGGCAGCAGAAGGAAGCACGGCGCGCGGCGCAGATCGCCAGCGACATGCAAGCCGAGTACGAGCGCGGACGCGCCGCTTCCGGCCGATACCAGCTGGGCGCAAGCGCCCTGCAAGCCAGCTATCTCTCCCTCGAAGGACCGACCCATGAACTGCGCCGGCGCATCGCCCTCGTTCTTCCCCCTGCCGGCCGGGTGCGGCACGACAGTCCCGTGCCGCATGCCGCGCCTCAAGCCAAGCCGGACGCCGCCGAGCCGCACGACGCTGGCGGCGGCCCTCATCGCCTCAGCCTTGCTGCTGTGTGGATGTGGAACAGCGCCCTTGCGGGCGCCGACGTACCCGCAGGCGCCTGCGGACTTGCTGACACCTCCGGCGAGGCCTGTGCTGCTGATGCCGGCCTCACGGTCGAAGACGCCTGGACCAACCACGACATCAACGCGAAGTCATGCGCCGCGGACCGGCTTCGGCACCGCGCGCTGATCGAGTTCCTTACAGAAAGACCCACCCCATGAGCGAACCCCACGTACGCACGCAGGAGCTGTTGCTGCTCGGCCAGATTCACGGCCTGGTGCAGGCCCTGAAGGACGGGCAGGACCAGCAGAACCGCCGCATGGACAGCTTCGACACGCGCTTCGACGCACTCGACGGCCGGCTGCGTTCGGTCGAGCAGCGCGCCGCGATGTTCGGCGCCGCCTCGGGCGGCGCCATGGCCATCGGCACGGCCTTGCTCGCCGAGGCCATCAAGCAGTGGTTTCGCAGCGGGCCTGGCATCAACTGAAGCGCGGGGCCGGCAGATGTCGGCCTCAGCCATCCGGGCCTTCGCCGCGACAGTTCATTCACCAACCAACGAAGCGACAGATGCACTTCCAGAACCGCAAGCGCTCGACCTCCCGCACAACCCGCACAACCCACGGAGCCCTGGCATGAGCCGTCTCGACACCCTTCGCAGCGCCATCGTGCTGACGCTGAACACCGTGCCGCAGATCGGCCGCGTGCACGACCGCGAACGCTCGCTGGCCGACGAAGCCGCGCTGCGCGCGCTCTACCTCTACGACCTGCCGGCCGGCGGCCAGCAGCTGCGCGGCTGGTGGCTGCGGCGCACCGCCACCGAAGAGCGCAGTGTCGACACCGCCCGCGCGATGAGCGTCGACAGCTGGACCTTGCAGGGCCACCTCGCGTTCGACGACGCCGCCGCTTCCGAGCTGGTGCTCGACGCGCTCGTCGAAGACATCCGCGACGCCGTGCGCGGCGATCCCACCTTCGGCGGCGCATGCGCCACCGGCCCGCTCACCGACGACAAGCGCACCGACGGCGTGCAGGTCGACGGCACCGGCCTCGTCACCTTCTGCGGCGTGCACTGTCACGGCGTCGCGCTGCAGTTGCGGACCTGGCGCTACCTCTGACTGCCCATCGACGGGCAGCTCTTTTCCCTTCGACAACCCAAGCAACCAACCAACCAACGGAGAACGCCGACATGGCAAAACTCATGCGCAAGATGGCCATCCTGGCCAAGGCTGAAACGGTACGCGGTACCGACGCGGCGCCCACCGGCGCGGCCAATGCGATCCTGGTCAGCGAAGTCACGCTGACGCCCATCGAGGGCGACGTGGTCCAGCGCGACAACGTGCGTCCGTACTTCGGCTCGCGCGGCTCGGTGCTGGTCACGCAGTACAGCAAGATCGCCTTTTCGGTCGAGATCGCGGGCGTCGCCGCCGCCGGCGACGTGCCGGCATATGCCACGCTGATGCGCGGCTGCGCGATCAGCGTGATCTCCGCGCCCGGCGTCAGCACCACCTTCGCGCCCGCCACCGACGCGCTCGAGTCGCTCACCATCTACGGCAACGTCGACGGCACCGTCTACAAGATGACCGACGCGCACGGCAACGTGAAGGCCACCATCAATGCCAAGGGCATCCCGAAGTGGCAGTTCGAGTTCACCGGCCTGTTCGTGCCCGCCGAAGACGCGCCGCTGCCCGTGGCCGACTACACCAGGTTCATGGACCCGCTGGGCGTGAACAAGGCCAACACCACGCTCGCGCTCGACGGCCTCGGCGTGGCCGCCAACGCCTTCAGCTTCGACGCCGGCAACACCGTGATCAAGCGCGACCTGATGACCGTGGACGCGGTCGACATCACCGCGCGCGTCTCGACCGGTTCCGTCACCTTCGAGAACACCTCGATCGCAACCAAGGACTGGATCGGCATGGCGCGCGCGAGCCAGCGCGTGAACCTGATGCTCAAGCACGGCCAGGGCGCGACCAATGTCGTGGAGTTCGTGTCGCCGCATGCGCAGATCGGCAAGCCGACCTTCAGCGACGTCGACGGCGTGCAGATGATCACCGTGCCGCTCGAGTTCGTGCCCACCGGCGGTGGCAACGACGAGTGGCTGATCGTCGTTCGCTGAGCTTCGCGGCACGCAACCAGAGGAACACACAGAGATGCCCCAGAAACTCAAGATCGCCATCAAGCCGACCTTCGTCGCACCGGTCGTGATGCGCGTGCCCGGCGACGGCCAGATCGAGGAAGTGCGCTTCAGCGCCGTCTTCAAGCGCCTGACCAAGTCCGACAACGACACCCTGCAGTCGCGCCTGGAGGGGCGCAACCTCACCGACAGGGAACTGCTCGACATGGTGCTGGCCGACTGGAAGGAGCTGGAGGGCGACGACGGCGCGCCGTTCATCTGCACCACCGAGAACCGCGCGGCGGCGGTGGAGGAGTGGCCGTCTTTCGAGGCCGCCATTGCCTACAGCTACTTCGAGCATGCCTACCCGGCCGCGGTAAAAAACTGAGAGGCGCCGCGCGCCTTGTGCTCGGAGCAGGGCATCGCGTCCACGACGAGCTGGACGACGATCTCCGCAGCCAGTGCGCGTCGCTCGGTCTCGACCCGACCCGGCTCGTCTCTTCGACGGCCAACGGCGGCGGCCCGCCACCCTTCGAGCTATGGCCCGAACACCAGGAAGCATTCGAGGTGTTCCATGCCTGCCGAACGCAGTGGCGGGTCGTCGCGGGGGCGGCAGGCGCGTGGTTCCAGGGGCTGGACTTCGGCGCCGTCGACGTCGCCATGAAGCGCCTGGGCATCGCGCGCTCACGCCAGCGCGAGGTGTTCCTGCAGCTGCAGGTGATGGAAGACGAAGGCATCGCGGTGCTGAACGTCTAGCGGCATCGCGAGGCCTCAGGCCATCGAAGAAGCATGGGGCCGGCAGATGTCGGCCTTATTTTTTTCTTAGCTCAAACGGACCATACAGACATGGCTGCAACACAACAAATGGCGATTCAGATGACGATGAACGCGTCGTCGGTGAATGCGGACCTCTCTCGGGTCGTCAACGAATTCGGGAAGTTCATCGACGAAATTTCAAGCGGCGCGAGCCGGGCCGAAGAGGCCAAGACGAAAGCTGCAACTGCAGCCAAGGCGGCCCAGGAGAAGGCCGCGAACGCCATCAAGGAAGTTTCCTCCTCTGTCGACAGCCTGTACGCCAGCATCCAGAGCGGAAAGTCGCCGCTCAGCGCTTTGGCGGAAGACGGTTCGAAGTTGGTGTCTTCGCTCGGCGGCGTCGGAGCGACGTTGAGTGGCGTCGCCGGTTACGTCAAGAACATCGCGACGCCGTTCAACCTGGCGACCCGCGCCGTGACCTTGCTGACCGAGGCGTATGTCGAAGGCAGCAAGGAAGCCGTGGCCTACGCCAAGGCGAAGACGATGACCGGCAACTACGTTGGCCTCACGACCGACCAGCTCCAGACCAAAGCCGTGGAGATCGCCGGCACGCAAGGCACGCAGGCCAAGGCCGCCGAGGCCATCACAGCGGTGGTCAGCACCGGCAGGATCGGGGGCAGTGTCGTGAGTGAGGTGGCTGGTGCGACGGCTGAAATGAACCGTGTGCTGGGCACCTCGATCAACGAAGCAGTCGAGAACTTCGTCAAGCTTTCCGACGAGCCGTCCAAAGCTTCGGTCAAGCTCAACGAAAGCTATCACTACCTGAGCGCAAGTACCTACGAGCGCATCGTCTCCCTGGAGAAACAAGGAAAGACAGAGGAGGCGGCGGCGCTCGCGCAGAAGACTTTCGCCATCGCGATGAAAGAGCGCACCGCCGAGGTCGTCGCCAATCTTGGCAGTCTTCAACGTGGTTGGCTGAGCGTCACGGGGTTCGCGCAGAAGGCCTGGGACGCCATGCTCAATGTCGGGCGTCCGGTCACGCTTCAGAAACAGATCGAAGCGGCCCGCAAGGAGATTGCCGATATCGACGTCATTCAACAAGGCGGGGGTTTTGTCAGCAACGGAGGCGGTGCGGCTTTCGGGCGAGGCAAAGCCGGCGCGAAGCTGGATCAGGATCGAGATATCGCCGTCGCCAGGTTGGCGACTCTCGAGGAGAGTCGAAGGATCGCGTCGTCGGGCGCATTGAACAAGGCGGACGAAGTTCGCCGGCGAGATGCAGGTCTCGCCAAGAGCGTCAAGGCCAACGAAGAGAAGGGGGATGCAAAGCGCAAAGTTGGAGCAGGCGCTTCTGGCGTCGGTCGCGCCGAAGACGAAGGTCTTCGGCTGAGCATCGAAGCTGTCCGCGAAGACTACAACGCCAAGGCGCGAGTCACCGCCGAAGGTTTCAAGAACATCGACAGCCTGCGCAAGCGCGACCTGCTCGACGACTATGCGGTCGTCCGCCAGAAGCGAGACCTGCGCCTGAAGGATCTGAAGGACCAGGACGATGCCATCCAGGCGGAACTGCGTTTGCTGGGCTCCAAGAAGGGCTCGGCCGCCGACAGGCAGAAGCTGGAGGTTCGCTCGAGAACCGTCGAGCAGCAACGCGGATTCGTCAATGACGAGACCGAACGCGCCTACGCGGAGATGGATGCGACGCCTCGGAACGCGGTGCTCAAGACTTCGCAGCAAGCCACCGACAGGATCCGCGAGCAGACGCGCGCGCTGGAGGAACAGAACGCCGTGTTTGGTTTGTCCAAGGACGAAATCCAGAAGCTGAACATCGCGCAGCTCGAGCGACAGGTCATCGAACTGGATGCAACCGAGAGTGTCGATCCTGCCTATATCCAGTCTTTGCGTGATCGTTTGAAGGCCGAGCAGGACTTGCGACAAGTCACTCAGAAATCCGAGGGCCTGAAGACCGCTGAAGAGAAGCAGAAGAAAGAAAAAGACACGAACAAGGAAGCGTCGAAGAAGATGTCTGACGACATCGGCGGCGTGTTCCGCGATGGGTTCGTGAATCTGTTGGAGGGCGGTGGTCAGAGTGCGATCGACAAGATGGGTGAATCCCTCAAGAAGAAGCTCACCGCGTCGGTTGCCGACGCGCTCTACGAAGCGACGTTGAAGCCGGGCGTCGAGGGGTTCTCCAACTGGCTCTCCGGTGCGATCAAGGGAGTCTTCCCGAGCGGCGGTAGCAGCAGCGGCGGTGCAACCGGTTCCGGCTCCAGCGGAAGCTGGATCGGCAGCGCCGTGAGCGCCGTGCTCGGCTTCTTCGGCGTCAAGAGTGCCAACGGCAACGTCTTCGCCTCCCCCGGTCTGCATGCCTACGCCAACAGCGTGGTCGGAAAGCCCACGTTCTTCCCGTTCGCCAACGGCATCGGCCTCATGGGCGAAGCAGGCCCCGAAGCCATCATGCCCTTGCGCCGCGGCTCCGACGGCCGCCTGGGGGTCAGTGCGCCAGGCGGTGCGAACAGCGTGCCGACCATCCAGTTCGCGCCCTCCAACGTCTTCCACATCGACGCCCGTTCCGATCGCGGCGCGGTGATGGCCGACATGCAACGCCTGCTCGCGGAAAACAACCGCGGGCAGATGGAACAACTCAAGCGCGTGAAGGTGCTCCCCCAATGACTATCGTGACACTTCCGTCCGACCTGCCGGTCAAGCGGCAGGACTTCGGCCTCCAGGTCTTCGACCTGACTTTCAGCAACAGCGAATCGGGTTCGATGCAGGTGGCCGTGCTCGGCCCCGCGCGCCGCACCTGCGCGCTCGTGAGCGAGGAGCGCATTCCGCTGATGCGGGACGCCGCCGCCTGGCGCGCCCTGGTGCATTCGATGCGCGGCCAGGTCAACGTGCTGGCCGTCCACGACATGCTGCAGCCCGTGCCGCGAGGCACGGCACGCGGCGCGTGGACCGCGACGCCGGCCGCGGCCGGCGCCTCCGGGCTGACGATCCGCCTGGGCGCCTCCGAAGCGGGCAAGACCCTGCTGCAGGGCGACTGGATCGGCGTCAACCAGGGCTCGAACCATCGCCAGATGCTGCACGTCCAGTCCGATGCCGTGGCCGATGCGGCCGGCCTGATCACGGTGCAGTTCGAGCCCGTGCTGCGCACGCCGGTGGTGGCGGGCAGCACGGTCGTCTGGGACCGCCCGACCTGCCTGATGCGGCGGGTCGACACCAAGACCACCTGGGCCTCGGAGTCGCGCACGCAAGGCGGCTTCAGCCTGGACCTGATGGAGTCGTGGGAACAATGACCATCCAGACCAGCTCCGGCTTTCAAGCAGCCGCGCGCTCCCAGACCTACGGCCAGCTGGCCCTCGTCGAGCTCAAGCTCCAGAGCGGCACCGCGCGCTTCACGAACTGGCCGCTGACGCTCCAGCTGATGGGCCAGACGTGGCAAGGCGTGGGCAATCTCGGCTCCATCGGCGAGCTTCACGAAAGCGAAGACGGCGCCGCGGAGAAGCTGACGCTCACGCTGTCGCCCGTCGACATCGGCACGCGCGCGCTTGCACTGGGCGACCCGAGCGACTACCAGGACCGCGGCGTGCGCGTGTGGATCGCGCTGCTCGACGCCGCCACGCTGCAGGTCAGCGGCGAACCGGTGTTGCGCTTCGCGGGCGTGATGGACCAGATGAAGGTCGAGCGCGACGGCCCCACCGCGAAGATTTCGATGGAGTGCCGCACCGCCTCCTACGACGTGCGCTCCAACCCCGCGTCTCTTCGAACCAACGATGCCCAGCACCAGGTCAAGCACCCTGGCGAGCGCGGCTTCGAATACCTGAATTCCATGATCGGGTCGCCCACCGTGTGGGTCAACAAGTACCTGCAGATGGCACTGAACTACTGGGCCCGGGCACGAGGCAAATGACCATGCAGAACCTAGACGATTTCATCGCGGTGCGAAGAAACGCACCCTTCGAGTACTTCCGGCACGACTGCGCGCACATCGCGGCCGACTGGGTCATCGAGCGCACCGGCAAGGACCCGCTGGCGGACCTGCGTGCGGCCGATGCGCCCATCGGCAGAAGAAGCCTGCTGGCTGCCTTGCGCGCGGTGCGCTCTGCCGGCGGATTCATGCCGGCCGCCACCGCGCGGCTCGGCCCACCCTTGCCCGGTGCGATGGCGCAGCGCGGCGACGTGGTGCTGGCGCGCAGCGGCGGCAAGGTCGGGCGCGTGTCGGGCTACAGCTTCGGGATCTGCACGGGGTCGCACATCGCGGCACCGGCGGCCGACCGGCTTGTGTTCTTGCCACTTACTTCGGGGGTTGCCACATGGCGCGTTTGATTCGTTTCGCTTTTGTCCTTGGGGCGCTATCCGGGGTCTGTACTGCTGCTATGGCAGAGCCTGTTTCCGGATTTCTTGCTTGGATCGGAACTGCGGCGGGCGCGACTACGGGGGCCGCCGCCGTGGGCGGCATGATCGTCTCGACGGCGATCTCCATCGTGGCAAGCGCCTACGGCAACATGCAAGCCAAGAAGCAGGCCAAGGCTGCCGCGGCCCGCAAGCTCGCCGAGGACGTCGCGAACCTCAAGGAACGCACCACCACGATCATCGCGTCCGATGCACCGCATGCCGTCATCTACGGCGAGCCCGCACCGGTCGGTGGTGCCGTCGTGGCGGTGCTCACCGGTGGCGAGTACAACCACCTGAAGCACGTCGTCATGGTCCTGGCCGCGCACCCGTGCGAAGCCGTGACCGACATCCAGATCGAAGGTGTCTCGCTCGGCG
This sequence comes from Variovorax sp. OK605, assembly GCF_900115445.1. NCBI lineage: Bacteria > Pseudomonadati > Pseudomonadota > Betaproteobacteria > Burkholderiales > Comamonadaceae > Variovorax > Variovorax sp. OK605. The sequence continues at coordinate 172,462 of NZ_FOWL01000006.1, forward strand.
CGCTCGATGCGAACGGGTATGCCTCGAATCCCGAATTCATCGTCACGGATTCGGAGTCGATCAACGGCGGCGTGCCCGGCGTCAACGTGCAGGTCCACCTGTCGCCCGGCGGAGTCGACACCGCCGATGCGTACATGCGCGACAACCTCGATCCGTGGCCGTCCAGCAAGGGCCTGTGGACCGAAGCCCACAAGCTCAGCGGCTACACGTACATCGTCGTCACGCTCAACCTGTTCGTCGAACGCTTCCAGGGCGGCCTGCCGTCGATCACGGCGAGCGTCAAGGGCAAGAAGGTCTACGACCCGCGCAGCGCAGCGACGGTGTACAGCCGCAACCCCGCGCTGTGCCTGGCCGACTTCCTGCGCTCGGAAGAAGGCTACCTGGCCTCCAACGACCAGATCGACCAGAACGCGCTGATCGTTGCAGCCAACGCCTGCGAGACGCCTGTCTACGACCCCGGCACGGCCATGGCCGACCGGGCCAACTACGGCAGCAGCGCCGCACGCTACACCTGCGACGGCATGTTCCGTTCGGACCAGGACCGCGACAGCACGCGCCAGCAGCTCGAAGACACGATGGCGGGCTACAGCCTCGAATCGGGCGGTGTCTGGCGCATCCTGGCCGGCGCGTGGACCACGCCGGTGCTCGCGTTGACCGACGACGACCTGCTGGCGCCCATCACCGTGGTGCAGACCTGCAACCCCGGCACCGCGCGCTACAACGGCGCGAGGGGCACCTACGTCAACCTGACGCGCACCGGCGTCTCGGAAGACTTCAAGCAGTACCAGAACGCGGTCTTCCGCGCCAACGACCAGAAGGACAAGTTCCTCGATCTCGTGCTCCCGTTCACCACGGCGCATGCACGCACCCACCAGATCGCGCGTGTGCTCGTCGAGCAGAGCCGGGGCGGCTTCGTGCTGCAGATCCATCCGAAGATGCTGGCGTGGCACCTGCAGCCGGGCGACCGCATCGTGCTCACGAGCGTGCTGTACGGCTTTGCCAACAAGCCGTTCCGCGTGCAGGACTGGAGCTATTCGATGAGCTCGCCGCTGTCGTTCCAGGTCATCGAGGACGAGGAAGCCTTCTACGACACGGCCGACGAGGTGCTGCGCGACCCTTCTCCGAACACCAACCTGCCGAACCCGTTCCTGCTGCCACAGCCGCCGCTCGATCTGCAGGTACGCAGCGGCCAGGAGCAGATGGTGCAGCAGGGCGGCACGCTGGTGATCCGCGCGCGGGTGAGCTGGTCTGCGTCGGTGGACGACGCAGTGCTGCGCGGCGGGAACGTGCAGGTGCAGTGGCGCACGACCACGCCGGTCGGCGACTGGCAGTCCGTCACCTTGCCGGGTACGGCCACCGAGACCTTCCTGCTCGGCCTCGAGGTGCATGGCGAGTACCAGGTACGCGTGCGGTTCATCACGGCCTATGCGTCGAGCTACTGGACGATGGTGACGCACACGCTGCAGGGCGCGAGCGTGAAGCCGGGCGACGTCGAGGGATTGAGCCTCGTCGTCGAATCGGCTGGCGTGGTGGCACGCTGGTCGGCGCCCACCGGCATCGACCTGCTCGAATGGGGCGCGACGCGCATCTTCATCGGCGCCACGTTCGAGACGGCGGTGGAGCGATGGACCGGCAAGGCCCTGGCCGCCAACATCGGCTGGCTGCCGGCCGGGACGGTGAAGGTCTGGGCCCAGCATGGCAATACACAAGGGGTCTGGGGTGTTCCGATCTCGGCCACCATCGACATCGCGCAGCCCGCCCAGCCCATCGTGCGCGGCGAAGTCTGGGGCGCGCAGATCGAGCTGGCCTGGCAGGCCTGCGGCACCACGCAGCCGGTCTCGGCGTACATCGTCAAGGTGGGAGCGACGCTGGCGGAGGCGGTCGAGATCGGCCACACGGGCTCGCTGAACTTCGTGCGCACCGAGCCGGTGGCCGCCACGCGCATCTACTGGGTGACGGCGTTCGACATGGCCGGCAATGCCAGCGATGCGGGGTATGTACAGCTTGCTTCGCTGCCGTCGATCGACGATGCCCTGGCTGAACTGCAGGAAGGGTTGGACGGCATGGTCGCGGACCTGCTCAACGTCAACTCCGGCATTGCGGAGCGCCTGCTCGACGAGACCATCGAACGCGGCACCGCGATCACGCAGGTGCAGCACCTGGTGACCGAGGGCAACGAGCAACTGGCGCAGCGCATCGACACCGTGGCGGCGAAAGCCGTGGGTTACGTGCGGGCGAACCTGGTGTTCAACGGCGGTTTCGAGTTCGACCTCGACGGATGGACCGCGAGTGCCGGCGCATGGACGATGGCGCAGGACGACTGGGGCGCCTCGGCGCGGCTGCTGTCCGACGTTCCCGCCAACGGCTGGTTTGCGAGTCCTCGTTTTCCGGTCAGCCCCGGCAACTGGTATGCGGGGTCCGCAGACACGCGCTTCAACACCGACACGGGCGAGTCGGGTCTGGTTCTCGAGTTCTTCGACAGCGCGGGTCATTCGCTGGGCACCGCCGCAAGCCTGAAGGCCGGGGGGCACGATTTTCTGAACTCGCAGCAGCGCCGCAACGAACTCGCGGTCGAGGCGGCGGCGCCGAATGGTGCTGCGGCCGCGAGCGTCAATTTCGTTTGGTCGGGCTACACCGCCGGCGGCATGCTCGGGCTTCGCTATGCCAAGGCCGAACAGGGAAGATTCCCGGTCACGCCGTACAGCGCGGAAACCAGCGACCGTGGCGCGATTGCCGCGGTGAGACAGGAGAGCACCGCGCGCGCGTCGGCCATCGAGGCCGAGGCCATCGCCCGCACCACGCTGGCGGTGCGCGTGGACGGCGCCGAGGCGTCCATTGCGCAGGAATCGGCGGTGCGCGCCGATGAGACGGGCCGCCTTTCGGCGAAGTGGGGGCTGAAGGTGGTCGCGGGCAACAAGACGGCCGGCATCCTGCTGAACAACGACGGCAAGGACAGCGACATGGTCGTGCTGGTCGACCGATTCGCCATCAGCACCATCGATGCCCAGGGCGCGATCAAGTACCCCTTCGTCGTCGGGTCGGTGTCGGGCGTCTCGACGGTGGGCATCGACGGCAACCTGGTGGTCGATGGAACGATCACCGCGCGATCGATCAACGTGAATCAGCTGTCGGCGATCACGTCCCGGCTGGGGTATGTGACGGCGGGCCAGGTCGATATTTCCGGCGACGGCGTAGGGGGCTGGGGGTACATCCGCAGCAAGGGCAAGTGGCACGGCGACGGCGGTCCCGGTTGGCTCCTTGCGCGACACCAGAGCGGGCAGGCCGTTGTCGAGTTGAACGCCGGCAACATGCTGCTGCAGATGAGTACGGCCGACGGCCGGTTCCGGCTCGCCGGACCCGGGTTCAATCTCCAGAACGAGGGACTGACGATCAACCAGGTCGACGTGATCGACACGTTCAACCTGCGCGGCCAAGCGGTGACGGTTCCTACGGCGGCGGCGTCTCCCGGCAAATCCGTCACGATCACGCACGTGATCCCGGGGGAGCACACGCTGCAGACCTTCATCTTCGGCTGCACGTTCGTATGGGAGACGGCCTTCGCTCTCATCATCGTTGACGGCCAGGAGAGGTGGCGGGGCGCGGGTTTTGCCTTGAGCACGGTCTCGGGCGGCATCGTCATTCCATTGGCCCCCGGCGCTCACACCGTGACGATGTTTTCGCTCGCCTCCTCCGCCGGCGAGGCCGGCACTTCCATCTACGCGCTGTCCACGCGCCGTTGACCATGTTCTCCTTCACCATCTACACCCGAAATACCGGCGAAGTGCTTCGCTGGGGCACCGTCGCTCGACGCGAATGGTGCGACGCGCAACTGCAGACGCCTGCCGAGGCCCTGCTCTTGCGGGAGGTGCCTCGCGGCCACTACATCGTCGACAGCGAACCGGTTCCGATGCCCGAACGACCGAGTGCGGATCACGTCTTCGATTGGACGACGCATGCCTGGTGCGACCCGCGCTCCATCGAGGATCTCCGTACCGGCCTGAAGGCCGAGATCGCGCGCCGGCGCTGGGCGTGCGAGGTCGGGGGCCTCGGCCTGCCCGACGGTCTGCGCATGGGCACGGGCCGCGAGGACCGCGCCGCGCTGGCTGCAGCCATCGTCGACATGGCGCAGGCCGGCATCGAAGAGATTGATTTCAAGATGCCAGGCGGCTTTCGTCGCATGACGCGCGATGCCCTGCAGGCCGTCGCCAACGTCGTCACGGTGCACGTGCAGCGCTGCTTTTCCGCGGAGGCTGCCCATGCCGCGCTCATCGATTCCATCGCCGACCGCAGCGTCCTGCTGCATTACCCCGTCGCCGATTTCCCCGCTGTGCCGGACGCCATCGGCCAGCTTGCTTAAACCCGTTCAACTCCGGAGCATCACATGCCTTACACCACTGCATCAGCCAACGCACTTCTCAAACTGATTCTTCAGGCAACCCCGATTTCAGGGCTTGCCGACAACGCGGTGACCGCACCGCTGACGGTCGTCTATGCCAGCCTCCACACGGCCGCGCCTGGCGCGGGAGCGAACCAGTCCACCAATGAGGTGGCCTACCCTGGTTACGCGCGGGTCGCCATCACGCGAGGGCCGACGGGCTGGACCGTGGCGGGGAACGTCGCGAACCTGGTTGCTGCAATGGAATTCGTCGAGGTCTCGGGCACCGGCATTTCCACCGCCACGCATCTGGGTGTTGGCACTGCCGCTGCTGGCAACGGAATCCTCCTGACGTACGGCGCGCTCGACCCCGTCATTCCGATCCAGGCCGGTGTCGCCCCGCGGCTGAAGACCGCGACCAAAGTCACTTTCGAGGTCTGAACGATGGCTGTCGTCTTCGAAAATCGAGTCATCGAAGCGTGCGTCACGCTCGGGACCGGCAACCTCGTGACCTCCGGCGCGGACCTGGGCTATTTCACTTTCGCCGAGAAAGTCCCTGTCGGTTCGACCGTCCATTACCTCTGCGAGAGCGTGAATGCGGTAGGCCGTCCAACCGGAGAGTTCGAACTTGGCCGAGGCACCTACGTAGCGGCCAACACGATCTCGCGCGATACGGTCGTGGCTTCGAGCAACGCCGGCGCCGTGGTCAACTTTGCGCAGGCGAACAAGCGCGTGTCCTTGACGGTGCTGGCTCCCACGACCCCCGTCGTCAGGACCGACTGGCGAGAGGTGATCGGTGCGCAAGTCGAGCCTGGCGTCGTGGGCTACACGGCGGCTTCCGTACCTCCGTCGGGCTGGCTCAAGCGCAATGGCGCGGCGGTCTCGCGCACCATCTACGCGGCACTGTTCCAGGCCATCGGCATCGACTACGGCGCTGGCAATGGAGCGACCACCTTCAACCTCCCGGAGGCGCGCGGCGAATTCGATCGCGGCTGGGATGAAGGCCGCGGCATCGACCCGGGACGTATACGGGGCACGAAGCAGCCGGATGCGCTGCAGGGGCACGTCCACGACAACAGCATGAGCATCAGCACGATCGTCGGTGGCGACAACCAGGGCTATACGGTGGGCTCCATCTACACCAGCAACGCTGCGTCGCAACGCGGTGCGCTGGCGATTCCGGGCACGCATGCAAGCTACACCCCTGTGCGTGTCGCCGCCGAGACCCGACCGAGCAACGTCGCCTACCTTCCCATCATCAAGTTTTGAAGGCCTCGCATGAGCAAGACTGTCTATTCATTCGACCCAAGCACGCGAGCGTTCGTGTCAGAGCTGGCGCTCTCCAGCGGCGATCTGTCTCCGCTGGAAGGGGGTGTGTACCTGATCCCAGGCGACTGCCTCGAAGTGCAGCCCCCCGCCCCGACGCCTGGCAAATGGCCTTTCGCCGTCGCGGGGGCGTGGGTGCTGGAAGCACTGCCCGCCGATCCCGAACCGGAGCCGGAACCGGTCCTTACGGAAGAAGAGCGTCGGGCACGGCTGAAGGTGGCGGTCACCGCGCACCGCTGGGTGATCGAAACGGGCGGCATCGCGTTGGCCGGCGGCATGAAGGTCAAGACGGGGATCGACGATCAAACGCGGATCGCGCAGGCCATCCGGGGCATGGAGGCCAACGGCCACGCGGACGTTCCTTTCAAGGCCGAGTCAGGGTGGCTCACGCTGACGTCGGCGCAGATGGCCACGCTGCAGAACGCAATCGCTTCGCACGTGCGCGCCTGCTTCGAGGCAGAGCGTTCGCATCACGAAGCCATCGATGCACTCGATGTTTCCGGGATCGAGCAATACAACATCCTGGCAAATTGGCCGAGCGGGCAAGCATGAAGCGCATGCTTTCGCATCGCGTGGTCGACGCGCCGGGCCACAACAGGAGCTGAGCATGTTCGGCACCACTTCGTTCGCCTCGCTGCTGTTGGGCGCAAGCCCTGCAGTGTGGCGTCTAATCTTCGACGCGTCGGGATCGCCGACGGGTGCAGTGCAGGTCGACGGGCAGGGCTCGGGTGTCGCTGCAACGGGCGCAGGCTTGCTGAATTCGGTCCGCACGGACGGACGCCTGGTCGCGATGTTCCTGACCTCGGGAACGTCGTCAACGTCCGCGTCCCTGACGGCAAAGGCAGCCGCTGCGTGGAATGCGGGCGGCACGTTCGGGCTGAATGCGCAATTCGCCGGCGCCAGCGGCGCGGTCGCTTCTTCCTCGGGTCAGCCGACCGGTGCAGCCGTCTTCACGGGCTATCGCATGCGGGCCTACGATCAGGACTTTCCGGCCAACCCGACGTCCGGCTCCGCGGTGCGGATCGGAGCCCGGCAGTTCGAGTGGAGGGCCTCTTCGGCGCGCTGGCATCCGGCGGGGCCAGTGCCCTAGAAGAAAAAGCCGCTCGGGCCGCAGGTCCCTCTTCGTCCGCGTCCGAGCTGGCTGGGGCTGAAGAGGCTTTTCAAGATGCGTATCATTCTCATCTTCTGAAGTCTCTCCTCCCCTTCGCCATGAATTTCCGAACGACCCCGCGCGCCGTCCGGCGCGCGTCGTGACCGCCGGCGTTCGCTATCGCCTCGGCGTGGCGTCGCGCGCGGTGGCTGCCATTGCCGGCGGCTACGGGGTGGCGGCGCTGTCCGCCGCCTTGCTCGCGCTGTGCCTGCCCGCTCTCTTCGGCATGGCACGCAGCGAAGCCGCGATGACCGGCACGCTGGCCTCCTTCCTCGTCTTCGCCATTGCCGTGATGTGGGTCTTCGCCGCGCGCACGGCGCTGCGCGCGTGGTCGGGCCTCGCCATTGCCGCGGTGCCGATGGGCCTGCTGCTCGCGTTGCTCATGCGATCCGCCGGAGGCGCCGCATGAAGGAAGGATTCCGCCAGTCGATGGCGTGGCTGCATACCTGGTCGGGCCTGCTGGTCGGCTGGGTGCTGTTCATGGTGTTCATGGCGGGCACGGCCTCGTACTTCAGGGACGAGATCACCGTCTGGATGAAGCCGGAGCTGCACGGCCTCTCGCGCACCGCGGTGCCGACAGCACAGTCGGCCGAGGCGACCTACGCCTACCTGCAGCAGCACGCGGCCGACTCGCCGCGCTGGTTCATCACGCTGCCGACCGGGCGCGAGCCGTCGGCCAGCCTCTTCTGGAACAAGCCGCCGCCGCCCAAGGGCGCGCCGCCGGTCGACCGCCGCGACCGTTTCGGCCGCGCGATGCTCGACCCGGCCACCGGCCAGGCCAGCGCCGCGGCGCGCGAGACACGCGGCGGCGAGTTCTTCTACCGCCTGCACTTCGACCTGCACTACATGCCCGCGCTGTGGGCGCGCTGGATCGTGGGCTTCTGCGCGATGTTCATGCTGGTGGCCATCTTCAGCGGCATCGTCACGCACAAGCGCATCTTCAAGGACTTCTTCACCTTCCGCCCGAAGAAGGGCCAGCGCTCGTGGCTCGATGCGCACAACGTGACGGCGGTGCTGGCGCTGCCCTATCACGCGATGATCACGTACACCGGCCTGGTCACGCTGATGTTCATGTACATGCCCTGGGGCCCGCAGGCCGCCTACAAGGACAGCGGCGGCACGCAGGCTTTCTTCGCCGAGGCGTTTGCCGGCGGCGTGCGCGAACAGTTCAAGGCCGCGGGCCAGCCCGCGCCGATGGCCCCGATCGCGCCGATGCTCGCGCAGGCCTCCGCGCACTGGGACGGCGCGGGCGTCGGGCGCATCACGGTCAATTCGCCGAACGACGCCAATGCCGTGGTGATCCTGCGGCGCGCCGATGGCCCGCAGCTGTCGTACGAGCAGCCGACGATGCAGTTCAACGGCGTGACCGGCGCGATGATCGGCGCGTTCGGCGACACCACCAGGCCCGCCGCCGAAACGCGCAGCGTGCTCTATGGCCTGCACATCGGCCGCTTCGGCGCTCCGCTGGTGCGCGCGCTGCTGTTCCTCTCGGGGCTCGCGGGCTGCCTGATGGTGGCCACCGGGCTGCTGCTGTGGGCCGTGAAGGAGCGCCAGAAGTTCGCCAAGACGCTCAAGCAGGGCGGGCGCGTGGGCTTCGGGCTGCGGCTGGTCGACGGGCTGAACCTTGGCGCGATCGCCGGGCTGCCGGTGGCCATGGCGTCGTTCTTCTGGGCCAATCGCCTGCTGCCGCTGGACGTGGCCAACCGTGGCGAGGCGGAGATCACCTGGTTCTTCACCGCCTGGGGCGCCACCGCCGTGCTGGGCCTGCTGCGGCCCACGCTGCGCATGTGGCAGGCGCAGCTGGCGCTGGGCGCGCTGCTGTTCGCGTTGCTGCCGGTGCTCAATGCCTTCACCGGCCCCGCGCCGCTGAGCGTGAGCCTGCGTTCGGGCCCGAGCGCGGTGGCGGGTTTCGACCTCGTCGCGCTGGCGCTCGGCCTGGGGCTCGCGGCCGCGGTGTGGATCGTGGAGCGCAAGCGCCGCACGTCGGCGGCCAGGCGGGCGGCGCAGGCTGCGCAAACCCTTCAGCCTTCGCAGGTGCCGCAGGCGCTGGTCACTTCGGAACAGGGCTCGTGATGGATTCGCTGCTCCTCGCCCTCGTGTTCGCCGCCTCGCTCGCGGGCTTCTGCGCGCTGAGCCTGGCCATGGACCGCCACAGCGAAGACGTCTATGGCCGCGGCAGCACACCGGGGCCGTGGCGGCGCTGGCTGCAGCTGGGCGGCACGGTGCTGCTGTGCCTGTCGCTCGGCGCGAGCCTGCAGGCCGCGGGCAGCTCGATCGGCTGGGTGCTGTGGCTGGGCGCGCTCACGGCCGCGGCATTGGCGACCGTCGCGTTGCTGGGCTGTGCGCCGCGGCGGTTCACGTGGATCGGCTCGGCCGCGGCGGCCATCGCCGTGGGCGGCGGGCTGGTCTGCCTGCTGATGGCCTGACCGCCCGCTTCGTCTTTCAAGCCGGGCGTCGCGCCACGGTGTCGCCGAACACCACGCCCTGCGTCATCGGCAGTGCCATGAAGTCGTGCGGAAAGCCCTTCGCGATGGCGCTGACCGCGTCGAGCCGGCGCAGCGTCTCGGCGTCGAGCTGCACGTCGAGCGCGCCCAGGTTGTCCTCGAACTGCGCGAGCGTGCGCGCGCCGATGATCGGCATCACCACCGGCGCGGTGCGGTGCAGCAGCCACGCCAGCGCGATCTGCGCGGACGAGCGGCCCTGCTCCTTCGCCACCTGCGCCACCGTCTCGGCGATGGCCAGCGAACGCTCGCTCAGCGCGCCACTTCCCACGGCCACGTCCTTGCGCGTACCCGTCACGCCGGACGCTGCGCCCTCGGTGTGGCCCAGGTCGGCACGCGTGTACTTGCCCGACAGCACGCCGCTGCCCAGCGGCGACCACGCCATCACGCCCAGGCCGAGCTCGTGCGCCATCGGCAGCAGCTCGCGCTCCACGGTGCGCTCGATCAGGCTGTGCTCGATCTGCAGCGCCACCAGCGGCGTCCAGCCGCGCAGGTCGGCCAGCGTCTGCATGCGCGCAACCTGCCAGGCCGGCGTGTCGGAGATGCCCGCGTACAGCACCTTGCCCGAACGCACGAGGTCGTCGAAGCCGCGCATCACTTCGTCGATGGGCGTGAGGTTGTCCCAGATGTGCAGGTACAGCAGGTCGATGTAGTCGGTGCCCAGGCGCTTCAGGCTGGCCTCCACCGAGCGCACCATGTTGCGGCGGTGGTTGCCGCCCGCGTTGGGGTTGTCGGGCTGCATGTTCAGCGTGTACTTGGTGGCCAGCACCACCGATTCGCGCCGGTCCGCCATGAACTGGCCGAGCAGCTTCTCCGAGCTGCCGTTGGTATAGAAGTTGGCGGTGTCGATGAAGTTGCCGCCGCGTTCCAGGTACAGGTCGAACATGCGGCGCGATTCGCTGGCGTCGGCGCCCCAGCCCCAGTCGCTGCCGAAGGTCATGGTGCCCAGCGACATCGGGCTGACGCGCAGGCCCGAGCGGCCGAGGGTGAGGTAGTTGTCGAGCTTCATGGTGAATGTCCTTTCAGGGGTGCGGCGGCGCGGTTGCGTCGCCATGGCCTTGAAGGTAGTGGCCGCATTGCTTTGGAAAAAGCCCGGTCGGGTTGATGCTTTGTGAAGCTGGTCTTCATAATGAAAGCCATGTCGCCCGAACTGCTCCCCGCCATTGCCGCCTTCGCCCGCGTGGCGCACCACGCCAGCTTCACCCGCGCGGCGGAAGAACTGGGCGTGTCGCCCTCGGCCCTTTCGCAGACGGTGCGCGCGCTGGAACGCAAGCTCGGCGTGCGGCTGCTCGACCGCACCACGCGCCGCGTGGGCGTGACCGAGCTGGGCCAGCAGTTCCTCGACGGGGCGCGGCCCGGCCTCGATGCGCTGGCGCAGGCGGTCGCGGGCATCGACGAGGCGCGCGACAAGCCCGCCGGGCTGCTGCGCCTGAACGTCTCGCGCGTGGCGGCCGAGCTGCTGCTGTTTCCGTACCTGGGCGATTTCGCGGACGCCTGGCCCGACATCACGCTCGAGGTGGTGTGCGACAACCGCATGGTCGAGCTGGTCGCAGGCGGCTTCGACGCCGGCATCCGGCTCGGCGAGAGCCTGGCGCAGGACGTGGTCGGCGTGCCGGTGGGCGGGCCGTTGCGCATGGTCACCTTCGCGGCGCCGCGCTATCTGAAGGGCCGCACGCCGCCGCGCGTGCCGGAAGACCTGCGCGCGCACCGCTGCCTGAACTACCGGCTGACCACGGGCGGTCTCTATCGCTGGGAATACGCGCAGGACGGGCGCGTGCTCGACATCGCGCTGTCAGGGCCGCTGGTGAGCAACGACAGCGAGGTGCTGCTGGCCGCGGCGCGCGCGGGCGCGGGCATTACCTCGGCCTTCGAGGGCGCGGTGCGCGACGACTTCAGGAGCGGCCGGCTGGTGCCGCTGCTGGAGCCCTGGTGGCCGACCTTTCCGGGCTTCTACCTGTACCACCCGAGCCGCGCGCAGATGCCGCGCAAGCTGCGGGTGTTCATCGACTTCCTGCAGGCGCGGCACGCGCCGCCACCGGTGTCGCAGCGCGCGGTCAAGCCCGCATCAGCGCCTCGATCTCGTCCGCGTCCACCGGCACGCCGCGCGAAATGAGTTCGCAGCCCGTGGCCGTGACGATCGCGTCGTCCTCGATGCGAATGCCGATGTGGTGGAACTGCTCGGGCACGCCCTCGCCGGGGCGCACGTAGATGCCGGGCTCCAGCGTGAGCACCATGCCCGGGTGCAGGATGCGGCTCGGGCGGTTCTTGATGAGCTCGTTGGACAGCGGGTCCTTGCGCTCGCTCACCTCGCCGACCTGCGTGGGCTCGACGTAGCTGCCGCAGTCGTGCACGTCCATGCCCAGCCAGTGGCCGGTGCGGTGCATGTAGAACTGGAAGTAGGCGCGCGAGTCGATCACGTCGTCCAGGCCGCCGACCTTGTTGGCGTCGAGCAGGCCCAGGTCGAGCATGCCCTGCGCCAGCACCTTCACGGCCGCGTCGTGCGGGTCGTTGAAGCGGTTGCCGGCCTTGGTGGCGGCGGCCGAGGCGTACTGGCTCTGCAGCACCAGGTCGTACAGCGCGCGCTGCGGGCCGCTGAACTTGCCGTCGGCCGGAAAGGTGCGCGTGATGTCGCTGGCGTAGCCGTCGAGCTCGCAGCCCGCGTCGATCAGCACCAGCTCGCCGGGGCGCACCGGCGCGGCGTCGGCGCGGTAGTGCAGCACGCAGGCATTGGCGCCGGCCGCGACGATGGAGCCATAGGCCGGGTACTGCGAGCCGCCCAGGCGGAATTCGTGCAGCAGCTCGGCGTCCAGGTGGTACTCGCGCACGTCCTGGCCTTCGCGCAGCATGCGTGCCGACAGCTGCATCGCGCGGATGTGGGCGCGCGCGCTGATCTGCGCGGCGCGCCGCATGATGTCCTGCTCGTGCACGTCCTTCACGAGGCGCATTTCGTCGAGCGGGCCGCACAGGTCGCGCTGTTCCTCGGGGCACAGCGCGCCGTAGCGCACGCGCGCGCGCACCGACTGCAGCCAGCCGTCGATGCGCGTCTCCAGGCCCTTGTGGGTGGCAAAGGGGAACCACACGGTCGAGCGGTTCTCCAGCAGCTTCGGCAGCTTGGCGTCGAGGTCGCTGACGGAGAAGGCCTCGTCCAGGCCCAGCTCGGCGGGGGCCGCGTCGGGGCCCAGGCGGTAGCCGTCCCAGATCTCGCGTTCGAGGTCTTTCGGTGCGCAGAACAGCGTGGCGCGGCCGTCGCCCGCCAGCACCAGCCAGGCGTTGGGCTCGGTGAAGCCGGTCAGGTAGTAGAAGTAGCTGTCGTGGCGAAACAGGAAGTCGCTGTCGCGGTTGCGCTGGCGCTCGGGCGCGGTCGGCACGATGGCAATGCCGTCCTTGCCGAGTTGCGAGGCGAGGCGCGCGCGGCGCTCGGCGTAGATCTGGGTGTCATTGAGCATGGGATTTCACTTTCGATACGGTGCAAGTCCGGGGTCCGCGGGTACCAGGTGCCGCCATGGGAACACATCCTGTGCAAAGTGGCTGACATACCCGCCGATCGTTGACTGGATGACCATGAATTGGAGCGACGGCCGCAGGCCCTGCAGCCGCTGCAGCTGCGCCAGGTCCAGGCAGGTGTTGCGCAACCGGAGCACGCGCAGCCGCGCGCCCAGCGGACCGTTCAACAACGCCTCGTAGTCCTCGAAGGCCGTGATGCCGCCCGGCGCCCGGTCGGCCGGCCACACCATCTGCTGCTCGGTGGATTCGGCAAAGTCCAGCAGCGTCAGGGCCGGCAGGTTCTGCGGCAGGTTCTGTGCCGCGGCAAGGTTCCGAATGAACTGCTGGGTGTCGAAATGGGCGCCGACGCACAGGCAGCGCAGCTGCGGCAGCGGCACGGCGAAGAAGTCGGCGTTGGGCGGGTTCGGCACCGTCAGTTCGCTCAGGCGCGGGGTCTTGCGCACCCAGCGCGCGATGTCGCCGGCCTCTTCGAGGATCTGGCCGCTCGCGCACACCAGCGACTGGTTGTGGTCCTCCGGCTGCGTCGGCTTGATGAACAGCGAGCGCAGGCGGGGAAAACTCACCGCGCTGTCGAGCAGCGGCGCGAAAGTCCATTCGCGCGTGCCGTTGGCCCCGCTGTCGGGGCCGCTGAACGACAGCGAAGTGATGCAGTCGGCCACGTCCTGGCGGCTCAGGCAGGCGAGGGTTTCATCGAAGGCCTCGCCCCAGATGTCGCCGAAGTATTCGACATGCCAGCCCTGGCGCATGGGCGCGAGGCTCACGCGCGTGAAGTCGCTCTCGCAGAGCGGCACTGTCAGCGGGTCTTCGGGCTCGCCGTCGTTGCGCTCGGCGGCCGCTTGCAGGGCCAGGTCGTGCAGGCGCTGCGGCAGCAGGCGCAAGGCGTCGGGCAGCGGCGCGAGTGTCATGCAGGCGGTGCCGAAGGAGCGCCGGTGTTGAGTTGCTGCAGGCGCTGCGGCGTGCCCACGTCGGTCCAGGGGCCGGTGTAGAGCTCGGCGCTCACCTGCCGGTCGTTCATGGCGGCGCGCAGGATCGGCGCCAGCGCGGCCTTCACGCCCGCGGGGTTGCCGGCCGGGATGTCGCAGTACGGCGGCGCGAAGAGCGCGGCGCGGTAGAGGCCGATGGTGGAGAAGGTGAACTTCTCGGCGGCAGTGTTCAGCGCCAGGCCGTCGGCGGAAAGCCCGAAATCGCCGTTCGGGTTGTGCGCCGGGTTCGGCACCAGCCACAGGTGGGCGAGCTTGCCGCTGGCGACGAAGCGCTCGGCCGCGGCCTGCGTGAATTCGAAGCCGGGTGCGAACACGTCGCCCGCCGCCACCCAGAACACCTCGCCCAGCAAGGGCAGCGCGCGCACGATGCCACCGGCCGTCTCCAGCGCGCCGCCGAAGTCGCGGCCCTCGTCGGAGTATGAAATTGATAGCGCGATGCCGTTGTCCAGCAACGGTGTCGGGCCGAAATGGCCTGAAATCTGGGTGCTTAGCCAGTCGGTGTTGACCACCAGCCCGGTGAAGCCGCCGGCCGCCAGTGCCTCCATGGGCCATTGCATCAGGGGCTTGCCGCGCACCTCGAGCAGGGGCTTGGGGCAGGTGTCCGTCAAGGGCCGCATGCGCTCGCCGCGGCCGGCGGCGAGCACCATCGCGCGGACCGGGGGCACTGCGCTGGCTGCGCTCACTTCGATCTTTGCGCTCAAGCTGCGACCCGGCCGCGCTGCAGCGCGTTGCGTTCGCTGTGCAGCGGCTTGAACAGCGACACCAGGCATTCCATCAGCGCATGCGCCTTGGCCGAGTGGTCGCCGCCGAAGTTGCACACGTACACGTCGAGCGTCACGCCGCGCTGCTCGGGCCAGGTGTGGATGCACAGGTGCGATTCAGCCAGCAGCACCGTGGCGGTGACGCCGCCCGGCCCCGCGGGCGTGGCGGGAAATCCGTGCACCAGCGTGCCCACCGCCTGCAGGCCGGCGGCGGCCACCGCCTTCAGGCAGACCGCGCCCAGCGCCTCGCGGTCGGTGAGCCATTGAAGGCCGCATTGGCAGTCGTGGAGGTCGGCGGTGAGGTGCAGCCCGTGCATGGGGCGCAACTCTAGCAGTCCGGGCGTCGAGCTCGGGCGCTGCACAAGAGAACATCGGCGGGGTGTTCGGCCCGTATCGGCAGTGGTTTGGGCTCGCCCGGTAAAATCGCGGGTTCCCCCCAATCCCACCCACCCCTTTTCCCCCGAAAGCCCCATGCCCATGGCAAACCAAGCCCTGATGGCCAACGCGATTCGCGCGCTGGCCATGGATGCCGTCCAACAAGCGAATTCCGGACATCCGGGTGCACCGATGGGCATGGCCGACATGGCCGTCGCGCTCTGGGGCGAACACCTGCGCTACAACCCCGCGAACCCGCACTGGTTCGACCGCGACCGCTTCGTGCTGTCCAACGGCCACGCCTCGATGATGCTGTACGCGGTGCTGCACCTCACCGGCTACGACCTGCCCATCGGCGAGCTGAAGAACTTCCGCCAGCTGCACAGCAAGACCGCTGGCCACCCCGAGATCGACGTCACCCCCGGCGTCGAGACCACCACCGGCCCGCTGGGCCAGGGCATCACCAATGCCGTTGGCTTCGCGCTGGCCGAGAAGCTGCTGGCCGCCGAGTTCAACCGCAAGGACCACGCCGTGGTCGACCATCACACCTACGCCTTCCTGGGCGACGGTTGCATGATGGAAGGCATCAGCCACGAAGCCTGCGCGCTGGCCGGCGCCTGGCACCTGAACAAGCTCGTCGCCCTGTACGACGACAACGGCATCAGCATCGACGGCCAGGTCAAGCCCTGGTACATCGACAACGTGGCCGAACGCTTCCACGCCTATGGCTGGCACGTGATCGGCCCGATCGACGGCAACGACGCCGCCGCGGTGTCCGCGGCCATCGCCAAGGCCAAGCAGTCGACCGACAAGCCCACGCTGATCAACTGCAAGACCGTCATCGGCAAGGGCAGCCCGAACCGCGCCGGCACCGCCAAGGCCCACGGCGAAGCCCTGGGCGCCGAGGAAATCAAGCTCACGCGCGACGCCATCGACTGGCACTTCCCGCCCTTCGAGATCCCGGCCGAGGTGTATGCCGACTGGAACCACAAGGACGCCGGCGCCAAGACCGAAGCCGAGTGGAACGAGAAGTTCGCCGCCTACGCCGTCGCCTACCCCGAGCTGGCCGCCGACTTCACGCGCCGCATGAAGGGCGAGCTGCCCAAGAACTTCCACCAGGTCGCGTTCGACACCGTGGTCGCCGCCCACACCAAGGCCGAGACCGTGGCCAGCCGCAAGGCCAGCCAGCTCGCGCTGGAAGCCTTCACCGCCGCACTGCCCGAAATGCTCGGCGGCAGCGCCGACCTGACCGGTTCGAACCTCACCAACACCAAGAGCACCCCGGCGTTGCGTTTCGACGCCAAGGGTCACGTGGTCATGACCATGCCCGCGGTGGAAGCCAAGCAAGGCGCCGAAGACGAAGCAGCGCCCGCCGCACCCCTCGAGGCACCGCACGGCACCATCGGGCGCCACATCAACTACGGCGTGCGCGAGTTCGGCATGGCGGCCATCATGAACGGCGTGGCGCTGCATGGCGGCTACATCCCCTACGGCGGCACCTTCCTCACCTTCAGCGACTACAGCCGCAACGCCATCCGCATGGCCGCGCTGATGAAGCGCCGCGTGATCCACGTGTTCACGCACGACTCCATCGGCCTGGGCGAAGACGGCCCGACGCACCAGTCGATCGAGCACGCCGCCTCGCTGCGCCTGATTCCCAACCTGGACGTCTGGCGTCCGGGCGACACGGCCGAAACCGCCGTGGCCTGGGCCGTGGCGCTGCAGAACCAGTCGCGCCCGACCGCGCTGCTGCTGAGCCGCCAGAACATCGCCTACGCACCCAAGAGCGAACTCGGCGACATCAGCCGCGGCGCCTACGTGCTGTCCGAGCCGGAGGCCGTGGGCCTGAAGAGCAAGAAGACAGCCGCCGTCATCATCGCCACCGGTTCCGAAGTGCAGCTCGCACTGGCCGCGCAGAAGCTGCTGGCCGAGAAGAAGATCGCCGTGCGCGTGGTGTCGATGCCCTCGACCACCACCTTCGACCGCCAGGACCTGGCCTACAAGAAGGCCGTGCTGCCGAAGAAGCTGCCGCGCATCGCCGTGGAAATGGGCTGCACGGGCGGCTGGTGGAAGTACGGCTGCGCCGCCGTCGTGGGCATCGACACGTACGGCGAGTCGGCCCCCGCGCCGGAGCTGTTCAAGTACTTCGGGTTCACGGCGGAGAACGTGGCCGCCACGGTGGAAGCCGCACTGCGCGACTGATCGCGTCGCAGCGTTTCTTCTCGCCGGTTCACTACAAGTTTTTCAACCTTAGGAGCAAGTCAGATGGCTATCAAACTCGGTATCAACGGCTTCGGCCGCATCGGTCGCAACGTGCTGCGCGCAGCGGTGCAGAACTTCAAGAACGACATCGAAATCGTTGCCATCAACGACTTGCTCGAGCCCGACTACCTGGCCTACATGCTCCAGTACGACTCGGTGCACGGCCGTTTCAAGGGTGAAGTCACGGTCGAAGGCAACACGCTGGTCGTGAACGGCAAGAAGATCCGCCTGACGCAGGAGCGCGACCCGTCGCAGCTGAAGTGGGACGAAGTCGGCGCCGACGTGGTGCTCGAATCGACCGGCCTGTTCCTCACGAAGGAAACGGCGCAGAAGCACATCGACGCGGGCGCCAAGAAGGTCATCCTGTCGGCACCGTCGAAGGACGACACCCCCATGTTCGTCTACGGCGTGAACGACAAGAAGTACGCCGGCGAAGCCATCATCAGCAACGCCAGCTGCACCACCAACTGCCTGGCCCCGCTGGCCAAGGTGCTGAACGACAAGTGGGGCATCAAGCGTGGCCTGATGACCACCGTGCACGCCGCCACCGCCACGCAGAAGACCGTGGACGGCCCGAGCAACAAGGACTGGCGCGGCGGCCGCGGCATCCTGGAAAACATCATTCCCTCGAGCACCGGCGCCGCCAAGGCCGTGGGCGTGGTGATCCCCGAGCTCAACAAGAAGCTCACGGGCATGAGCTTCCGCGTGCCGACCTCCGACGTGTCGGTGGTCGACCTGACGGTCGAGCTGGTGAAGGAAGCCACGTACAAGGAAATCTGCGCCGAAATGAAGGCACAGAGCGAAGGCGCGCTGAAGGGCGTGCTGGGCTACACGGAAGACAAGGTGGTGGCCACCGACTTCCGCGGCGACCCGCGCACCTCGATCTTCGACGCCGAAGCCGGCATTGCACTGGACAGCACCTTCGTGAAGCTCGTGAGCTGGTACGACAACGAATGGGGCTACTCGAACAAGTGCCTGGAAATGGTGAAGGTCGTGTCGAAGTAAGACTTCGCGGCTTCAATGAACAACGCGCCCGAGGGCGCGTTTTTTCATGGTGCCGATGGAAGCTGCGGCACTAGCCTGGCGTTCGTTGCGTTTCGTACCATCCGAAAAAGCCGCGCAGGCCCTCTGCGTCGCAGGCGCCGGGGCCTGCCCATTTCAGGCGCTCCTTCAACTTCTCATCGTGGCTGGCATTGGGCACGACCATGCGGGCCCCTTCCTGCAACCGGAACCCATTGCCGAGCAGCCATGCCACGGACAGCTTCAGCGATTCCAGGTGCGGCCCCCAGTACAGCTGGGCAAGGAGCCATGCTTCCGTGTTGTCGGCCATGCCGTACTCCAGCGCGGCATCGTCGAGGGCGCGTTTGAACTCTGCCCAATCCATCGGGGATGGCCCTTCGTGAAAGACCCCCGCACCCGGCGCATCAATGGGATGCGCGACCGATGCGTGCAGCGAGGCGACGAATGACGGCTCGAGAGAAACTGTGCCTTCCCTTGCCGATGCCACAACGCTGCGCCATCCGCACCGAATGGCGGCCTCGAGCGCATCCACAGATGTGGTGACTGGCCCCCGGTTGCAGAACGCCAACTCCATGCGGGCCAGTTCCCGCGCAAGCTCCGGTGCGCGGCGTTCGGCGTCCTCCCAAAGGGCTTCGGTCTTTTGCATCGCTTGAATTGTCGGTTGAGCGCCGTGCCGATCCAGCGCCATGTTCTCGTTCGGCCCGCGATACGTTTCACTTCAGCGGCGAAGGGCTCTCGTGCGCTTCTAGAATCGAATAACAATTTATTACGAGGAGAAGCGTGTGATCGGAAAATTGCTTGCCATTGGTTTGGGCGCCCTTTTGCTTGTCGGCTGCGCCCACAAAGTGGAAGTCGGAAGCACATCGGCTGCGTACGAAGTGCGTCGCGACAGGGTGCAGCCCACCAAGGCCTACGTGGCGGTATCCAGCGATCTCGCCAACCTCGAGAAAGTCGTCAAGCCGGGACAGATCTGCGGCGCGCACAGCTACCCCGTCAGCGTGGGGCCTGCCATCAAGACGTCTATCGTGCGTACCGTTTCCGCGGCGCATCAGTCGGTGGTGCCAGTTCAGACCGCCGGGGAGTCCGGCAAGGACGGGGTGCTGTACACCTTCGCTCTCGACGACTTCAATCCGCGACTGCGTTTTCAGCCAGGCTTCTTCGCAGGCACGGCGGACGCGAGCGTTGAACTCTCCATCAGGACCACCGCCGTGTCCGCCGAGGGGCGAGAGCTCGCGACCACGACGGTTCGTGGCTTTGGCCAGGAGTCCATCGACGGGGACTGCCCTGCTGGCGCCGAAGCGCTGGGGAAGGCGACGGAGAAAGCCGTGCGCGTGTCGCTCGAGAACTTCGTGGCGCGAGTGATCAACCAACGTCTGGACTGACGTCTGCATGCGAGAAGCTCATCGCAGCTTCTCATCCCTGCGGATCTCGCTGCTCAACTGCGACGTCAACCGCGTCGCGGCCCTTCGCGCTGCGAGCCCGAAGTCGCCCTTGAACTCGCCGAACTCCGCCGTGCCGTTGCCCGCCGCGCGCACGCGCGTGACCTCGGCGCCCGCGGCATCGGTCACCACGCACGACACCTCGGCTATGAACGAAGTCGGCGGCCAGCTGATCCATGACGAGGAGCTCGACTCGGTCCTGATGCGCGGCGCGAACACCAGCGACACGCCCGCCGTCTCGTTCGCCTTCGCGTCGCCCGCGGTGCGCAGCACGACCACGTCGCGGTACACCGCGCGCAGCGCATCGCGGATCGACTTTTCGAGGTCGCGGTACGGGTAGTAGCTCACGCGGTCGCCGCTGCCGCCAGGCGTGACGACCTCCAGGTCGCGGTCGGCGTCGGTCATCACGTAGGCGACCTTCTTCGGCACGAGGTGCGCCTGCGAACGCGGCGGCGCGGTCTCGGTGATCATGGTGATCGGGTGCACGCAGCCTGCAAGCAGCAGCGTTGCAACGGCGACGGCCGCACCACGCCGGACCGCGGTCATCGGAAGAGTGAACTGCATCGAAGCGCCTCCTGGCCTGTCGGGTCAACGGCCGATGGCGGCCACGAACTGCGGATCGGCATACACCTTGCGCAGCAGCGCACGCACGAGGCGCGGGTAAGCGGCCTGGCCGGCCGGCACGGCGACGATGTTGGCGTAGCTCGAATCGAAGGCGGTCTCGGCGCGGTAGGTCTTGCGCAGGCGCTGCGCGTTGTCGCGCGTGACGGTGACCTCGACGTCCATGCGGCCCGTGCCGTTGATCACGCCCAGGTCGATGTCGTTCACGAGGATGCGCGCCGCGATGCGCGTGGGCGCCTTGGGGTCGTAGACGGAAATTTCGCTGAGGTCGCGCATCAGCGCGTCCTGCAGGTACTGCGCGAAGCTGCCGCTGGGCGACAGCAGCTTCGCACGGCGCAGCTGCACGGTGTTGACCGGTTCTTCGGGGTCGGTGGGCTGTGCCTTGGCGAGGGCCACCATGCCGGGGCGCGCGGCCTCGAGCCGGTCGAGCGCTTCGTAGTCGGCCGCGTAGGGCGGTGCCAGCAGCGGCGCGCAGCCAGCGGCCAGAACGGCGGCAGCCAGTGCGCCGGACACGGGCAGAGCGCGACAAAGCCAGCCCGAATGCAAGCGCAAGAGCGGGTGCAACCGCAAGCGCAAATCTTGCGAACGAAAGATCGCCATGTCTTCAGTCCCCTCTCTCCACGAGGCCCCGGATTGCATGCATGGTGCATCGGTGGCGCGTGCTCCCGGCGCGAAGGTAGCACGCATCGCGCCGCGCGCGAAGCCGGGCTTGCGCGCGTGTTCGCTCGAGTCAGCGCTTCAGCGCCTCGGCGCCTCGGCGCGCCGGCTCAGACCGGTTCGAGCACGTGGATCAGCTTGCTCTCGACGAATTCCTTGGTCTTCGCGCCGTGCGCCGCCATGTGCGGTGCCACGGCGTGTGCCTGCAGGTGCGCCAGCGTTTCCCACTTCTCGATCACGACGAAGGTCTCTGGGCCGAAGCTGGCCTTCGACGGGGGGATGCCTTGCGCATCGACCGTGGCGCCGTACTCGATGCAGCCGGCTTCGGCCAGCACGGCCGCGCGGTTCTCGGCGAAAGCCTCGAGCAGTCTGGTGCGTTGGCCGGGCTTGGCGGTGATGACGGCGACGACGTGAATCATTTGAAAGAGTCTCCAGTGGTTGATGGGTGCGACGCCAGAGCCTAAGAGATTCGGGCCCGCCGCGCCGGTCCGGTCGGCGACAACACCACGGACTTGTCCCTATCATCGCGCGCATGTTCTTCCCGCTGCCCCGCACGGCCACCGCGCCCTTCTGCCCGTCCGAGGTGAAGGGCAGCGTCGCCGTCGCGCAAGACCTGCCCTTCTTCAAGAAGCTGATGCGCTACGCCGGCCCCGGCCTGCTGGTGTCGGTGGGCTACATGGACCCGGGCAACTGGGCGACCGACATCGAGGCCGGCTCGCGCTTCGGCTACGGGCTGCTGTTCGTGGTGCTGCTCGCCAGCCTCGCGGCCATGCTGCTGCAGACGCTGTGCGTGCGCCTGGGCCTGGTCACGCAGAAGGACCTGGCGCGCGCCTGCCGCCAGCACTACTCGCCGCTGGTGAACCGCCTGCTGTGGCTGGGCGCCGAGCTGGCCATCGTGGCCTGCGACCTGGCCGAGGTGCTGGGCAGCGCGCTGGCGTTGCACCTGCTGTTCGGCGTGTCGATTCCGGTGGGCATCGGCATCACGGCCTTCGACACCCTGCTGGTGCTGGGCCTGCAGGGCGCGGGCTTCCGCCGCGTCGAGGCGATCGTGCTCGGGCTGGTGCTCACCATCGCGGGCTGCTTCGTCGTCGAGCTCGCGATGGCGCCTCCCAACTGGTTCGGCGTGGCGATGGGCTTCGCGCCGAGCCTGGAGCGGCTGCACCAGCCGGGCGCGCTGTACCTGGCCATCGGCATCGTCGGCGCCACGGTGATGCCGCACAACCTGTACCTGCATTCGTCCATCGTGCAGACGCGCCTGGTGGCCGACACCGACGCGGCGCGCCGCGAGGCGGTGCGCTTCTGCACGCTCGACGCGGTGGTGTCGCTGTCGCTCGCGCTGCTGGTCAACGCGGCCATCATGGTGCTGGCGGCCAGCGCCTTCCACGCCACCGGCCACCGCGAAGTGGCCGAGATCGACGACGCCTACCGGCTGCTCGAACCCATCGTGGGCAGTGCCCTGGCGGCCACGCTGTTCGGCATCGCGTTGCTGGCCTCGGGGCAGAGTTCGACCTTTACCGGCACCATCGCGGGCCAGATCATCATGGAAGGCTTTCTCGACCTGAAGATCCCGTGCTGGCAGCGCCGCCTGATCACGCGCCTGCTGGCGCTGGGCCCGGCCTGGTTCGGCGTGTGGTGGTTCGGTGACGGCGGCGTGGGCAAGATGCTGGTGCTCAGCCAGGTGGTGCTGAGCTTTCAGCTGCCGTTTGCGATGTGGCCGCTGATCCGCTTCACGAGCCGGCGCGACATGATGGGCGCGTTCGCCAACGGGCCTGTCATCAAGTCGCTGGCGTGGCTGCTGTTCGGCGTGATCAGCGCGGCCAACGTGTGGCTGGTGGCGTCGGTGCTCAGCGGCGGCTGAGCGCCGATACAGGCTCGGGCTTGGGCTCGGCCTCGTCCTTGCCGAGCGCCTGCGCGATGAAGTCGACGAAGGCCCGCACGCGCGCCGACAGCTGGTGGCGCTGCGGGTACACCGCGTAGATGTCGGCATCGGGCGTGCGGCAGTGGGCCAGCACCTGCACCAGCCGGCCGCTGCGCAGGTAGCGCGCAATGTCCCACTCGGCGCGCATCAGGATGCCGTGGCCGTCCAAGGCCCAGTTGACCGCGATCTCCCCGTCGTTGGTGCTCAGCGCGCCGCGCGTCTTCACGGCCTCGGTGCGCTGCGCCGCGCCGCGGCCCGTGCTCAGGCGCCACACGCCGTAGGCCTCGTCGCCCTGGCGGATGCCGATGCAGCGGTGGTGCGTGAGGTCGTTGGGCACCTTGGGCTGGCCGGCGCGCGCCAGGTAGGCCGGCGAGGCGCACAGCAGGCGCCGGTTCGACGCGATGCGCCGCGCGATCACGCGCGCCTCGGGCGGCGCGCCGAAGCGGATGCAGACGTCGAAGGCGTCGTCGGTCAGCGGCGGCGGGTTCACCGACAGCTGCAGCTGCACTTCCACCTGCGGGTGCTTGCGCACGAACTTCGAGATCACCGGCGCCACGTGGCTGCGCCCGAAGCCCAGCGTGGCGTTCACGCGCAGCAGGCCCTGCGCCTCTGCCTTGGCGCCGCCCAGCAGCTGCGCCATGTCGTCGATCTCGCCGAGGATGCGCCGCGCGCTGGCCACGTAGAGCTCGCCCTCGGGCGTGAGGCTCATGCGCCGCGTGGTGCGGTTCACCAGCGTGACGCCCAGGCGAGTCTCCATCTGCGCGAGCCGCTTGCTCACGGCCGGCGTGCTGATGCCGAGCTCGCGCGCGGCGGCGCTCAGGCTGCCGCAGGCCGCGAGCGTGGAGAAGAAGCCGAGGTCGGCGGGCTGGACGGGGGAAACCATGGCCACCTCACTGTTGAATTGAAGTTAAGGATGGATTCACTTTCGGCATGAATCGTTCGTCGCATCGAATCCTACAGTGGCCCTTTCGCACAGCACATTCAAGAGGACATCGATGAGCAGTTACAGCATTGCCACCATTCCCGGCGACGGCATCGGCAAGGAAGTGATCCCGGCGGGGCGCCAGGTGATGGAAGCGCTGGCCGCGGCCTCCGGCGGTGCCCTGCAGTTTTCGTTCGAAGATTTCGGCTGGGGCGGCGACTGGTACCGCGCGCACGGCGAGATGATGCCGGCCGACGGCCTGGACGCACTGCGCAAGAAGGACGCCATTCTTTTCGGCTCCGCGGGCGACCCGCACATTCCCGACCACATCACGCTGTGGGGCCTGCGCCTGAAGATCTGCCAGGGCTTCGACCAGTACGCCAACGTGCGGCCCACGCGCATCCTGCCGGGCATCGACGGCCCGCTCAAGCGCTGCGCGCCGGGCCAGCTCGACTGGGTGATCGTGCGCGAGAACTCCGAGGGCGAATACGCCGGCGTGGGCGGCCGCGTGCACCAGGGCCACCCGATCGAGGCCGCCACCGACGTGAGCATGATGACCCGCGCGGGCGTCGAACGCATCATGCGTTTCGCCTTCGCGCTGGCCCGTTCGCGGCCGCGCAAGCTGCTCACCGTGGTGACCAAGAGCAACGCGCAGCGCCACGCCATGGTGATGTGGGACGAGATCGCGCTGCAGATCTCCAAGGAGTTCCCCGACGTCACCTGGGACAAGGAACTGGTCGACGCCTGCACCGCGCGCATGGTCAACCGCCCGGCCACGCTCGACACCATCGTCGCGACCAACCTGCACGCCGACATCCTCAGCGACCTTGCCGCCGCGCTGGCGGGCAGCCTGGGCATTGCACCTACCGGCAACATCGACCCGGAGCGCCGCTACCCGTCGATGTTCGAGCCCATCCACGGCTCGGCCTTCGACATCATGGGCAAGGGGCTGGCCAACCCGGTGGGCACCTTCTGGTCGGTGGTGATGCTGCTGGAGCACCTGGGCGAGGCCGAGGCCGCGTGCCGCGTGATGCAGGCGGTGGAGCACGTCACGGCCAACCCGTCGCTGCACACGCGCGACCTGGGCGGCCACGCCACCACCGAGCAGGTGACGCGCGCGGTGTGCGCGCACATTGCCGGCGAGCCCTTGCGGCTTGCGGCCTGAGCGATTCGAGCGATACGAGCGATTTCCACGGTATCCGCGCGCCTCGATGCGCGCACCTAAACAACGAGCCGGAGACAAAACCATGAACGCTTCTTCCTTGAACGCGCGCCGCCGGCGCACCGTGCTGCGGGCCGCGGCCCTCGCACTGGGGCTCGGCGCGACAGCGTTGGCCTTCGCGCAGCAGCCCACCGGCTGGCCCGCGCGGCCCATCAACCTGGTCGTGCCCTTCCCCGCCGGCGGCACCACCGACGTGTTGGCGCGCGCGCTGGCCGACAAGCTCTCGCAGTCGCTCGGCCAGCCCGTGGTGGTCGAGAGCCGGCCCGGTGCCGGCGCCACGCTCGGTGCCGACTACGTGGCCAAGGCCAAGCCCGACGGCTACACGCTGCTGATGGGCGCGGTGCACCACACCATCGCCACCAGCGTCTACAAGAAGCTGCCGTACGACTTCCAGAGAGACCTGGCGCCCGTCACCGTGGTGGCCATGGTGCCCAACGTGCTGGTGATCAACGCGGCCAACACGCCCGCGAAGACCGTGGCCGAGCTGGTGGCGCTGGCCAAGATGTCGCCCGAGAAGCTGGCCTACGGCTCCAACGGCAACGGCACGGCGCAGCACCTGATCGGCACGCAGTTCCAGGCCAGCACCGGCACCAGGCTGCTGCACGTGCCCTACAAGGGCAGCGGCCCGCTCACCACCGACCTGCTCGGCGGGCAGGTGGCGATGTCCTTCGACACCATCACGCCGGTGCTGCAGCACATCAAGAGCGGCAAGCTGCGCGCGCTGGCCGTGACCACGGCGCGCCGCTCGTCGGTGCTGCCCGACGTGCCCACGCTGGAAGAGGCGGGGCTCAAGGGCTTCGACATCGGCACCTGGTTCGGCGTGCTGGCGCCGGCGGCCACGCCGAAGGACATCGTGGCGCGGCTGAACGCGGAGATGGTGAAGATCATCCACTCGCCCGATTTCGCGCAGCGCATGCAGGCCATCGGCGCCGAGCCGCTGGGCGGCACGCAGGAAGAGATGGCGCGGCAGATCCGCGAGGAGACCGCCAAGTTCGCGAAGCTGGTGAAGGAAGGCGGCGTGGCGATCGACTAGGGCCTGTTCACCCCTTGCCCGGACAGGCTCTCACCACCGGTTACCGGTGTGCACACCTTGGCGCTGCGCGCGCGGCGCCAAGCCCATAGGATGGTGGTTCCACGACTCTGCGTCACCACCATGTTCATCGTCACACTGACCTACATCCGGCCGCTCGACGAACTCGACGTGCTGATGGACGCGCACATCGCCTGGCTCAAGAAGCACTACGAAAGTGGTCTGTTCCTGGCCTCGGGCCGACAGGTGCCGCGCAAGGGCGGCGTGATCCTGGCGCGTTCGGGCGACCGCGACGGGCTGCAGGCGGTGCTGGCGCGCGACCCGTTCGTGCTGAACGGCGCCGCGCGCGCCGACATCCTGGAGTTCGTGCCCAGCATGACCGCGCCGGGCGCGGAGGCCCTCAAGAGCCTTTGACCGTACCCGCTGCAGCCACCGCAGCTGCA
This sequence comes from Variovorax sp. OK605, assembly GCF_900115445.1. NCBI lineage: Bacteria > Pseudomonadati > Pseudomonadota > Betaproteobacteria > Burkholderiales > Comamonadaceae > Variovorax > Variovorax sp. OK605. The sequence continues at coordinate 198,971 of NZ_FOWL01000006.1, forward strand.
GTAGCCACAACAGCCGCCGGCTGCGCCGGCAGCTCTTCGCGCCCGCCCGGGTGCTTCGCGAAGCGCGCCGTCTGCATGCCGTGCACCGGCGCCGAGTCGCCGAAGGGCCAGCCGCCGAACTGCGTGCGGCGGTAGTCGGCCATGGTCTGGCTGATCTCGGCCTGCGTGTTCATCACGAAGGGGCCGTACTGCACCACCGGTTCGGCAATCGGGCGGCCCTGCAGCACCAGGAACTCGCTGGTGTCGTCGGGGCCGTTGGCCAGCTCCACGGGCATGTCCGCGCGCAGCTCGATGGCCACCGGGCCTTCCACGCGCTGGCCCGCCACATGCGCCACCGTACCCTTGAAGAAGTACAGCATGCGCCGCGTGCCCTCGCCGGCCGCAGCGGGCAGCGTCCACTGCGCGCCGGGTGTCATCTTCAGCGTCCAGATGGCCACGTCGGCGTCGGCCTGCGCGGCCCACGAGTCGGGCGGCGGCGCCAGCGGCTGGATCGGTTCCTGGCCGCCCGCGGCGTCGCCACCGATGCGCCCCGCGATCACCGCGACCTCGGTGCGTCCGCCCTTCGCGTCGTCGGAGCCGAAGCGCGGAATCGCGTCCGACCAGAACATGGTGAAGTGCGGCTCGGCCATCTTGCTTTTCGCGGGCAGGTTCAGCCAGATCTGGAACAGCTCCAGCGGGTTCGGCGCGCCGGCGTCCAGCAGAGGGAACATCTCCGAATGCACGATGCCCTTGCCGGCCGTGAGCCACTGCACGTCGCCGCCGCCGAAGCGCGCGGTGGCACCCAGCGAGTCGGAATGGTCCACCAGGCCCTTGCGCACGATGGTCACCGTCTCGAAGCCGCGGTGCGGGTGCGAGGGAAAGCCCGGCACCGTGTCGCCGTGGTACATGCTCCAGCCGTCCTTGCGGCTGAAGTCCTGGCCGATCTGGCGGCCTGCCAGCGACGCCTCGGGGCCCATGCGGCCGTTGCCCTGCGGGTAGGCGTCGTCGTGGTAGACGCAGAACAGGAACGGGTCGATCGTCTGCCACGGGAAACCGAGGGGCGCGATCTGCACGATGGGGCTGAGGCTCTTGTTGTTGTCTTCGGACATATCGATATTCCTTTGCACGTGGGGCATGGCCGATGTTGCCTTGCCGGTGACTGGAATATCGGGGCGCCGCCGCCGTCCGGTAGATGCCTTGCCTGCAACAGTGAAGAGCGCGTATGGAACGATCGGCATCGTTCTTTCCTTCGTCTTTCGTCCTTGGTGCCTGCCGCGGGGTCGTCTCGTTTGCCCGGTGACTTGGTTACTGCTTGGGCATCTCGACGTTCGGGTCCATGAACACCAGCTCCCACAGGTGGCCGTCGATGTCCTGGAAGCCGTGGCCGTACATGAAGCCGTAGTCCTGCGGCTCGCGCGGAATGGTGCCGCCCGCGGCCTTGGCCTTGGCCACCAGCTCGTCGACCTCGGCGCGGCTCTCGCACGACAGGCACAGCAGCACCTCGGTGCTGGTGGCGGTGTCCGCCAGGCTCTTGGTGGTGAAGGTCTTGAAGAACGCCTCGACCAGCAGCATGACGTGGATGCTGTCCTTCTGCACCACCATGCAGGCGGCGTTGGCGTCGGTGAACTGCGGGTTGAAGGTGTAGCCCAGCGCGGCGAAGAACGCCTTGGTCTTGTCGAGGTTCTTGACGGGAAGGTTCACGAAGATCTGCTTGGTGGCCATGGTGTCGTCCTGTGTCGGTGAGGGGAATGATGGGTTTTGCCGGCGTCTTGTGTACGCCGTCCACAAAAGATACCAAACAAACTGGACGCCGTCCACATGATTTTTCAGCCGGGCCGATTGACTGGTGGATCGGCCAGGAGCGCGGCCAGCGCGAGCGTGCTGCGGTCTTCGAAGTACGGCCCGACGATCTGCACGCCCAGCGGCAGCCTGCCGGCGGTGCGGCCTGCGGGTGCCACGGTGGCGGGCAGCCCGCCGAGGCTGGCGAGGCTCGACCAGGCCGCCCCCTGCGCGCCGTAGGGCGTGGCGCGGCCGTCGATGGCGAGCGTGCGGCGCGACCAGTCCGGCTCGCTCACGTGCTCGAAAGCGGCGCAGCCGAAGACGGGGCACAGCACGGCGTCGAACTGGGTGAACAGCGTGCGCAATTGGGCGCGGATGCGGGTGCGCGCGGCCAGCAGGTCGAACCACGCGCGCAGCGACAGCGGCGACTGGCCGCCCGGTTCGGCGTGGGCGAGCACCGTCTGCACGATGCCGCCGTAGGTGTCGCCGACCTCGGCCAGGTCGGGCAGCAGCTCAGACTGGTGAGCCAGCACCGCACCCGCGTCGGCAAGCCGCCGCGCGGCCGATTCGACGGCCGCGCGCACGTCGGCACCCACGGCGGCCTGCGGATGCGACGTGACCACGAGCACGCGCCAGCCGCTGGCCGCCGCATGGCGCGGCGCGGGCAGCCGACCGTGGCCGTCGGCCGTGCACATCGCGTCGGGGCCTGCCAGCACGTCGAGCGCCAGCGCCAGGTCTTGCGCGCAGTGGCCGATCGGCCCGATCACCGACGGCAACCCCGCCGGCGGCTCCTCGGTGCCCGGGAACGCGAAGCCGCGCGTCGGCAGCAGGCCGTGGCTCGGCTTGTGCGCGTGCACGCCGCAGAAGGCCGCCGGAATGCGCAGCGAGCCCATCAGGTCCGAGCCCAGTTCGAGCGCGACCATGCCCGTTGCCACGGCAACCGCCGCGCCGCCCGACGAGCCGCCCGGCGTGCGGTGCGCGTCGAGCGGGTGCACCGTGCGCCCGTACACCGGGTTGTCGCATTGCCAGTCGGCCAGCGCGGCGGCCACGTTGGTCTTGCCGAGGATCACCGCGCCGGCCGCCTTCAGCCGCTGCACGGCCACCGCGTCCTGCGCCGGCACGGAGCCGCGAAACGGTGGCAGTCCCCAGCTGGTCGGCAGGCCGGCGACGTTGAAGGCCTCCTTCACCGTCATCGGCACGCCGAGCAGCGCGCGCCGCTCGCCGCGCGCCAGCGCCGCGTCGGCCTGCGCGGCCTGCCGGCGGGCGCGCTCGAAGTCGCGCACCACCACCGCGTTGAGCGCGCCGTCGAGCGACTCGATGCGCGCGATGGCGGCCTCGCACAGCGCGGCCGCGCTGACCTGCGCTGAGGCCAGTGCCTCGGCGCAGCGCGCCGCGCCGGCGGACAGCAGTTCGGTCGGGTTCGTCGTTGCCATGGTCCGTGCCCTTTCTCGTCTCGCTCGATGGACCCGGTGCGCCCGGTGCTTCCGTGTTGCGGGGGCCGGAGAAGACGGGGCATCATGGCTGCCATGGAAATCGAGTTCAAGTTCTGCATTCCCGCCGGCCGCCTGAAGGCCGTCGAAACCGCCCTCAAACGCGGCGCCGTCGAGCGCACCCGCCTGCAGGCCCGCTACTTCGACACCGCCGACCTGCGCCTGGCCGCCGACGGCATGGTGCTGCGGCTGCGCAAGGAGGGCCCGCGCTGGGTGCAGACCGTGAAGGCCACCGGCGACAACGCGCTGCACCGGCTCGAGCACAACGTCGACCTGGGCACGGCGGGCGCCGCACCGCAGATCGATCCGCTGCGCCACCAGGGCACGCCCGTGGGCGAGCGGCTGGCCAGGCTGCTGGGGCATGGCGGCGAGGGCGACGCAGCGCCTGCACCGCTGGTCGAGCGGCAATCCACCGACATCGTGCGGCTCACGCGCGACGTGCGCGTCACCGGGCCCGGCGGCGCGGTGGTCGAGATGGCGCTGGATGTCGGCAAGGTCGTCGCGTTCGCAGGCACGCCCGAGCAGCGCGAATCGCCGGTGTGCGAGCTGGAACTGGAGCTGAAAAGCGGCGATGTGCGCGGCCTGGTGTCGCTCGCGCGGCGCTGGTCGCAGCAGCACGGGCTGTGGTTCAGCACCGTGTCGAAGGCCGAGCGCGGCGCGCGGCTGCTGGCGGCGAAGGAGACCGCGGGCGCGGTGAAGGCCGAAGCGCCGCGCTTCGCCACGCCGCACCCCGACGGGCGCGCCGTCCAACAGGCCGTGGTCGCATCGTGCCTCGCGCAGATGCTGCCGAACGCGAGCGAGATCGCGGCGGGAAGCAGCGACGAAGAGCAGGTCCATCAGCTGCGCATCGGCATCCGCCGCCTGCGCACGGCGCTGCGCGAACTGGCGGCGCTCGATGCGTCGTCGGAACACTTCCAGCCGGCCGAATGGGAGCCGCCGCTGGTCGAGGCTTTCCGCGCACTGGGCGCGCTGCGCGACCGCGAGCAGGTCGTGAAGCTCGCGCAGCCGCGGCTGACTGAAGCGGGCGCGCCGGCGTTCGACCCGCTGGCGGGCGACGACACGGCGGCCAGCGCGCCGTCACCCGGCGACGCGGTGCGCGCATCGGCGTTCCAGGGCGTGCTGGTGTCGCTGATCGCATTCACTGCGGTGGAACATGCTGAATCTGAGGAGGCCGCGGAGGCTGGCCCGGCAAGCGCCGACGACGCTCGCCGCCTGCTGCGCAAGCGCCTGCAGCATCTGCACAAGCAGGTGCTGCACGACGGCGAGCGCTTCGAGTCGCTCGACACCGAACTTCAGCACCGCGTGCGCAAGCGGCTGAAGCGCCTGCGCTACCTCGCCGAGTTCGTGGCGCCGCTGTTCGATGCGCAGGACAAGGACGCGGCCGAGCGCTACCTGAAGGCGCTGCGCCCCGCGCAGGACGCCCTGGGCGATTTCAACGACGAGGCGGTGGCGATGGCGCTGTACCGCGAAGCCACCGGGCGCGATGCGCGTGCGTGGTTTGCGGTGGGGTGGTTCACCGCGCGGCATCCGGCGGGCGCGAAGGCGTGCCGGAAGGCGCTGGAGAAGATCGAGGACGCGCCGAGGTTCTGGAAGAAGTAGTCAGGCGGAGCAGGCGGCCGCCGAGCGCGTCGGCCTCAGCCTGCTGGCGCCTTGTCAGTGATGGTGCCCGTGCGCCCCATGCACATGCCGGTGCTCGATTTCCACCGGCAGCGCCGTGCGCACGTCCGTCACCTGCAGGCTGAAACGTAGCGCCTTGCCGGCCCATGGGTGGTTGCCGTCGAGCAGCACGACCGGGCCCTTGATCTTCATCACCGTGAAGACATGCTCGGTACCGTCGTCGAGCCGGCCTTGCAGCTGGCCGCCGATCTTCACGCCCGGCGGGAAGTCGGTCTTGGGGATGCTGCGAACCAGTGCCTCGTCGCGCTGGCCGAAGGCGTCTTCGGGCGAGAGGTCCACCACGGTCTGGTAGCCCTTCTCCTTGCCATCGAGCGCCTGCTCGATCTTGGGCAGCGTGTTCTCGTACCCGCCATGCAGGTAGGCCATCGGCTCGGGGCTCGCCTCGATGAGCTTGCCCTGGGCGTCGGAGACTTTGTACTTGATGGTGACGACGGTGTCTTTTTCGATTTTCATGAAGTGATGACCTGACGGATGCGATTCGACGGATTTTCACGCATTCTGATGCGTGGCATCTCCGCGAGACCCGGTATCAGGAAGCGTCGCGCTCGCCCTTGTTTTGCGACAGCTGGCGTTCTGCCCGCTCCAGTTCCCTGAGGTCTTCGGCGTCGGCTTCCTGCGATTGCATCTCGCGTCGCCGGATGTCGAACTTCTCATACCTTCCGTGCACGATCTCGACCATCTCGTCGTGGCTCATGCGCCCGGTGCCCTTGAGCAACGGGCTTTCATTGAATTCGATGAAGGTGTCGACATAGGCCCGCCAGTCCGTCATGCGCAGGTCCTTGCGCCTCTCGGCGCGAAGCTCCGCAAAGTCCAGGAACAGCGTGACGATGCGGTTGAGATGGTCGATCTCGTCGGCGTTGAGGTAGTTCTTGGCAACGATCACATCGGCCTTGCGCACGCGCCCTGCTTTCCATGCGGTCAGCGCCATGTTGGGTGCGCCGGAGTCGGCGCGCTGCACGACGATCTCGGCGGCGGTGTGCTGCGTGACCGCATAGAACATCTTGTTTTGTACTTCGGCGAAGAACAGACCCACGGCCTCCGGGTCGTCCTTGTAGTCCACCGACAACGCAAAGACGTCGCGCACCTTTTGGTAGAAGCGTTTCTCCGATGCCCGTATGTCGCGGATGCGTTGCAGCATCTCGTCGAAATAGTCCCAGCTTCCCGGGTCCTTGAGCCGGGCGTCGTCCATGACGAAGCCCTTGACGAGGTATTCCTTCAGATGTGCCGTCGCCCATTGGCGGAACTGGGTGCCGCGAGGGGATTTCACGCGGTAGCCGACGGCCAGGATCATGTCCAGGCTATAGAGCTTCAGAGGCCGCCGCACCTCGCGTTTGCCTTCGATTCGAACCATTAAGTCTTCCTTAATAGTTGCCTCGGGCAACAGTTCGTCCTCGTCGAGCACGTTCCTGATGTGGATGTTGATGTTCGGAACCGAGGTCTGGAACAGCGCCGCCAGTTCCATCTGCGTCAGCCATACGGTGCCGTCTTCCGTCCGCAGAAAAAACCGCGCGCTGCCGTCTTCCGTGGTGTACAGCACCAGCTCTCCCTGGCCCGAAGGTTCTGCTTCATCTGCCGCGTCACGCATGGGCAAGCTCTTTCAAGTAGATGGCCATCAGCTTTCCTGCTTTGTTGCTTTCCGGATGCGCCAGGTCGAGTGGGGGCGGCGCGCGAGGAAATGAGCTTACGGTGCAACGTCGGACAGGATCCCCATGCTGCCCAGCTTTTGCGTCACAAGCTGAATAAATGCCGACACCGCCAGCGGCAAGTGCTCGCGGCTCGGGTAGACCACGCTCAGCCCCCGCCCGGTATCGCGGTACTGCGGCAGCACCCGCACCAGCAGCCCGTCCTGCTCGTCGCGCGTCGCCATCGACGGCGGCAGCTGCGTGATGCCCAGCCCGGCCAGTGCCGCCTTGCGCAGCGCCTGCGCGGTGTTGCCGGTGAAGCGCCCGGTGACCTGCACCTCTTCTTGCGCCCCGTCCGGCCCGGTCAGCCGCCATGTGGTGTGGCCGGTCGGATGCGGCGGGGTCACGCAGTCGTGGTTGGCCAGCTCCTGCAGGGTCGCGGGTTCGCCGTGCCGCGCGAGGTACGCGGGGCTCGCCAGCAGGCCGCCGCTGCGGGTGGCCAGCCGGCGGCCGATGTAGCCCGAGTCGCGCAGCACGCCGCCGCGAAACGCCACGTCGATCTGCTCGGCGATCAGGTCGGCGGCCGCGTCGCTGAGCACGAAGTCGAGCTTCACCAGCGGGTGCGCCGCCAGGAAGTCCGACACCCACTCCATCGGGAAGAAATCGAAGAAGTCCGCCGGCGCGGCCACCCGCACCAGCCCGCTGGGCTCCTGCCCTCCCGCTACCAGCGCCTGCCCGGCCGCCACCAGTCCGTCGACCGCGCCCGCGCAGCGGTCATGAAAATCCTGTCCCGCGCCGGTCAGCGTGAGCTTGCGCGTGGAGCGCTGCATGAGCCGCGTGCCCAGTTGCGCCTCGAGCTGCTGGATGCGCCGGCTCACGGTGTTCGGCGGCAGACCGAGCCGCCTGCCGGCCTCGGCGAAGCTGCCGTAGCGCACCACCTGCACAAACATGGCGATGTCGTTGAGGTCGATCATGGCGGGCTGATTCCTTTGAATTCTGGATGAGTGCAATCCGACTCTACCGTCTAGTCGATCAATGGGTGCGTGCCTAACCTTCAGGCCATGACTTCCTCACTCCCTTCTTCCCCCGCCCAGCGCCGCATCGTCTGGGGCGTGCGCATCGTGCTCGCCCTGGCTTTCGGCGCCGCCGGCGCGGCCAAGCTGGCCGGCCTGCCGCAGATGGTCCAGGTGTTCGACGCCATCGGCGCCGGCCAGTGGTTCCGCTACCTGACCGGCCTGGTCGAGGTCGGCGGCGCGGTGCTGCTGCTGGTGCCCGCCACCGGCTTCCTCGGCGGCCTGCTGCTGGCCGCGACCATGGTGTGCGCGGTGGCCACGCACCTGGTGCTGATCGGCGGCAACCCGGCGCCGGCGGTGGTGCTGGCACTGCTGTCGGCCTTTGTGGCCTGGCGCCTGCGGCCGGTGCCGCGGGCGGCGGGCACGACCGCCTGATTTCCTTCATTCCCCATTTTTCTGCTCTCTTCTTCCCTCATTCAGGAGCTTTCCCCATGACCCAGCAAGCACAACCCCGCATCGGCATCGTCATCGCTTCGACCCGCGAAGGCCGCTTCGGCGAAAAGCCCGCGCAGTGGATCCACGAGATCGCCAATCAGCGCACCGACCTCGCGTTCGAACTGGTCGACCTGCGCGACCACCCGCTGCCTTTCTTCAACGAAGCCGGCGCGCCGGCCTGGGGTCCGGTGAAGAACGAAGCCGCCCAGCGTTGGCAGGCCAAGCTGGCCACCTTCGACGGCCTGGTCATCGTCACGCCCGAGTACAACCACGGCCCGAGCGCGGTGCTGAAGAACGCGATCGACTGGGCCTACAAGGAGTTCATCCGCAAGCCGATCGGCTTCGTGGGCTACGGCGGCGTGGGCGCGGCACGCGCTGTGGAGCAGCTGCGGCTGGTGGCGGTCGAGATGCAGATGGCGCCGGTGCGCCACGCGGTGCACATCGGCATGGTGGAGTTCATGGGCATCTGGCAGCAGGGCAAGAGCTTCGGCGACTTCCCGCACCTCGCGCAGGCCGCCACCGCCATGCTCGACGACATGGCCTGGTGGACCCGGGCGCTGAAGACCGCGCGGGAGGCCGCATGACCACGGCTGTCGATACGCGGACCCGCCCCGTCGTCTATCGCACGCGCGGCTCGCGCCACGGCGGCATCACGCGGCTCATGAGCCCGGGCGACCTGGGCGAATTCCTGAAGCCCTTCGTGTTCCTGGACCTGTTCGGCTTCGACACCTCGGGCGGCCACAAGGGCTTCGGGCTGCATCCGCACTCGGGCATTGCCACGCTCACCTACCTGATGGAGGGCGACACGCTCTATGACGACACGACCGGCGAGCGCGGCACGCTGCACGGTGGCGGCGTCGAGTGGATGCGCGCGGGCAACGGCGTGTGGCACACGGGCGGGCCCGCGCCGGGCGTGACGCGCGTGAGCGGCTTCCAGCTGTGGGTGGCGCTGCCGGCCGCCGAAGAGAACGCGCCGGCGCACAGCCTGTACCTCGCGCCCTCGCAGGTGCCGCAAGAGGGGCCGGTGCGCGTGCTGCTCGGGCGCCATGGCGCGGCGCAAAGCGCCATCGCGGCACCGTCGCCGATGAACTACCTGGCCGTCGAGCTGAAGGACGGCGAGCGCTGGCGCTACGTGCCGCCGGCCGGCCACACGGTGGGGTGGCTGGCGGTCAGCGCGGGCGCGGTCGGCGTGGCTGACGACAAGGGCGGCCCGATCGGCACCGGCGAACTCGCGGTGTTCGAGGAGTCGGAAGACGCGATCGACTTCGTCGCCCATGGCGACACGCGCTTCGTGCTGGGCTCGGCCGCCAGGCACCCGCACGAGCTGGTGATGGGGCACTACTCGGTGCACACCAGCCAAACCACGCTGGACCAGGGCGAGGCCGAGATCCGGCGCATCGGGGCGAAGCTGCGGCAGGAAGGCCGGCTCGGGTAGGTCTCGCCAGCTCCGGGCGTACTCGGGCAAGCCTCGTCAGCTCCGGGCGTACTCGGGCAAGCCTCGTCAGCTCGAGGCGTACTCGGGCAAGCCTCGCCAGCTCGAGGTGTGCTCGGGCAAGCCTCGCAATCCCGATGTGCACACAGCGGGTGGCTGCGCCAGAATCGTTCGCTCCTCATTCGAACGACTTTTTCGCAGCCCGCCCCGCCATGAACATCGCCGATTCCTTCCTTGCCAATGCCGCGCGCTTCGTCGAGATCCGACGCGACATCCACGCCCACCCCGAGCTCGGTTTCGAGGAGCACCGCACCTCCGAGAAGGTGGCGAACCTGCTGACGGGCTGGGGCATCGAGGTGCACCGCGGCATTGCGGGCACCGGCCTGGTCGGCGTGCTTCGCAAGGGCACGGGCGCCCGCACCATCGGCCTGCGCGCCGACATGGACGCGCTGCCGCTGAACGAGGCCAACGAGTTCGCTCACAGGTCGACCAACCCCGGGCGCATGCACGCCTGCGGCCACGACGGCCACACCACCATGCTGCTGGCCGCCGCCTGGCACCTGTCGCAGCAAGGCGGCGACGACTTCGACGGCACGGTGCATTTCATCTTCCAGCCCGCCGAGGAGATGGGCAAGGCCGGCGCCAGGAAGATGATCGACGAAGGCCTGTTCGAGCGCTTCCCGTGCGACGCGGTCTTCGGCCTGCACAACTTCCCGGTGGGTGACGTGGGCCGCTTCGCGCTGAACGAAGGCGCGCTCATGGCCTCGAGCAACACCTACAGGATCACCGTGCGCGGGCGCGGCACGCATGCATCGATGCCGCACACGGGCATCGACCCGGTGGCCGCGGTGGTCACGCTGGCGCAGCAGCTGCAGACCATCGTGGCGCGCACCATTCCAAGCACCGAGCGCGCGCTGTTGGCGGTCACGCAGCTGCAGGGCTCCGATGCGCCCAACGTCATTCCCGACGTGGCCACGGTGGGCGGCACCATCCGCACCTTCTCGATCGACGCCATCGACAAGATCGAGGCCCGCCTGCGCGAGGTGGCCGCGGGCGTGGCGGCGGCGCACGGCTGTACGGCCGAGGTGTTCTTCAACCGTTCGTCGCCGCCGACCGTGAACCACCCGGCCGAGGCGCGCTTTGCGGCCGGCGTGATGCGCGAGGTGGTGGGCGACGACATGGTCACCGACGACTTCCCCGCTGTGATGGGCGCCGAAGACTTCGCGCACATGCTGATCGCGCGGCCCGGCTGCTACGCCTTCCTGGGCAACGGCGACGGCGACCACCGGCTCGACGGGCACGGGCCCGGCCCTTGCATCATCCATAACACCTCGTTCGATTTCAACGACGAGATCATCCCGATCGGTGCCAGCTACTTCGTGAAGCTGGTGCAGCGCTGGCTGCCGTCGGGCTCCTGAGATTCCCTCCCTGTCTCCCTGTCGATGACGATGATGAAAGCGGCCACCCAGATGCCTACGACCCTGTTCACCCGACGTTCCCTGGCCGCCCTGGCCGCCGCCGCAGCGGCGCTGTGCGCCATCGCCCCGGTGCATGCGCAGCAGCGCGTGATCCACATCGTCGTGCCCTTCGGCACCGGCGCGGTGCAGGACACCGTGGCGCGCGCCTTCAACAACGAACTGGGCGCGGCGCTCAACGCCAGCGCCATCGTCGAGAACCGCGCGGGCGCGGGCGGCACCGTGGGCGCGGCGATGGTGGCGCGCGCGCCGGCCGACGGCAGCACGCTGGTGCTGGCGGCCGCGAGCCACAACATCGCGGGCTTCCTGTACAACAAGCTGAGCTACGACCCGCTGAAGGACTTCGTGGGCGTGGCCAACGTCGGCAACGCGGGCTACGTGCTGGCGGTGGCGGGCGGCATGGGCGTGTCGACCACGGCCGACTTCATCAAGGAGGTCAAGGCCAACCCCGGCAAGTACAACTACGCCTCGGCCGGCAACGGCAGCGCCACGCACCTGGCCATGGCCTCGTTCCTGGCCAAGGCCGGCCTGCAGATGACGCACATTCCCACCAAGTCGACCGGCGAGGCCGTCAACGAGGTGCTGGCGGGCCGCGTGCAGGCGGTGATCTCGTCGAGCATCGGCGTGATCGGCTTCCAGGACGACGCGCGCATGAAGCTGCTGGCCTCCACCGGCCAGTCGCGCAGCCCCTTCCTGCCCAAGCTGCCCACCGTGGCGGAGAGCGGCCTGCCGGGCTACGCCTTCGACTCGTGGATCGGCCTGCTCGCGCCGGCCGGCACGTCCAAGGCCGAGGTGGAACGCATCAACGTCGCGGCCAACAAGGTGCTGGCGGACCCGGTGATCCAGGAGCGCTTCAAGCGCCTGGGCGTGGAGCCGCGCAGCCAGAGCGCGGAGGAATTCCAGAAGCTGCTGCGCTCGGACTGGGACGCGATGGGGGCGGTGGTGAAGGCTTCGGGGGCGAAGATCGATTGAGGCCGGCTGCATCACTTGGCTGCATCATCCGGCTGCGCTTCAAAAGCCCTGCGCTTGTATTGCGCAAATACAAGTCCAGGCTTGTATATTGAAGATATAGGCTAGGGCCAATATATTGACAAAACAAGCCAGGGCCGATATCTTGATCTCAAGATGGACTATCCACTGCGCTTCGTCGATCAGTTGCGGCCGCACCTCAAGGCGCTGCGAAAAAAGCGCGGCCTGACGCAGGCCCAGGCCGGCGCGCTCGTCGGTGTCAGCCAGGCCCGGATTGCCGAGATCGAAGCCAATCCGGGCGCAGTGAACTTCGAACAACTGATGAGGCTGTTGTCGGCGCTGGGCGGCTCGTTTGCCGTGCGCGAAGACGCGCCTTCGACCCCCGTGCTCCACGTTGTCGACGAGCCTGCGCGGGCGTACGGCACGCTGCCGGACACCGACGTGAAACTCCCGCAAGGCCCAGGGCGCTGGGCCGTCCGGAGAATGAACGATCAATCCGTGTTGGTCAGCCTGGTGGTCCAGGATGCCGCTGGCGCTGTCCCTGCGCGAAGCGCGGGCCCGGGCGAGTTGCTGCGCGCGCTCCAGGCGCTGAACCCGGACAAGGACGTCAAGCCGACATCGCGGCGGAACTTCGTGGTCCGGACGAGGGAAGACGCCTGGTGACACAAGCACTGAATGCATGGATGAACGGCGAGTTCGTCGGCACCTGGTCGGTCGACCGCGATGCTCATTCGTTCCGGTACGACCCGCAATGGCTGGCGTTGCCGCGGCACCGCTCGCTGTCGTTGTCGATCCCGATCAATGCCGCGCGCGAGGTGCGGGGCGACGTGGTCAGGAACTACTTCGACAACCTGCTGCCCGACAACGACAGGATTCGCGCCCGGCTGGGCCGCCGCTTCAACGTCAAGGGCACCAAGGCGTTCGACCTGCTCGAGGCCATCGGTCGCGACTGCGTCGGCGCCGTGCAATTGCTGCCGCAGGGGATGGCCCCGCAGGGCTGGGACCGCGTGGACTGCGAGGCGCTGGACGAAGCGCAGATTGCCGAACTGCTGCGCGCCGTGCCCTCCGATGCACACACGCGCAGCATGCGCGGCGAGGACTTGTTTCGCATCTCCATCGCCGGCGCCCAGGAGAAGACGGCGCTGACCCAGTGGCAAGGCCGGTGGTGCCGCCCGCAAGGCGCGACGCCCACCACGCACATCTTCAAGCTTCCGCTGGGCCTGATCGGCGGGTCGAGGCGCGTGGACGCCTCGGACTCCGTGCAGAACGAGTGGCTTTGCGCGCAGATCGTCGAAGCGCTCGGATTGCCCGTTGCGAGAACGACGACGGAGACCTTCGGCGACCAGCGGGTGTTGGTGGTCGAGCGGTTCGACCGGATGCGGATGGCCGGCGGCGAATGGATTGCACGCTTGCCGCAGGAAGATTTTTGCCAGGCGATGGGTTTGCCCGCAGACAGGAAGTACGAGCAGGACGGCGGCCCCGGCATGCTCAGGTGCCTGCAACTGCTGCAGGGCAGCCGGGAACGCAGCGACGGCACAACGTTTCTGCGCGCGCAACTCGCCTTCTTTCTGCTCGCGGCAACGGACGGTCACGCCAAGAATTTCTCGATCCGCCTGCAACCGGGCGACGCCTACGAGATGACGCCGCTCTACGACATCCTTTCGATGTGGCCCTATTTCGGCAACGGCGCCCAGCAGTTGCACAAGCGCGAGGCAAGACTGGCCATGGCGGTTCGCTCGAAAAATGCGCACTACGTGCTGCACACCATCCAGGCCCGTCATTGGCACCAGCTTGCGATCAAGAACGGCGGCATCGCCGCGTGGGACGCGATGCTGGAGATGGCGGAATCGGTGGACGAAGCGTTGGGCGAAGTCGAGGCGCTGCTGCCCGCGGATTTTCCGCCGCGAACCTGGGAGGCCGTCTCGCAGGGCATGCGAAGCGAGACGAAGCGATTTCTCTCGGGCGTCGCGGCGATCGGCAGGGCACCCTAGCGCCCGGCGGCCCATGCCCGGCGACCCATGTAGGACGCCGGTCAATTGACAACGCGCCGGCCGCGCTCATGCTTCCTGCTGGATTCCGGGGCATTCCGTCCCGGACAGCAAAGAGGTTTCCCATGGATCCGACGCCGCCGTTCAACCAACCCGCGGGCTCGCCCGTGAGCAAGTCGCCGAAGGCGCTGTGGGCCGCGATCGGCGTGCTCGCCGTGGCCGTGGTGGCGCTGGGTGGCGTGCTGCTGCACCGGCAGGGGCCGGACACCGCCGCCAGCGCGCCGGCGCCGGTCGTTGCCGCCGCGTCACCCATGGCGCCGGACGATTTCAAGCCTGAAGCGATGCCGGCGGCACCGGCCGTGCCGCCGACGGCCGCGGGCCCGGCGCCGCAAGCGATGGCGGCGGCACCCATGCCTGCACCTGCGCCCGTGCCGATGCAGGCCCAGGGCGCTCAACCCGCACCTTTGCCCGCACCTTCGCCCGCCCCGATGGCCGCCGCGCCACCCGCGCCGCCGCCCTGCGCGGTCTGCGGCCACGTCGAATCGGTTCGCCCTGTGCAGAAGCGCCTTCAGAGCACCTCGGGCGTGGGCGCCGTGGCCGGTGGGGTGGTGGGCGGCCTGGTCGGCAACCAGTTCGGCCATGGCAACGGCCGTGCCGCGACCACGGTGCTGGGCGCGGTCGGCGGCGGTTTCGCGGGCAACGAGATCGAAAAGCACGTGCGCACCGTCACGGTCTACGAGGTCGCGGTGCGCATGGACAACGGCGCGCTGCGCACGGTCGAGACCAAGTCCGCGCCGCCGGTCGGCAAGCCGGTCACCCTCAAGCGCGGCGTGCTGCGCCCGGCCGACGGCCGCAAGTAGCGGCCTTCTTCCGCTCCCGTATCCCGCGTATCACACAAGGCCCGAGCGCGGAAGCGCGCTTGCACTACGAATATCTTGACGATATATCCTTAATATATTTAAAGTGCGACGCTTCCACACCGCACATCCACAAGGAGCGATCAAGTGAGCAATCCCCGCTGGCAAGGCATCTTCCCCGCCGTCACCACCAAGTTCCACGCCGACGAAAGCATCGATGCCGAGGGCACGGCGCGCCACATCGACTTCCAGATCCGCAACGGCATCCACGGCCTCGTCACCTGCGGCTCGCTCGGCGAAGCCAGCACGCTGTCGCTGGAAGAAAAGCTGCAGGTCGCGAAGATCGCGCTGGACGCCGCCGACGGCCGCATCCCGGTGCTGGCCAACGTGTCGGAAACCAGCACGCGAGAGGCGCTGCGCTACGTGGACGGCGCCAACAAGCTCGGCGTGGCCGGCTTCATGGTCATGCCCTCGGTGATCTACGTGGCCGACGCGCGCGAGGCCATGCTCAACGTGCGCACCATCGCCAACGCGGCGCAGAAACCCATCATGGTCTACAACAACCCGGTGGCCTACCGCGTCGACCTGAAGCCGCAGCACATGGTCGAGCTGGCCGACTGCGAATGGATCGCGGCTATCAAGGAAAGCACCGACGACATCCGCCGCATCACCGACCTGCGCAACACGGTGGGCGACCGCTACCAGCTGTTCCTGGGCGTGGACGACCTGGCCTACGAAGGCCTGGCGCTGGGCTGCGACGGGCTGCTGGCGGGCGTGGGCTGCGCGTTCCCGCGCGAAACGGTGGCGCTGTACGACCTGATGAAGGCCGGCCAGTTCGCCGAGGCGCTCAAGCTCTACCAGTGGATGACGCCGATGCTGCACCTGGACGTATCGACCAAGCTGGTGCAGAACCTCAAGCTGATCGACGTGCTGGTGGGCGTGGGCAGCGAGCACATGCGCCGTCCGCGCCTGCCGCTCGTCGGCGAGGAGCGCGCGTTCATCGAGGGCGTCGTGAAGAAGGCGCTGGCCACGCGGCCCGCGAAGTACCAGTCGGTCATGTAGTCGCAGCGCGCGCATTCGCCGCTTTTCATCGTCCCCAACCTAGGAAGAAGCATGAAGACAAGAGCAAGCATGGTTTCGGTTTCCAGCCTCGCCGGCATCGCTGGCCTCGTGGCCCTGGCCGTCGGTGGCCAGGCGTACGCGCAGGAGCAGGTGGTCAAGATCGGTCACAGCGGTCCGCTGTCGGGCCCCAATGCCTTCGCGGGCAAGGACAATGAAAACGGCGTGCGCCTGGCCGTGGAAGAACTCAACGCGAAGAAGCTCAGCGTGGGCGGCAAGACGCTCAAGTTCGAGCTGGTCTCCGAAGACGACCAGTGCGACGCCAAGACCGGCGTGAGCGTGGCGCAGAAGTTCGTGGACGACGGCGTCAAGTTCGTCATGGGCCCGTACTGCTCGGGCGTGGCCATTCCGGCTTCGCGCATCTACAGCGACGGCGGCACCATGGTCTCCACCGTGGGCACCAACCCGAAGGTGACGCAGGGCGGCTACAAGAACCTGTACCGCATCATCGCCAGCGACAACCAGATCGGCTCCAGCATGGCGGTGTACGCGGCCAAGGTGCTGAAGGTGAAGAAGGTCGGCGTCATCGACGACCGCACCGCCTTCGGCCAGGGGCTCGCCGAGGAGTTCACCAAGGAAGCCAAGAAGCAGGGCCTCACCGTGGTCGGCCAGGAGTTCACCACCGACAAGGCCGTGGACTTCACCGCCATCCTGACCAACATGAAGTCCAAGGCGCCCGAGGCCATCTTCTTCGGCGGCTACGCGCCGCAGGCCGCGCCCATGGCGCGCCAGATGAAGCAGCTGGCCGTGCCCGGCAAGCTGCTGGGCGGCGACACCGTGTGCAGCCCGGCCACCGGCAAGCTCGGCGGCGACGCGGTCAACGACCTGGTGTTCTGCGCGCAGGGCGGCTCCATGCTCGAGAAGGCGCAGACCGGCCCGGCTTTCAAGGAGAAGTTCAAGAAGCGCTTCAACGCCGACCCCGATGCGTACGCCGCCTCGTACTACGACCAGGTGCTGTTCATCGGCGAGTCGATGAAGAAGGCCAACTCCATCGATCCCGACAAGGTGGGCGCGGAGCTCTACAAGACCACCTACAAGGGCGTGGCCGCCACCTACGCGTACGACGACAAGGGCAACATGAAGCAGGCGCCCATCACCGTCTTCACGTTCAAGAACGAGGCCCCCGTGCCCATCGCCAGCTACTGACCGGACCCCGCCCATGCAACGCATCCAGGTCATCGACTCGCACACCGGCGGCGAACCCACGCGCCTCGTGATTGGCGGCTTCCCCGACCTGGGGAAGGGTTCCATGGCCGAGCGCCGCGCGCTGCTGGCCGAGCGGCACGACAAGTGGCGCGCGGCCGCCGTGCTGGAGCCGCGCGGCAGCGACGTGGTGGTGGGCGCGCTGCTGTGCGAGCCGGTCTCGCCCGATGCCGCGGCGGGCGTCGTCTTCTTCAACAACGCCGGCTACCTCGGCATGTGCGGGCACGGCACCATCGGGCTGGTCGCGAGCCTGGCGCACATGGGGCGCATCGGCGTGGGCGAGCACAAGATCGAGACGCCCGTGGGCACCGTGACGACCACGCTGCACGCAGACGGCTCGGTGAGCGTGCGCAACGTGCCCGCGTACCGGCATCTGCACCAGGTGGCGGTCGACCTGCCCGGCCATGGTGTGGTGCGCGGCGACGTCGCCTGGGGCGGCAACTGGTTCTTCCTGGTGAGCGAGCATGGGCAGCGCGTGGCCAGCGACAACCTCGCGGCGCTGACCGGCTACACCGCCGCATTGCGCAAGGCGCTGGCGGCGCAGGGCATCACGGGCGCGGACGGCGCGGAGATCGACCACATCGAGCTCTTCGCCGACGACAGCGAGGGCGCGGACAGCCGCAACTTCGTGCTGTGCCCCGGCAACGCCTACGACCGCTCGCCCTGCGGCACCGGCACCAGCGCCAAGATCGCCTGCCTGGCGGCCGACGGCAAGCTCGCGCCCGGCGCCGTGTGGACGCAGGCCAGCGTGATCGGCAGCCGCTTCGAGGCCAGCTACGCGATGGACGGCGACCAGGTCATTCCCACGTTGCGCGGCCGCGCGCACATCAGCGCCGAGGCCACGCTGCTGATCGAAGAAGACGACCCCTTCGGCTGGGGCATCCGGCTCTGACGCCGCGCGGCATGGACGCGGATGTGATCGTCATCGGCGCCGGCATCGTCGGCGCGGCCTGCGCGCAGGCGCTCGCGCAAGCGGGTGCCCGCGTGCGGGTGCTGGACGCGCGCATCGGCGGCGCCACTGGCGCGGGCATGGGCCACCTCGTGGTGATGGACGACAACCCGGCCGAGCTCGAACTGAGCCGCCGTTCGGTCGCGCAATGGCGCGCGCTGGCGCCGCGCATGAGCGCCGACTGCGCGTACAGCGCGTGCGGCACGCTGTGGATCGCGGCCAACGACGAAGAAATGGCCGAGGCCGAGCGCAAGCAGCAGCGGCTGCGCGCGCATGGCATCGACAGCCGCCTGCTGAACGCCGGCGAACTCGCCGGCGCCGAGCCCGCGCTGCGCAAGGGCCTCGCGGGTGCGCTCGAAGTGCCGGGCGACGGCATCCTCTACGCACCGAACGCGGCGCGCTGGTTGCTCGCGCAGAACGGCGAATCGATCCGCGTCGAGCAGGCGATGGTCGAGGCCATCGAAGACGACGGCACGCTGCGCCTGGCCGACGGCAGCCGCCGCAGCGCGCCGCAGGTGGTGCTGGCCAACGGCATCCAGGCGACCGCGCTGTGCCCCGAACTTCCGATCCGTCCGAAGAAGGGCCACCTGCTCATCACCGACCGCTACCCGGGCACGGTGCATCACCAGCTCGTCGAGCTCGGCTACGTGACCAGCGCGCACCACAGCGACGGCGACTCGGTCGCCTTCAACGTGCAGCCGCGCCCCACCGGGCAGCTGTTGGTGGGCTCGTCGCGCCAGTTCGACACGACCGACCCCGCGGTCGAGGCGCCGATGCTGGCGCGCATGCTCCAGCGCACGCTCGACTACCTGCCGGGGCTCGCGAACCTCAACGCGGTGCGTTCGTGGACCGGCCTGCGCGCCGCATCGCCCGACGGACTGCCGCTGCTGGGCAAGCACCCGTGGCGCGAGAAGCTGTGGCTGGCCGTCGGGCACGAAGGCCTGGGCGTGACCACCGCGCCGGGCAGCGCGCATCTGCTGGCGGCGCTGATGACCGGCGCGACACCCGATTTCGACGCGGCGCCCTATGCGCCGCGCAGCCTGAAAGAAATGGCATGAGCGCCCACACCCTGCTGCACATCGACGGCCACCTGGTGCGCGTGAAAGCGGGCAGCTCGGTCGCCGCAGCGCTGCGCATGGCCGGCGGCATGGGTGTGGCGCGCACCTCGGTCACGGGCCAGCCGCGCGCGCCGTTCTGCGGCATGGGCGTGTGCCAGGAATGCCGCGTGCTGGTCGACGGCCGGCGCCGGCTCGCCTGCCAGACGGTATGCGCCGAAGGCATGCGCGTGGAGACGACGGAATGAACGGCATGGCGATGAACCATTGCGACATATTGATCGTGGGCGCGGGCCCGGCCGGCATGGCCGCCGCGGTGGCGGCTGCGGCGAGTGGCGCATCGGTCGTCGTCATCGACGACAACCCCGCGCCCGGCGGTCAGATCTGGCGCGACGGCCCCGGCGCGGCGCTGCCAGCGGCGGCGCGCCAGTGGCGGGAGGCGCTCGAATGCCACGCCAACATCCGCGTGCGCAACGGCACGCGCACCGTGGCCGCGCCCTTCGCGAACGAACTGCTGCTCGAAGACGCCGAGGGCGCCACGCGCATGCGGTGGAACAAGCTCATCCTCTGTACCGGCGCGCGCGAGCTGCTGCTGCCCTTTCCCGGCTGGACGCTGCCCGGCGTGACGGGCGCGGGCGGGCTGCAGGCGCTCGTCAAGGCCGGCTTGCCGGTGGAGGGCGAGCGCATCGTCGTCGCGGGCAGCGGGCCTTTGCTGCTGGCCGCCGCGGCCACGGCGCGCGCCGCGGGCGCGAAGGTGCTGCGCGTCGCCGAGCAGGCCTCTTTCGCCGCGGTGGCGCGCTTCGGCGCCAGCCTTGTGCGCTGGCCCGGCAAGGCAGCGCAGGCGGTCACGCTGGCCGACGCGCAGTACCGCACCTCGGCGCGCATCGTTGCCGCGCAGGGCACCACGCAGGTCGAGTCGGTGCGGCTGCTGCAAGGCGGCCGCGAGGTCGAGATCGCATGCGAGCGCATCGCCTGCGGCTTCGGCCTCACGCCCAACACGCAGCTTGGCCAGTTGCTCGGCTGCGCGCTCACGGCGCAAGCGCTGTCGGTCGATGCCCTGCAAGCCACCAGCGTCGCGGGCGTCTATGCGGCCGGCGAGTGCACGGGCTTCGGCGGCAGCGAACGCGCGCTGGCGCAGGGGACCATCGCGGGCCATGCGGCCGCCGGCAATGCGCGCGAGGCCAAGGCGCACGAAGGCGAGCGCGCCCGCTGGGACGCCTTCGCCGCGCAGCTGCACCGCAGCTTCGCGCTGGCGCCGGACATCAAGTCGATGCCGCAGCCCGACACGCTCGTGTGCCGCTGCGAAGACGTACCCCTGTCCGCGCTCGCGGCATGCACGGGCTGGACCGACGCCAAGCTGCACCGCCGCTGCGGCATGGGCGCCTGCCAGGGCCGCGTGTGCGGTGACGCGGCGCAGTTTCTCTTCGGCTGGGCGCCGCCCGTGCCGCGCCCGCCGCTGTCGCCGGTCCGCATCGGGACACTGGCGGCGCTCGCGGCCCGGGACGACGCCCGACAATGACGCCGCATCCGCAGAAGAACACCATGGCCGCCCCGACCCCCGACCCCCGACCCCCGACCCCTGCCCAAGCGCCGTGCCGCCGACGTGGCCTACGACGCCATCGAGGCGCTGCTGTCCACCCTGCAGATCCTGCCCGGCAGCCAGATCGTCGAGGCCGAACTGGCCGAGCGCACGGGCCTGGGCCGCACGCCGGTGCGCGAGGCGCTGATGCGCATGGTGTCCATCGGCCTCATCGTGCAGCAGCCGCGCCGCGGGCTGCTGGTGTCGGCCATCGACCTGGCGGACCATCTCGACGTGATCCAGACCCGGCGCGTGCTCGAGCGGCTGATTGCCGCCTGCTCGGCGCGCCGCGCCACCGCGCTGCAGCGCACCGGCATCGTCCGCTGCGCCGAATTGATGGTCGAGGCCGCGGGCCGCGGCGACCTCACCGACTACATGCGCGCCGACCATGCGCTCGACCTCGTCAACCACCAGGCGAGCCACAACGACTCGGCGGTGAAGGCCGTGATTCCGCCGATCGTGCAGTGCCGGCGCTTCTGGTACGCCTACCAGCACGAAGGCGAGATCGTCGAGGGGGCGAACGCGCACCTCGAGCTGGCGCAGGGCATCGCCACCGGCGACGAGGCCGCCGCCATCGCGGGCGCCGAGCGGCTGATGGACTACCTCGAAGTCTTCGCGCGCAAGATCATCGACAAGTAAGCGGGGGCGTTAGCCGGGCGGTTCACCGCCCGCCCGGGCGCCTCCGTCGACGCTTTCCTCGCGCCGGCGCTGCCGCAGCACCGTCGCACTTTCCCCACCCTGGCCCCAGTTGTCGGGGTCGATCTCGTCGATCAACACGGTCACGTCTTCCGGTCGCTTGCCCAGGACGTCTTGCATGAGCTTCGTGGCGCCGGCGATGAGCGCGGCTTTCTGTTCCTTCGAAGCGGGGGGCTCGCGGCGCGCGAGGCGGATGGTCACGAGGGGCATGGCGGGCGTCCTTCTCGGAGCGATCGGCCGAGGCTGCGCGATTCTGCCAAGCCCGTACCCGGGGAATTCCGCGTGTCCTGCGCGGCATGCCGGCGCATACTGAAACGCATGGCCGTCGCCCCCCGCGCCCAACCCGAAGACTTCTTCAGCACCGAAGAGTGGCGCTCGCTCACCACGCGTTCGTCGTGGAGGGGGCTGTGGCTGGTGCTGCATTGCTGGGGCACGATCGGCGCGGCGATGCTCGTGGGCATCGTGTGGCCGTGGACCGTGCCGCTCATGGTGCCGATCGTCGGCACGCGGCAGCTGGGCCTGTTCATCCTCATGCACGACGCGGCGCATGCCGGGCTGCACCGCAACCGCAAGGTGAACGACTGGGTCGGCTACTGGCTGTGCTCGTCGACGCTGCGCGACTACCGGCCGTACCACCTGCAGCACCACCGCTTCGTGCAGCAGGCCGAAGACCCCGACCTGGTGCTGTCGGCGCCCTTTCCCATCACGCGCGCGTCGATGTGGCGCAAGGTCGTGCGCGACCTGAGCGGGCAGACCTTCTACAAGCAGCGCTTCGGCCACATCGCCGAGGGCATGCGCAACCGTGCGCCGGGCGAGTCGGCGCTGAAAGTGTTCGGCCGCGAGCTGGCGAAGGACAAGCGCTTCCTGGTCGCCAACGGCCTCGGCTTCCTGGCTTTCGCCGTCGCGGGCCATGGGTGGGCCTGGCTCCTGATGTGGCTGCTGCCCATGGCCACTTGGCTGCCGCTGGTGAGCCGCGTGCGCAACATTGCCGAGCATGCGCTGGTCGCGCAGAACGAGGTCGACCCGATGCGCCAGGCGCGCACCACGCACGCCGGCTGGCTCGAACGCCTGCTGGTGGCGCCCTACTGGGTCAACTACCACTGCGAGCACCACATGTTCACCAACCTGCCCTGCTGGGCCCTGCCGAAGGCGCACCGCCTGCTGCGGCGCCAGGGCGCAACGGCGCGCATGGAAGTGCAGCCCGGCTACCTGAGCCTGCTCAGGCAAGCCACCTCACCCTCGGCTCAGCCGGCCTGACGCGCCGCCGGCACGGCGCGCACCACCGGCTGCGCCCCGCGCTGCGCGCGCTGGCTGAGCCAGATGCTCGCAATGACGATGCCGATCCCCGCCACCTGCCACGCCGACAGCGCCTGCCCCAGCAGCGCCCAGCCCAGGATCACCGCCGTCACCGGGCTCAGGAAGGCCAGCGGCGCGATCGCCGAGGGCTCCAGCCGCGCCACGCCGCGGAACCACACGATGTAGGTCAGCGCAGCGCCCACGAGGCCGAGCCAGCCGAAGCCGATCCAGTTGTGCAGCGTGAGCGCGGGCAGCGGCGGCTCCAGCAGCAGCGCGAACGGCAACAGCAGCAGGCCGCCCGCGGTGAGTTGCCAGGCGGTGAAGGCCAGTGCCGACACCGGCGGCTGCCAGCGGCGGCTCAACACGGTGCCGAAGGCCATCGATACGGCGGCGGCCACGGCCGCGGCGATGCCGATGGCGTCGAGCGCCGCGTTCGGCGTGAGCACCAGAAGCGCCACCCCGCCGATGCCGACCACCGCCGCCACCACCGACAGCGCGCGCACCGGCGCGCCCAGGAAGGCGCTGGCCAGGAACACCACCATCAGCGGCTGCACCGAGGTGATGGTGGCCGCCACGCCGCCCGGCAGGCGGTAGGCCGCGAGGAACAGCATGGCCCACAGCACCGAGAAGTTCAGCGCGCCCAGCACGAAGATGCGGCCCCACCACGCGCGCTCGGGCAGCTTGCGCACGATCAGCAGCAACAGCAGGCCGGCAGGCAATGCGCGCAGCAGCGCGACCGTCAGCGGGTAGTTGGCCGGCAGCAACTCGGTGGTGACGATGTAGGTGCTGCCCCAGATGGCGGGTGCGGTCGCGGTGAGGAGGACGTCGGTGGTGCGGCTCGTGCGGCTGGCGGAGTTGGCGGAGTTGGCGGGGTTGGCGGGGCTGGCGGGGCTGGCAGGGCTTGTGCGGCGTGTCATGGGTCGAATCTAAGTAGTTGACCCATGGTTGTGAATGCTCGAATAATGAATTGATTCTTTACCGACAGTCGTCAATCGCGCATGGACCATCTCACGGCCCTCAAGGTCTTCCGCACCACCGCAGCCGCGGGCAGCTTCGCCGGCGCCGCGCGGCAGATGGGGCTATCAGCGGCGGCCGTCAGCAAGAACATCGCCGAGCTGGAGGCGCACCTGAAGGTGCGGCTCATCAACCGCACCACGCGCCAGATGAGCCTCACGGAGGCGGGCGCGGCCTATGTCGAGCGGCTGTCGCGCATCCTCGACGACCTGAGCGAGGCCGACGCCGCGCTCGCGCCCATGGGCAGCAGCCCCGGCGGCGTGCTGCGCGTGAGCGCGCCGATGACCTTCACGCTCACCGCGCTGTCGCCCGCCATCGCCGAGTTCATGCGCCGCTACCCGAACCTGCGGCTCGAGCTGAACCTGCAGGACAGCCGCAGCGACCTCATCGGCGAGGGCTACGACCTGGTCATCCGCGGCAGCGACCGGCTGGAAGATTCCAGCCTGGTCGCGCGCCGGCTCACGACCATGGCGCACGTGCTGTGCGGCGCGCCCGGCTACTTCGCCGACCGTGGCCGGCCCGCGCAGCCCGAAGACCTGAAGGCGCACGAGTGCGTGCAGTTCACGCTGTCGGACCACGCGAACAAGTGGACCTTCACGCGCGCCGGCCGCAGCGTGGCCGTGCCGATCGACGGGCGCTACAAGGTCAGCTCGAGCATCGCCGTGCGCGACGCGGTGCTCGCGGGTTTCGGGCTGAGCCTGATCCCGCGCATCTATGTCGAGGGCGAGCTGGCGTCCGGCCGGCTGCAGGCGGTGCTGGAAGATTGGGAGGCCGACAGGACGCCGGTGTACGCGGTCTATCCGTCGCGTCACCTGGCGGCGAAGACGCGGGTCTTCGTCGACTTCCTGGTGGAACGGCTGTCGGCGCGCTGACCGTTCAGCAGCGTGCCGATGCGCGTGCGGCGCACCCGCAACTGGTAGCTGGCGAGCGCCACGAACGCGGCGTTCTGGCGCGGCAGGTAGCGCAAGAAACCGCCGATCAGCGCGAAGCTCCACAGCCGCGCGGCCGCGTTGCAGGCGAAGGCGATCCAGAACGCGGCGTGGGGAAGGTGATGCGGCGCCGAGCCATTGGCGCCACGCGATGCGCGCAGCAGCACGAGGGCTGCGGCGAAGCACACCGGGCCGGCCGCCGCATTACGCTTGCAGCGCGCCGAGGGCGCGAGCAGGCCGATGGCGTCGCAGTGGTGCAGCGTGCGCACCGTGAGGCCGGTGTGCCTGGCGAGTTCTCCGACCTTGAGCAGCACGGATCGCCGCTGCGGGCGGTCAGTCGGCTTCGGGCGCCGGGGCCGGCGTGGGCTCCGGGCTGTCCCAGCCCAGCAGCTCGGCCAGCCGCTGCACGATCCACGTGGCCTCGGCGTTCGATACGCCCGACTCTGGCGTGTCCAGCCCGGCGTGGATGCGCCGCAGGATCTCGCTTTCGACCGGCACCTCGGTGTGGTGCTGGATCTGCGCGTGGCCCACGAGGTGGTTGGCGAGGTCTTCGCAGATCTCGTAGCGCGCGCGCACCACGGCGATGGGCTCGCTCAGGCGCTGGCGCGCGTCGCTGTACACCGCGAAGAACGAGGGGGGAATAAAGATCTGGTTGTCGTCGGACATCGCTTGCTTATAGCTGCATGAACTGCCGCCCCAACGACAAAACGCGCCCGTGGGCGCGTTCGTCGTGGCTGCGGGGAGCCAGCGGGGCTGGATCAGCCGCCCTTCGTGGGGCGCTTGCCAGGGTTCTTCTTGCTGCGCGTTGCGGTGCCGCGTTCGAGGCTGACCTTCTGGCCGCCACCGGAGCGAGGCGCGGTGTAGCCGGGCATCGGCGTCGGCTTGGGGGTGGCAACGCGTTCGGCTTCGGTACGGAATGTCTTGGGCATGAAAAGCTCGGGTAAAAGTGATGAATGTTCGACCCGCAATTAGGCCACACCATGGATTTCACATGCCGGTAACGGAAGCAACCGGCAGTGTCGCGCGTGCACGCTTCGTTTCGGGGTCGCTGCTGCGCCATGTCTGCGTGATGGCGGGCACCGGCGCCATCGGCCTGATCGCGGTGTTCGCGGTCGATCTGATCAACCTGTTCTACATCTCGCTGCTCGGCGAAAAGGAGACGGCCGCGGCGGTCGGCTTCGCGGGCGTGGTGGGGTTCTTCCACGCGTCGCTGTGCATCGGGCTGACCATCGGCATCGCGGCGGTGGTGTCGCGCACGGTGGGCGCCGGGCGCACCGAAGACGCGCGCCGCATCGGCACCTCCAGCCTGGTGCTGATGGCGGCGCTCTCGGTGGTCGTGGGCACGGGCACGGCCTTCTTCCTGCACCCGGCGCTGCACGCGCTCGGCGCGCAGGGCGAGACGGCGCGGCTCGCGCAGCGCTACCTGTCGGTGACGGTGCACACGCTGCCGCTGCTGGGCGTCGGCATGGCGACCTCGGCGCTGCTGCGTTCGGTGGGCGACGCGCGCCGCTCGATGACGGTGACGCTCGCGGCGGCCTTCGTGACGGCGGTGCTCGACCCGATATTGATCTTCGGCTTCGGGCTGGGGCTCGACGGCGCGGCCATCAGCGCGGTGGTCTCGCGCACGGTGCTGGCGGCCATCGGGCTGCACGGCGTGATGGTGAAGCACCGCATGCTCGGGCGCTTCGATGCATCGCGCCTGGCCGGAGACGCACGCGCGCTCGGCACGGTGGCCGGGCCGGCGGTGCTGACCAACCTGGCCACGCCGGTGGGCGCGGCCTTCGTCACGCATGCGGTGGCGCAGTTCGGCCCGTCGGCGGTGGCGGGCGCGGCCACCATCGACCGGCTCACGCCGGTGGCCTTCGGGCTGGTCTACGCGCTCAGCGGCGCGGTCGGGCCGATCCTGGCGCAGAACCTGGGCGCGGGGCAATACAAGCGCGTGCAGGAGGGGCTGCGCGACAGCCTGCTGTTCATGGTGGCGTCGGTCGCGGTGGCGTGGCTGGTGCTGGCGCTGGGCCAGGGCGTGCTGATCCGCGCGTTCTCGGCCGACGGGCTGGCGGCCGAGCTGATCTCGCTGTTCTGCAGCTGGCTGGCCGCGAGCTTCTTCTTCGCGGGCGGGCTGTTCGTGGCGAACGCGTCGTTCAACAACCTCGGGCATCCGCTGCTGTCGACCGGGTTCAACTGGGGGCGCGCCACGCTGGGCACGATCCCGTTCGCGTGGTGGGGCTCGCACTACGGCGCGGCCGGCGTGCTGATCGGCCAGGCCGTGGGCTCGTCGATCTTCGGCTTGCTGGCGGTGGTGGTGGCCTTCAGGCTGGCCGCAAAGCTGGCGCGGCAGCAGGCGCCCGATGCGGCACCGGCCCCGGTGCTCGATGCACCCGTGGCGCCAACCTCGGCGCATGCCGAAGCCGCGGCGCTTGCCACGCCGCAGCCTGCAGCGGCAGTTACTCGGACTGCAGCGTCAGCATCCGCACCCTGACCGACTTGCCCTTCACGCGGCCGCTGGAGAGCTTGCGCGCCGCTTCCTCGGCAATGGCGCGGTCCACCGCCACGTAGGTCGAGAACTCGTTGACGTTGATCTTGCCGACCTGGTCCTTGGCATAGCCGCAGTCGCCGGTCAGCGCGCCCAGCACGTCGCCGGCGCGGATCTTTTCCTTGCGCCCGCCCACGATCTGCAGCGTGGCCATCGGCGGCTGCAGCGGTGCGCCCTTGCCCGGCGTGAGCTCGGCCAGGTCGTGCCATTCCGACTCGCGGCCCTGCAGCTGCTCGATCTTCCCGACGAAGCCCATCTCGTTCATGCTGGCCAGGTTCAGCGCCAGCCCTTCCGAGCCGCCCTGCTGGCCCACGCGGCCGGTGCGGCCCACGCGGTGGATGTGGATCTCGGAGTCGGGCGTCACGTCGACGTTGATCACGGCTTCGAGGTGCGAGATGTCGAGGCCGCGCGCCGCCACGTCGGTGGCCACCAGCACCGAACAGCTGCGGTTGGCGAACTGCACCAGCACCTGGTCGCGCTCGCGCTGCTCCAGCTCGCCGAACAGCGCCAGCGCGCTGAAGCCCTGCGCCTGCAGCACCTCGACGAGGTCGCGGCACTGCTGCTTGGTGTTGCAGAAGGCCAGCGTGCTGACGGGGCGGAAATGGTCGAGCAGCAGGCTCACGGTGTGCAGCCGGTCGCTGTCCTTCACCTGGTACCAGCGCTGGCGGATCTTGCTGCCTTCATGCTGCGCCTGCACCGTGATCTGCTCGGGGTTCTTCATGAACTGCTGCGCGAGCTTGGCGATGCCTTCGGGGTAGGTGGCCGAGAACAGCAGCGTCTGGCGTTCCTTGGGGCACTGGCGCGCCACCTTCACGATGTCTTCGAAGAAACCCATGTCGAGCATGCGGTCGGCCTCGTCGAGCACCAGCGTGTTGAGCGCTCCGAGGTCGAGGTTCTCGCGCTCGAGGTGGTCCATGATGCGCCCCGGCGTGCCCACGACGATGTGCGCGCCGTGCTCCAGGCTGGCGATCTGCCCGCGCAGTGCAACGCCGCCGCACAGCGTGACGACCTTGATGTTTTCTTCCGCGCGCGCCAGGCGGCGGATTTCGGTCGTGACCTGGTCGGCCAGTTCGCGCGTGGGGCACAGCACCATCGCCTGGATGGCGAAGCGGCGCGGGTTCAGGTTGGACAGCAGCGCCAGCGCGAAGGCGGCGGTCTTGCCGCTGCCGGTCTTGGCCTGGGCGATCAGGTCCTTGCCGAGCAGCGCCGGCGGCAGCGCGGCGGCCTGGATGGCCGTCATCTGCGTGTAGCCGAGCTGGGTGAGGTTGGCCAGCATCTGGGGCGAAAGCGCCAGCGTGGCGAAGCCGTTGTCGGCTGGGGTGCCGCCGGCTGTGGGAGTGGGTGTGGTCATTCGTTCAGCAGCCGTGGCCCACGAAAAACAAAAAGCCTTGCCAGCGCCCTTCGCGGGGCGCCGCAAGGCCTTCGTCAATCGCGGATCAGCGGCGGGGAGAGTTGTTGCCGCCGGTCGGCGGCGGGCCGCGACGTTCCAGGTGACGGAAGGTGATACGGCCCTTGGTCAGGTCGTAGGGCGAGAGTTCGAGCGACACCTTGTCACCCGCCAGGATGCGGATGTGGTGCTTGCGCATCTTGCCGCCGCTG
Organism: Variovorax sp. OK605; assembly: GCF_900115445.1. Taxonomy (NCBI): domain Bacteria; kingdom Pseudomonadati; phylum Pseudomonadota; class Betaproteobacteria; order Burkholderiales; family Comamonadaceae; genus Variovorax; species Variovorax sp. OK605. The sequence continues at coordinate 227,719 of NZ_FOWL01000006.1, forward strand.
TAGGCGATCAGCTGATGGCCGTTGTCGAGCGTGACGCGGTAGCGCGAGTCGGGCAGGACTTCGGTCACTGCGCCGTTCATTTCGATCAGTTCTTCCTTGGGCATGTGTGGTTACCTCTGAATCGTTCGATGTGTGTTGGAGATGGATTTGGGCGTGATTGTTTCAGCCCGCGCATGCAAGCGCGAGAGGGGCCGTCTTCGAGACCTGGGGGGCGCGTTCGCGCACCCAGCCGAGGCCCTGGTCGATGGCATAGCCCAGGGCGGCGGCATGGCTGGCAAAGCGCGGCGTGAAACGCATCACGCGGTCGTGCATGCCGCTGCCGTGGCCGGAGCGGATCGAGACGGAAGCGGCGAAGTTGCCGTCGTCCTGGTGTCGAATGAGCGGGGAAACAAGGTACTTGCCCACCGCGATACTGTGTTGAATGATGTCCATGAAGCCTTGGCACAGCGCGCAGATGCAAAGCGCGAAGTGCCTGAAAAACAATTGAAAACGGGCGTGGGCCGGCCGGAATGGCGCGGCGAACGCGCTATTCGCTTCAACAAGAACGAAGGCAGTGGTGGCAATCATGGGCGCCCGGTCTGGCGCTCCAACACACTGTGAAGCCGGCTTGGGAATGAGGGGCCTGAAGAATCCAAGGGACAGTGCAGGTCAGCCGGCGGTATTGACGAAATTCTTCGTCGTGGTATCGAAACGAACCCGACATTATAGCTTGCGAGGCATGACAGCTGCTTGTCTTAATTACAACGATTCCATGAAAAAGGCCCCGAAGGGCCATTGATCAAGCGCTATTTGCTATCAAAAACATAGCTCCGTCGCAGCGCAACGGGCCGCGCGTGCCTTTCGTGCATGGTGTGCCGCACGCAGCAGCAGCACCAGCCCCGCGAATTGAGCGGCCGCGCCCACCCAGCCCACCGCGCCCACGCCGGCCAGTTCGATCGCCGCGCCGCCCAGCGCCGAGCCGGCCGCAATGCCGAGGTAGACCGCCGACGCGTGCAGCGACAGCGTCATCGGCGCGCGTTCCGGCGCCAGCCGGATCAGCCGCACCGCCTGCGCCGGCCCGAAGCCCCAGCCCGCGAAGCCCCACAGCGCCGACAGCGCCACGACCAGCGGCAGCGCCAGCCCGCGCGGCAGCATCTGCGCGGCGAACGAGAGCCCGCCCAGCACCACCACCAGCATCAGCGCGAAGCCCTGCGCCATGCGGTCGGCGCCGAAGCGGTCGGTGGCCCAGCCGCCGGCCGCCGTGCCCAGCGCCGCCGCCACGCCGATCGCGAAGAACACCGCGCTCACTCCTTCGGCGCCGAAGCCCAGCGTGCCCGACAGGAACAGCGCGATGTACGTGTAGAAGCTGAAGCCGCCCGTCGCCCAGAGCATGGTCACCAGCAGCGCGGGCAGCACGCCCGGTTCGCGCGCCACGGCGAAGGCGGGAGCGCGCTGCGTGGGGGCCGGCGCCCGTGCCGCATCGCGCGGCAGGCCGAGCGCGAGCCCGGCGGTCGCCAGCACCGCCACCGCGGCAATCAGCAGGTAGGCCGTGCGCCAGCCGCCCCAGCCCGCGATCCACGCGCCCAGCGGCACGCCGAGCGCAACCGCCACCGTGCCGCCGCCGCTCACGATGGCCAGCGCCCGGCCGCGTAGCGCGGGCGCCACCATGGCCGCCGCCATTGCGCTCGCGGTCGGCAAGAACACGCCCGCCACCAGCCCCAGCGCGACCCGCGCCAACGCCAGTTGCGTGAAGCCGTGCGCCATCGACGCCGCCAGCGTCAGCCCCGAAAACGCCGCGAGGCTCGCGACCAGCAGCGGCCGGCGGTCGAAGCGCGCGAACAGCGCGGCCATCAGCGGCGAGCCGATCGCGTAGCTCAGCGCGAACAGCAGCACCAGTTGCCCGGCGCGCGCGGCGCTCACCTGCAGGTCGGCCGCGAGCACGGGCAGCAGCCCCGCGACGATGAAGCTCTCGGTGCCGATGGCGAAGGCGCCCAGCGCGAGCCAGGCGAGGCTCGCGGGCAGCGTGTCGGGCCGGGGCGCAGCGGGATCGGTGGGCATGAAGGGCTCCTTGGAGGGTGTTCGATGCCTTCAGGATAGGTTTGCAATTGGCTCTTCAAAAGAACCACAATCGGCGAAGTTCATGGAGCCACTTTTCGAACTCGCCCTCCGCCTGCCGGGCGCCGGCTCGCGCGACCTGCTGCGCGAACTGCACCGGCAACTGCGCAGCGCCATCCTCGACGGCCGGCTGCAGCCCGGCGCGCGCCTGCCCGCCACACGGGCCTTGGCGCAGCAGTTGGGCGTGTCGCGCAACACCATGCTCGCGGCCTACGACCTGCTGCTGAGCGAGGGCTACCTGCTGGCCCGCCCCGGCGCCGGCACCTACGTGGCCGACACGCTGCCGATTGCTCGCGGCGGTCATGGCGGTCGTGGCAGTCGAAGTGGCCGCGCTCCGAAAGCCTCGACGCCAGCAAGGCGCGACCCCCGGCTGGTGCCGCTCGACGTGCCCGGCGCCGACCTCGCGCCCACGCTGCAGCCGCAGGCCGCGCGCGACGACTTCCGCGTCGGCCTGCCCGACGTGAGCCTGTTTCCCTTCGACATCTGGCGCCGCCTGTCGGACCGCGCACTGCGCCATACCGCGCGACAGGCCGCTCGTTTCGCGGACTACGCCGACCCGCAGGGCCAGGCCGCATTGCGCGAGGCGATCGCGGGGCACGTGTCGTTCACGCGCGCGGTCGGCTGCACCGCCGCCGACGTCGTCGTCACCGCCGGCGCGCAGCAGGCCTTCGGGCTGCTGGCGCGCATCCTCGTGGTGCCTGGGCGCACCGTGGTCGCGGTCGAGCAGCTGTTCTATCCGTCGCTGCGCGAGGCCATGCTGGCGGCTGGCGCCCGGGTGGTGACCGTGCCGACCGACGACGAAGGCATGTGCGTGGACCGCATCCCGCCCGAGGCCCGCGTGGTCTGCGTGACGCCCTCGCACCAGTTCCCCACCGGCGTGGCGATGTCGCCGCCGCGCCGTGCCGCCCTGCTGGCCTTCGCGCGGGCGCGCAACGCGGTCGTCATCGAGGACGACTACGACAGCGAGTTCCGCTTTGCCGGCCGCCCGCTCGACGCACTGCAGACGCTCGACCGGGCCGAGTCGGTCTTCTACGTCGGCACCTTTTCCAAGAGCCTGTTTCCCGCGCTGCGGCTGGGTTTCGTGGTGGCGCCGCCCTGGGCGCGCGCCGCGCTGGTGCGGGCGCGCGAGTTGGCCGACTGGCACGGCCCGGTGCTGGCGCAGGAGGCGCTGGCCGCGTTCATCGCCGAAGGGCACCTGGCGCGCCACATCCGCAAGATGCGCAAGCTGTACGGCGCGCGGCGCACCGCGTTGCTCGAGGCGCTGGCGCGGCACGGCGCGGGGCGGCTCGAAGCCGTTGCGTCCGACGCGGGGCTGCACCTGTCGGCCCGGCTGCTGGGTGCCACGCGGGCCGATGCGGTGGTCGAGCGCGCCGCCGCGGCCGGCATCGTGCTGCCGCCGCTGTCGCGTTTCGCGCTCGATGCCAACGCGCCGGGCGTGCCCAACGGACTGGCGTTCGGGTACGGGCTGATCGGGGAGGCGCAGATCGACGGCGCTGTGCGCCGGCTGGTCGCGCTGCTGTAGGCGGCAACTAGATCAGGTCGATGGCTTCGCTAAGAAGATCCGCTGTCAGCGGCAGCCCTCGCTTGTCCAGTGCCTCCACCAGCTCCCGTGCGGTTCTTTCCGGCTGCTTCCACCGCGCGCGCATCTGCTTGAGCGCGGTCAGTGCCTTGAGCTTGTGCAAGTGAAGCTGGTTCATCACGAACCGGTCCGGATGCTGGACTTCGATGTTGAACCGGTCGAGCGCGCTCGACGGAAAGTCGTCGAGATTGAACGTGACGATCGCATCGACGTGGCCGACGATGGCCGCCGCCACGACATGGCGATCGTCCGCGTCGGGCAGCTCGATCGAGGAAATCAGCGATTCGTAGCCGGTGATCACGCTGTCCGGCACCGCCGCATTCATCGCATCGGCCAATGCCGGCAAACGGGCTGCGATATCGGGCCGTTGGGATGACAGGTTGCGCATCCACTCCGCCTGGATCGTGGCGCTCCAGCGCGCGTGGTACAGGTCGGCAACGGCAAGGCTCATCAGGATGTCGCGCACCAACGTCGGATACAGGACATTGGCATCCAGCACGGCCGTGCAGCGCGACGATCCCGCCAACTAGAACTCCAGCCCCAGGTCCTCGGACAGCTTCGTGACCTCCTGGAGCGACTTCTCCGACCGCTGCTTCTGCTCGGCACGGTATCGGCGAAGTTCGTCGTACTCGATGCGCCTGTGGGTGCCTACAAGACGGCACTTCAGACGTCCGGCTTCGATCTCGCTGACGATGAAGGGCCGGGAGACATTCAGGAAGTTGGCCGCGTCCTGCGTCGTCAGCTCGTGCTTTTGAGGCATGAGCAGCATGGGTTCGCGCTTCGCCATCTGACGCAGAACGTCGGCGAAGAATCTCAGCGCGCGCGGCGGCAGTTCCAGGACGGGAGATTCCCGGGTTTCGCCGTCGCTTCCCGAGAGGTCGAGGATCATCTTGATGTGATCGGCATTCGAGTGGTCCAGCGCGGACACCAGGCATTGGTGAGCGACAGCCGCCATCTCGGCTTCTGCCGCGCTTGCAGGGTCTAGTACGTCGTGCTCGTTCATGGAGGTCCTTTGCCGCCGCCGCCCGATGCGAATGCATCCGGGACGCAGGGTTTCAGGACCCATATTAGGCTTAAACGAAATAAACGCAATATTCGAAGTATTCGCAGAGCGATGGCTCGCCTCAGCCGATTCCCAGCATCCGCTTGTTTGCCGCCACATCCACCGCGCCGGCCGCGAAGTCGTCGAACGCCCGGTCCGCCACGTGGATGATGTGCTCGGCGATGAACTTCGCGCCTTCACGCGCGCCGTCTTCCGGGTGCTTGATGCAGCACTCCCACTCCAGCACCGCCCAGCCCGGGAAGTCGTGCTGCGCCATCTTCGAGAAGATGCCCTTGAAGTCGACCTGTCCATCGCCCAGCGAGCGGAAGCGTCCGGCCCGGTTGATCCAGCTCTGGAAGCCGCCGTACACGCCCTGCTTGCCGGTCGGGTTGAACTCGGCGTCCTTCACGTGAAAGATCCTGATGCGCTCGTGGTAGTGGTCGATGTACGCCAGGTAGTCGAGCTGCTGCAGCAGGAAATGGCTCGGGTCGTACAGCAGGCAGGCGCGCGGGTGGTTGTTCACGCGCTCCAGGAACATCTCGTAGCTCACGCCGTCGTGCAGGTCTTCGCCGGGGTGGATCTCGTAGCCCACGTCCACGCCCGCGGCGTCGAAGGCATCGAGGATCGGGCGCCAGCGGCGCGCCAGTTCGTCGAAGGCTTCCTCGATGAGGCCCGGCGGGCGCGGCGGCCACGAATACAGGTACGGCCATGCCAGCGCGCCCGAGAAGGTCGCGTGCGCCGTAAGGCCCAGGTTGGCCGAGGCCTTCGCCGCGAAGTGCAGCTGCTCCACCGCCCACTGCTGGCGCCGCACCGGGTCGCCGCGCACCTCGGGCGCCGCGAAGCCGTCGAAGCCCGCGTCGTAGGCCGGGTGCACCGCCACCAGCTGGCCCTGCAGGTGGGTCGAGAGCTCGGTGATCTCCAGCCCGTGCTTCGCGAGCGTGCCCTTCACCTCGTCGCAGTAGGTCCGGCTCTGCGCGGCCTTCTTCAGGTCGAACAGTCGCGCGTCCCAGCTGGGGATCTGCACGCCCTTGTAGCCCAGCCCCGCGGCCCATCCGGCGATGCCGTCGAGCGTGTTGAACGGGGCAGTGTCTCCGGCGAACTGGGCCAGAAAAATGGCCGGGCCCTTGATCGTTTTCATCGGCTTGTCTTCCTTCTTGGTCCTGGTGGCGTTGAAAGCATACTTGGCGTGTCGTCCGACCCCGTGCGAGAGGCCAACGAGCCACAATGGACTTTCATTTCCGCTCCTTCGGCACACCTTTGCGCACACCGCGTCCGGCTCCCTCCGACGACGGTCCCGTGATGACACAACCTGTTTCCGCCCGGCTCAAGATCGGCCTGTCCGCCTGCTTCTCGCACGCCGACCCGGCCCGCTCGCTCTTCTCCAACAAGACGCTGCAGTACGTCGAGCAATCGATCGCGCACTGGCTCATGTCCGCCGGCGCCATGGTGGTGATGGTGCCCTGCCCCACCGGCGACACCGCGCGCGGCGACACCAAGCTGTCGCACTACGCCGAGTGGCTCGACGGCGTGGTGATGCACGGCGGCGCGGACGTCTGGCCCGGCAGCTACGGCGAGGTGCCGCTGAAGGACGCCTGGGTCGGCGACCGCATCCGCGACCTCTACGACCTGGCGCTGGTCGAGGCCTTCGAGCAGGCCGGCAAGCCCATCTTCGGCGTGTGCCGCGGGCTGCAGCTCATCAACGTGGCCTTCGGCGGCACGCTGTACCAGGACATCGAGGAGCAGCACGGCCACCCCGAGACGCTGAAGCACCGCGACCCGGTGACCTACGACCAGAACTTTCACCAGATCGAGATCGTGCAGGGCACGCGGCTGGCCAAGCTCTACCCCGAGGTTCGGAGCGCGCGCGTCAACAGCATCCACCACCAGGGCGTGAAGGACATCGCCCCCGGCTTCGACGTCGAGGCCTGGAGCCTGCCCGACCGTGTGCCCGAGGCCATTCGCCGCCGGTCCGACCGCGGCCGCAGCTACATCTCCGCGACCCAGTGGCACCCCGAGTTCCACAAGTACGGCAGCACCGAGACGGTGGACGACACGCCCATCCTGCACGACTTCCTGTGGGCCTGCGCCACCGCCAAGGTGGCGCCGCGCACCAGCACGGGCAGCATGCGCGACATGCCGGGGCGCATTCGCAACCGCGCGGCGCGGTTGCTGCGCCAGGCGCTGCTTCGGCGCTGAGCGCGGCGCGCTTTCAGCGCCCTTTCATCAACTCCTGTTCTTTCAACGCCAGGCCGCGCGCACCAGCGCGCCCGGATCGCTGGTGCCGGCGCTGATGCCCGTCACCGCGCCCCAGTCGGGATCGAAGCGGCTCGACAGGAAGGCGGCCGAGGCCTCGGCGCTCGCGTGCTCCAGCATCAGGCAGGCCTGCGCCGCCAGCACCAGCCGCTGCGTGAAGCGGCGTGCCTGGCGCTCCAGGTCCTGCGGCGGCAGCTGCACCATCCGGCGCACCGCCTGCAGCTCGGCCTGCAGGCGCGGCTCGCCGGTGGCGATGTCGCCCAATTGGTCGAGCACCAGGTGCACGTCGTCGGGGTTGCGCGAGACGGCGCGCAGCACGTCCAGGCACATCACGTTGCCCGAGCCTTCCCAGATCGAGTTGACCGGCGCCTCGCGGAACAGCCGGCCCATGGGCGCGTCTTCCACGTAGCCGTTGCCGCCGAACACCTCCATCGCCTCGCCTGTGAGCGCCACCGCGCGCTTGCAGTTCCAGAACTTGGCCGCGGGCGTGAGCAGCCGGCGCCAGGCCGTGTCGATGGGCGCGGCGGAGCCGAAGCGCGAGGCCAGGCCCATGGCCAGCAGCGTGGCGCCCTGCGACTCGAGCGCCATGTCGGCCAGCAGCTCGGTCATCACCGGCTGGTCGACCAGCGCCTTGCCGAAGGCATGGCGGTTGCGCGTGTAGTGCAGCGCCTGCGCGAAGGCCTGGCGCATGAAGCCGGCGCTGGCCAGCGCGCAGTCCAGCCGGGTGACGGTCGCCATCTCGATGATGGTCGGGATGCCGCGGCCCTCGTCGCCCACCAGCACGCCCCAGGCTTCCTTGAACTCCACCTCGCTGCTGGAATTGGAGCGGTTGCCCACCTTGTCCTTCAGCCGCTGGATGTGGATGGGGTTCTTGCTGCCGTCGGGCCGCCAGCGCGGCACGAAGAAGCACGACGACCCGTGCTCGTCGGTCTTGGCCAGCACCAGGTGGCCGTCGCACATCGGCGCCGAGAAGAACCACTTGTGGCCGGTGAGAAGAAACGCTTCGCCCCACGGGCCGCTGCCCGCGGGCACGGCGCGCGTGGTGTTGCTGCGCACGTCGCTGCCGCCCTGCTTCTCGGTCATGCCCATGCCGACGGTCACGGAGGTCTTGCGTTCCAGCGGAATGTCGCGCGCATCGTGTTCGTTCGACGCCAGCTTGTCGCGCAGCACGGCGTACAGCGCGGCGTTGCGGCGCATCACCGGAATGCAGGCCTTGGTCATGGTGGTCGGGCAGGTCGAGCCCGACTCGATCTGGCTGTGCATGTACAGCGAGGCGCCGTAGCCCACCCAGGCCGAGGGCCGCTCGTCGAAGAACGGCAGGTTGGCGATGCCGTTGCGCCGCGCGACGATCATCATCGTGTGCCATGCGGGATGGAACGCGACCTGGTCGATGCGCTCGCCGATGCGAGAGTGCGTGTGCAGCTCGGGCTCGTGGCGGTTGGCGAGTTCGGCGGCGCGCAGCGTGGCCTCGGCGCCGTACTCCGCGCCCTGGCGCACCAGCTCGTCGTCGCGCCAGGCGGCGCCGCCGTTGGCGATCATGCCGCGCAGCGTGGGGTCGCTGGTGTAGACGTTGTAGTCCTTGAGTTCGGGGACCTGGTTGTCGGGGTGGATGCCGGTGGTGGTCATGGCCGCTGTCTCTCTTCTCTTCCTTGTCCGTGAAAAGGGTCAGGCGCCGGCGCGTTCGCGCAGCACCAGCGTTTGGGTGGCGATGCCGACGGGCCCGCGCTCGTCGTACAGGTGGGACACGGCAAGGCCCGCGCCGTCGCCGTGCGCCTCGGTGGCGGAGCGCAAGCCGATCCATTCGCCCTCGGGCGCGCGGAACAGGTTCAGGCTCATGTCGGCGTTGGTGAACAGGAAGCGCTCGGCCGGCAGCACCCAGCTCAGGCCGTTGCCGAAGTCGGCCGCCGCCGCGGCGCGCATGGCGGGCGAGTTGGCCGCGCCCCGCACCAGCGGCACCGCGAGCCGGAACCACGCGCTGCACGGGCCGGGCTGCGCCGAGTCGCCTTCGGCCACGCGCGATTCCACGGCGCTGCCGTAGAACGACACGCCGTCGGGCAGGCCCGGAATGCGCACGCGCTCGCTGCACTCGCCAGGCAGCGGCCGCAGCTGCTGTTGCGGCCAGCCCGGCAGGCCGGCCGGCAGCGCCAGCGGGTTTTTGGCCAGCAGCAGCGCATGCGCGCGCGCCACCACCGCCTCGCCCGCCAGCAGGTCGATGCCCACGCGCACCGTGGCGCGCGAAGACTGCACCTGCGCGCGCGTCGTCAACGGCGCCACCGGCACCGGCTTCACCAGCTCGACCGTGAGCCGCGCCAGCTGCCAGCCCGGGCCGGGCGCCGCGCGTTCGGCCACGTGCGCCAGCAGGCTGCAGGGCGCGCCGCCGTGCTGCGCGCGCGGGTCCCAGGGGCCGCGCGACAGCGCGCTGGGCAGCCATGCATCGGCGCCTTGGGCCGTGAAGACGGCGGGGTGGGAATCGTCCGGGCGGCTTTCGTCGGGGGCCATTGCAGAATCCATTCGATGGGACTCAAAATTCTAGGAACAACCCGCGCGCAAGGTGTTCGGGTTCGGCGCGCATGACGGCCGCGCGCGCACCGGCCGCCGCCCCGAGGAGAAAGCCGCGCCAGTCCCGCGCCCGTCACACCTCGCAGGCCCTGCAGGAGGCCTTTGTTCGGCTTTTGGTCGAGAAGGGCTACGCGGCCATCACCATCCGCGAGATTGCCGCCGTGGCCGGCACGGGGCTCGGCAGCTTCTACGAGTACTTCGAGAACAAGGAAGACCTGGCGCGCGTCTGCCTGCACCTGCGCTCCAAGGCGCTGCTGCTGGACATGCGCGCGGCCGTCGCCGCGCATGCGGGCCGGCCGCTGCGCGAGATCGTCGACGCGGTGATCGACGCGCAGCTCGAGGTGCACCGCGCGCAGCCGCTGGCCTGGGGCGCGCACTACCTGCTGGAGCGGCACCTCTCCAGCCCCGAGGCCTACCGCAAGATGTACGACCGCTTCGTGGGCGAGTGGGTCGGTGTGCTCGAGGCCGCGAACGACCTGGCGGCCGATGGCCAGAAGAAGGACGTGAAGGAGGTGGCCCGCGTGTGCCAGACCATCATCTACGGCCTGGTGGCGCACACGCACATCGGCACCGGCGGGCGGCCCGATCTGCAGGCGCTGTCACGGCAGCTGCGGGGCGCGCTGCACGGCTACCTGGCCAGCACTGCCGGCGTGGCCTGAGCGGGCAACACCGCTGGGCGCTCAGCGCGACGACTTGTTCGTCGTGCCGCTGACGCCGGCGTCGATGGTGCCGAACACCGTGACGCCGCTGCCGCCGGTCGCACCCGATGCATTGGCGCCGCTGCCGGCCGAGCCGGTGCCCGCGCAGCCCGACACCAGCGCGCCCATTGCGATCACGAACACGGCGGCAATGAATGGCTTCACTGGAAACTCCAAGAGGTGGTTGAGGGATAGCGGCCCACTATAGGCCGCCGTCCCGTCCGCCCTGTAACAACACGCCCGGCGCCGGCAGGGTTGTTGCGCGCAGGCAGTCGATGAGCGCGCGCAGCTTGGGCGGCACGCGCCGGCGGTCGGGGTAGTACAGCGTGAGGTCGGGCAGCGGCGTGGTCCAGTCGGCCAGCAGCTGCACCAGCCGGCCGTCGGCGATGTGGCGCTCGGTGTAGCTGCTGATCAGGTTGGCGATGCCGATGCCGTCCACCGCCGCGTCGAGCATCACGGCCACGTCGTTCATCACCAGGCGCCCGCTCACGGCCAGCGTCATCGCCTCGCCGTTCTTCTCGAACTCCCAGCGCTCCAGCTGGCCCGAGCTCTCGAAGCGAAAGCCGATGCAGTCGTGCGCCAGCAGTTCGCGCGGGTGCACGGGCGTGCCGCGCTGGGCCAGGTAGCGCGGCGCGGCGACGATGCTGTTGGCCAGCGGCGCGCCCACTTTCACGGCCACCATGTCGCGCTCGACCATGCCGCCGAAGCGGATGCCGGCGTCGAAGCCCTGGCCCACGATGTCGACCAGCGCGCTGTCGATCGACACCTCGACATCGATCTGCGGGTACGCCCGCAGGAAGCCCGCGAGCGCCGGTTGCAGCACGAAGAGGTACGCCGCGCGCGGCACCGTGAGCCGCAGCAGGCCCGAGGGGCGCTCGGCGCTGTCGCTCAGTTCGTCGGAGGCCGAGGCGAGCTCCTGCACCGCCGGGCGGATGCGTTCCAGAAAGCGAGCGCCGGCTTCGGTGAGGTTCACGCTGCGCGTGGTGCGGTTGAACAGCGGCGCGCCCACGCGCTTTTCGAGCAGCCGCACCGCCTGGCTCACGGCCGAGGGCGAGACGCCCAGGCGCACCGCGGCGGCCGAGAAGCCGCGGGTTTCGGCCACGGCCACGAAGGTGACGAGGCCGTCGAGCTGGTCCTGGCGCATGGAGTGGCTTCCGTTTGATCTTGAAGAAAAGCTTCAAGGTGCTTCGTCGATTGGGCGGATTATCAAAGCGATGCGGCGCGCGCACAGTCAGGTCATCGCTTCTTCCACCCCCTTCCAAGGACATTCGCCATGCCTGCTTCTTCGACTTCCCCAAAGATCTGGTTCATCACCGGCGCCAGCAGCGGCTTCGGCCGCGCGCTGGCGCAGGAGGCGCTGGCCGCTGGCCACCGCGTGGTGGGCACGCTGCGCAACGAGGCCGCGCGCGCCGAGTTCGACGCGCTGCAGCCCGGCCACTCGTTCGGGCGCCTGCTCGACGTCACGCACGAGGCCGAGGTGCCGCGCGTGGTGGCCGAGGTCGAGGCCTCGGTCGGCCCGATCGACGTGCTGGTCAACAACGCCGGCTACGGGCACGAAGGCACGGTCGAGGAATCGTCGCTCGACCAGCTGCGCCAGCAGTTCGAGGTGAACGTGTTCGGCGCGGTGGCCGTGGCCCGGGCGGTGCTGCCGTTCATGCGCGCGCGCCGGCGCGGCCACATCCTGAACATCACCTCGATGGGCGGCTTCGTGACCTTTCCGGGGCTGGGCTACTACCACGGCAGCAAGTTCGCGCTCGAGGGCATCAGCGAGACGCTGGGCAAGGAGGTGGCGAGCTTCGGCATCCACGTGACGGCGGTGGAGCCCGGCGGTTTCCGCACCGACTGGGCGGGCCGCTCGATGGTGCGCGCGCCGCAGACCATCGACGACTACGCGCCGGTGATGGGCCCGGTGCGCGAGCGGCGGCTGGCGCGCAGCGGCAAGCAGGACGGCGACCCGGTGAAGGCCGCGCGCGCCATGATCCGCATCACCGAAGCCGCCCACCCGCCGGCGCACCTGCTGCTGGGCCCGGACGCGGTGAAGGTGGTGCGCGAGAAGCTCGGCGCGCTGCAGGAGGAGATCAAGGCGTGGGAGGCGCTGTCGGTGTCGACCGACTTCACGCCCGCCACGGCCTGATCACGAGAGACCAGCGCGGGATCAGCGCGGGATCAGCGCGGGTCCGTGGCCAGCAGCATCTCGACCATCGAGCGCAGGTGGCCCTGCAGCCGCGCCGCGCCGGCCTCGTCGAGCGCCAGCGTGGCCTCGTCCATGTAGAGCTTGCGGTTGATCTCCACCTGGATGCTGTGCCGGTTGCCGGCCGGCTTGCCGTTGCGGCGCACCAGCTCCACGCCCTTGTAGGGGTGGTTGTAGTCCACGCTGTAGCCGAAGGCGCGCAGGTGTGCGCAGATCTTCTGCGACAGCGCCGGGTCGGCCGTGCTGCCGTCGCGGTCGCCGATCACGAAGTCGGCATGCGCCAGCCCCGGGAAGTCGGTGGCGTGGCTGGCCGCAATGGCGGGCATCGAGTGGCAGTTGATGTGGATGCTGTAGCCGTGGCGCGCATGCGCCTCGTCGATCGCCTGCGCCACGGCCGCGTGGTATGGCCGCCAGCAGCTGTCGATGCGCTGGCGCACTTCTTCCACGGGCAGCTGCCGGTCGTAGATCGGCAGGCCTTCGTCGGTGAGCTTCCAGATCAGGCCCTTGCCCAGGCGCACCTTCGACAGCACGCGCGGGTCGATGGAGACCGGGTCGGTCCACTCGCCGTCGAGCATCGTGGTGTCGATCTCGGTGGTGTCGCGGTTGGCGTCCAGGTAGCTGCGCGGGAAATGCGCCTCCACCCAGGCCACGCCCAGCGCGGGCGCGAAGGCGTAGAGCTTCTCCACGTGGGTGTCTTCGGCGCGGCGCAGCGTGGCGAGCTCGCGCACCGTGCCGAAGTCCTCGGGGTAGACGGTGCCGCTGTGCGGGGAGTCCAGCACGAGCGGCGTTTGCCCGGCGACGCTGGTCACCTGGGCGCGGGTTTGAATCAGTTTCAGGACTGGATGCATAGGCAGGTGTCGGTCAGTCCAATCGGACGCGCGCGAATTCAGCCACCTTCTTCATCTTCTCGATCTCGCTGGCGATCTGCTTGGTGAACTGCGCCGGCGTGGTGCCCGAGGCGTAGAGGCCCTGCAGCGACAGGCGCTCGCGCACCGAGGCGTCCTTCAGCGCGGTGGCCACGGCCTGCTGCATGCGCAGCACCAGTTCGGCGGGCGTGCCGGCGGGCGCGATCATGCCGAACCACGACGGGTCGTTGTTGGCGGGGTAGCCCAGCTCGGCGTAGGTCGGCACGTCGGGCAGCACGTCGAGGCGGCCGCTCCAGGACACGGCCAGCGCCTTCAGCTTGCCCGCCTTCACGTGCGGCAGCGACGAGGCCACCTGGTCGAAGTACACCGGCACTTCGCCCGCGAGCACGTCGTTGATGGCCGGGCCCGCACCGCGGTAGGGGATGTGCACCATCGAGGTTCCGGTGCTGCTCTTGAACAGCTCGCCCCACATGTGGCCGATGGTGCCGTTGCCCGGCGTGGCGTACGACACCTTGCCCGGGTTGGCCTTGAGGTACTTCACCAGTTCGGCGAAGTTGGCGACCGGCAGCTTGGCCGGGTTGATGACGATCACGCCCGGTGCCTTGACGATCTCGGTCACGGCGGTGAAGCCCTTGATCGGGTCGTACGGCAGCTTCTGGTACACCGCCGGGTTCACGCCGTGCGTGGACAGCGTGGCAATGCCGAAGGTCAGGCCGTCCGGCGTGGCGCGGGCCAGCTCGGCCATGCCGATGGAGCCGCCGGCGCCGGCGCGGTTGTCGATCACCACGGGCTGCTGCAGGATCTTGGCCAGGGGCTCGCCGAGCACGCGCGCCGTGATGTCGGTGGCGCCGCCGGGTGGGAAGGGAACGACCAGGCGAATGGGCTTGCCTTGGGCAAAGGATATTCCTGGAAGGATAGAAGCAGCGGCCAGCGTGGAGATGAAATGACGACGTTGCATGGGGTGTATTCCAATGTGCATTGAGAGTGAAGAAGCGATTTGCCACTTCACTGAAGCAAAGGATAGACCAGCTAACATTCCGATCTGGAATGTTTTAATGGGCATCCTTCCATGTCGCTGCGCCGTCTCAACCCTCCCCTGAACCTGCTGCGTGCCTTCTCGACCGTGGTGCGCTTCGGCGGCGTCTCGCGCGCGGCCGAGGCGCTGCACCTCACGCAGGGCGCGGTCAGCAAGCAGGTGCAGGAGCTCGAGCGCTGGATCGGCGCGCCGCTGTTCGAGCGCAGCCGCAAGCGCCTGGCGCTCACGCCGGCCGGGGAGCGCTACGAGAAGGCGGTGCGCGCCACGCTCGCGCAGCTGGAGGCGGCCACGCTGGAGCTCATCACCAGCGGCGACGGCGGCGGCGCGCTGCACCTGTCGACCTTGCCGACCTTCGGCGCCAAGTGGCTGATTCCGCGGCTGCCCGAGTTCCAGCGGCTGCATCCGCAGATCACGCTGCATTTCGTGCCCTTCGTGCACGGCTACGACTTCGAGCGGCCCGAGCTCGACTGCGCCATTCTGTTCGGCGACGGCCACTGGCCCGGCGCCCGCTCGCACTACCTCGCGGGGCAGGAGGTGGCGCTGATCGCGCCGCGCGCGGGCCAGGCCGAGGTGGTCATCCGTACGCCGCAGGACGTGGCGCGCTGCACGCTGCTGCGCCACGTGACGGTGCCGCAGTCGTGGGTGCAATGGCGCGAGGCGCACGGCGTGCGCGGGCTCGACCCGCTGGCGGGCCCGCAGTTCGACCAGTTCCAGACCATGATCCGCGCGGTGATGGTGGGCATGGGCGTGGCGCTGGTGCCGCGCTGCCTGGTGCAGGACGAGATTGCGTCCGGGCTGGTGGACGAGCCGCTGCCCGGCGGCGGCTACCGCGGCAACGAGGGCTACTGGTTCTGCTACCCCGAAGGGCGTGGCCAACTGGCCACGCTCGACCATTTCCGCAGCTGGCTGCTCGCGGAGGTCGACCGCGGCGCGCAGGCGCTGGCGCCGCCGGCCTGAGCTGCCGGCTTACTCGGGCTTGGCGCCCGAGGCCTTCACCGCCGCGCCCCAGACGCCGATCTCGCTCGCCACGAAGCGGTCGAACTCCGCCGGCGTGGTGGGCGAGGGCTCGGCGCCGCGCTCGCGGATGAAGCGCGCCATCTGCTCGCTCTTCAGGATGTCGGTCACCTCGTGGTTCAGGCGCTCGACGATGTCGCCCGGCGTGCCGCGCGGCGCCATCAGGCCGAGCCAGCCCACGGCCTCGAAGTTCTTCGTGCCGGCCACGCCGCTCTCGCGCACCGTGGGCACGTCGGGCAGCTGCGAGGAGCGCGTGGCCGAGGTCACGGCCAGCGCCACGGCCTGGCCCGACTTGATGTGCGGCAGCGCGGCCGTCACCGAGTCGATCATCAGCGGCACCTGGTTGCCCAGGAAGTCCGATTGCGCCGGCCCGCTGCCGCGGTACGGGATGTGCGTGACGAACACGTGCGCCGCCGCCTTGTACATCTCGCCCGACAGGTGCTGCGTGCCGCCGATGCCGGCGCTCGCGTAGCTCAGCCGGCCGGGCTCGGCCTTGGCGCGCGCGGTGAGTTCGGCCAGCGTGCGGATGCCGCTCTCGGGCGTGGCCAGGAACACCAGCGGCACCTTCGCGATCAGCGAGATGCCCGTGAGGTCCTTGCGCGGGTCGAAGCCCGGCTTGGCGTACAGCGTCTGGTTCACCGCCATCGCGCTGCCGGCCACCACCAGCGTGTAGCCGTCGGGCTGCGCGCGCACCACGAACTCGGTGCCGATGTTGCTGCCGGCACCGGCCTTGTTGTCGATGATCACCGGCTGGCCCAGCCGCTTGCCGAGCTGTTCGGCCACGGCGCGCGCGAAGATGTCGGTGGCCTGCCCCGGGGGGAAAGGCACGACCAGCTTCACCGGCTTGTCGGGCCACGCCGCCGCCTGCGCCAGGCCGGCGGCGGCCAGGAGGGCGACGGCAACGCCCGCGTGAAAGTGCCTGCGCCGCATGGTCAGAGCGCCGAGAGGTGCTTGCCCACGATGCCCGCTAGTTCGAACATCGTCACCTGGTCCTTGCCGAACACGGGCTTGAGCTTGGCGTCGGCATTGATGGCGCGCTTGTTGGTCGCGTCCTGCAGGCCGTTGGCCTTGATGTAGTCCCACAGCTTCTTGATGACCTCGGTGCGCGCCACCGGTTCGGCGCCGATCACCGCGGCCAGCGAGTCGCTGGGCTTCAGGCCCGCGCCCGGCTTGCGCGGCGCGGCGGCCTTTTTCGCGGCCGGTGCCTTCTTGGCGGCGGGCGTCTTCTTCGCCGCCACCTTCTTGGCGGCCGCGGTCTTGGCCGCCGGCTTGCCGAAGGTCTTGCGCGGCGGGAATTTGCTGCCGCCTTCGCGCGGCGCGAACTCGAAGGTCACCTTGCCCTCTTCGGCGTTCCAGGTCAGGAAGGCCTTGAAGGCGCGGCGCGTGCGCATGCTCACGAACTTGTCGAGCAGGTCGGTCTTGCCGGTGGCCAGCAGCTTCTCCATCTGCGCGCGCTCCACCGGCTGCTGCAGGATGATCTTGCCGGTCTTGAAGGTGCAGCTCGGCGTGGGCTGGGCATTGGTCGGCACCGACTTCTCGCACACGTAGTTGCTGCCGTGCTCGAACACCGGCGCGCCGCACACCGGGCACGGGCCCACGGTGTCCTGCTCGCTGAAGTCGACGATCTCGCCCGTGTCGGCGTTCTTGTCGTCGCCGAAGTCGAACTCCAGCTTCCAGTTCTTCGCCTCTTCGTCGTACTTGATGACGATCTCGGAAGTGAAGGGCCAGCCGGCCTTGGAACGGAAGCCGTCGATCGGGCCGATGTGCTTGTCGCGCAGCAGCGCCTCGGCCTCGGCCACTTCGAAGGTGCGCCCGGCGGGCGACTTGCCGAACGAGAAGCCGCAGGCGTCCTCGCCCGTGCCGCTCTTGCCGGTGCAGGCGTAGCGGCGGTAGTTCTCGCGCACGATGCCGCCGCAGTTGGGGCACGGCGTCTGCAGGGTCGAGTAGTCGCCCGGCACGGTGTCGCGGTCGTACTCCTTGGCCTTCTTGACGATGTGCTCCGTCATGGCGGCAATCTCGCGCATGAAGGCGTCGCGGCTCAGCGCGCCCTTCTCCATCTGCGCGAGCTTGTATTCCCACTCGCCGGTGAGCTCGGCCTTGGAGAGTTCCTCCACGCCCAGGCCGCGCAGCAGCGTCATCAGCTGGAAGGCCTTGGCCGTGGGAATCAACTCGCGGCCTTCGCGCAGCATGTATTTCTCGGCGATCAGCCCTTCGATGGTGGCCGCGCGCGTGGCTGGCGTGCCCAGGCCCTTCTCCTGCATGGCTTCGCGCAGCTCGTCGTCGTCGATGGTCTTGCCCGCGCCTTCCATGGCGCCGAGCAGCGTGGCTTCGGAGTAGCGTGCCGGCGGGCGCGTCTTCAGGCCCTTGATGTCGGCCGACTCGGTCTTCACGACTTCGCCCGGCTTCACCGGCACGAGGCGCTTGCCGTCCTTGTCGTCTTCCTTCTCGTCGTCCTGCGCTTCCTTGCCGTAGATGGCGAGCCAGCCCGGCTTCACCAGCACCTTGCCGTCGGTGCGGAAGGGGTACTTCTTGCCACCCTGCTCCACCGTGCTGATGCGCGTGGTCACCTGGTGCTCGGCGCTCGGGAAGAACACCGACATGAAGCGGCGCACCACGAAGTCATAGAGCTTCTGCTCGGCTTCGCTCAGGCCGCTGGGGGCCTGCAGCGTCGGAATGATCGCAAAGTGATCCGACACCTTGGCGTTGTCGAAGATGCGCTTGTTGGGCTTCACGTAGTTGCCGTCGACCGCCTGCTTGGCGAACGGCGCCAGGTGCTTCATGCCGCTCTCGGCGAGCATGACCATGGTGTCCTTCACCACCGGCAGATAGTCTTCCGGCAGCGCGCGCGAATCGGTACGCGGGTAGGTCAGCGCCTTGTGGCGTTCGTACAGGCTCTGCGCCAGCGCCAGCGTGGTCTTGGCGCTGAAGCCGAAGCGGCCGTTGGCCTCGCGCTGCAGCGAGGTCAGGTCGAACAGCGCGGGCGAGGCCTGCGTGGTGGGCTTGCTTTCTTCCGTGACGGTGGCGGGCTTGCCGCGCGAGGCATTGGCGATGGCCACGGCCTCCTGTTCGTTCCAGACGCGGTCTGCCCGCTGTTCCGAGTCGGGCTCGCCGTTGGCCTGCAGCGGCGCGTTGGCCTTCTTCCAGTCGGGGTTGAACCACTTGCCCGGGTACTCGCCGGCCTCGGCCGCGAAGCTGCCGTGCACTTCCCAGTAGTTGCGCGAGACGAACTTGCGGATCTGCTCCTCGCGCTCCACCACCACCGACAGCGTGGGCGTCTGCACGCGGCCCACGGTCGTGAGGAAGAAGCCGCCGTCGCGCGAATTGAAAGCCGTCATGGCGCGCGTGCCGTTGATGCCCACCAGCCAGTCGGCCTCCGAGCGCGAGCGCGCGGCGTCGGCCAGGCCCTGCATCTGCTTTTCGGTGCGCAGCGCGTCGAAGCCGTCGCGGATGGCCTGCGGCGTCATCGACTGCAGCCACAGGCGCTTGACCGGCTTGTTCAGCCCGGTCTTGCCGCCGGCGTACTGCTCGATCAGCCGGAAGATCAGCTCCCCCTCGCGGCCCGCGTCGCAGGCGTTGATGAGTTGCGTCACGTCCTTGCGCTTGGCCTGCTTGACCACGGCGTTCAGGCGCGTCTTCGTCTTGTCGACCGGCTTCAGGTCGAAGTGCGGCGGAATCACGGGGAGGTTGGCGAAGCTCCACTTGCCCCGCTTGACGTCGAACTCCTCGGGCGCCTGGATCTCGACCAGGTGACCGACAGCGCTGGTCACGACGTAGCTGTCGTTCTCGAAATGCTCGTCGTGTTTGTCGAATTTGCCGGCCACCGGCGTGAGGGCACGCACGATGTCCTGTGCCACCGACGGCTTTTCTGCGATTACCAAGGTCTTCATCAACAATTCCTAAAAAGTTCTCAGGCCGCCGCCGAGCCGCCTCATGGCGGCTTGCGGCCCCCTCGGGGGGCAGCGACGACACGCAGTGCGGGGGCGTGGGGGCCACATACAATCTGCGGCTTCCCGCGTGTGCGCACGCGCACACGCGCATGTGTGCATATTCAACCTAACAGACTTCGGCGATGCCTTCCAAATCCCCACTTTCCGCAGGCCGCCGCATCCAGATGCGGCGCTCCGATGTCCACGGCAACGGCGTGTTCGCCGTGCAGGATCTGGCCGAAGGCGAAACGCTGATCGAATACAAGGGCGAGGTCATCAACTGGAAGGAAGCGCTGCGCCGCCATCCGCACGACCCGGCCCAGCCCAACCACACCTTCTACTTCCATATCGATGACGGACGTGTGATCGACGGCAACGTCAAGGGCAACGACGCGCGCTGGATCAATCACTCGTGCGAGCCGAATTGCGAAGCGGACGAAGTCGATGGGCGCGTTTATATCAAGGCATTGCGCAACATCGCTGCAGGCGAAGAACTCAATTACGACTACGGCCTGATCATCGACGAGCCGTACACGCCGAAACTCCTGTCTGAATTTCCTTGCTGGTGCGGTTCGGAAGAGTGCCGCGGCACGCTGCTGACGCCCAAGGACGACGAGGACGAGAAGAAGAAAAAGAAGAAGGCCAGGAAGGCCGACAAGAAAAAGGCCGAGAAGAAGGAAGCAGTGAAGGCTGAAAAGAAGGCCGAGAAAAAGGTCGAAAAGAAAGCCGAAAAGAAAGCCGACAGGAAATCGGAAAAGAAGGCGGAGAAGAAATCCGCCAAGAAGGAAAAGTCCGCCAAGGACTGACCATGACAAGCACCACGGCCGCCTGGTTCGAAGACCGGATCGCCGCGTCGGTCGCACCGCTGCTGCCCGGCTTCGCGGTCGAGGCGGTGGCCGAGATCGATTCCACCAACACCGAGCTCATGCGCCGCGCGCGCGCCGGCCGTGCCGAGCCCGTGCTGCTCGTGGCCGAGCGCCAGACCGCCGGCCGCGGCCGGCTCGGGCGCCCTTGGCAGAGCGCGCCGCAGCAGGAAGCGTCGGCCTCGCTCGTGTTCTCGCTGGGCATGCCGCTGGCACCCGCCGACTGGTCGGGCCTGTCGCTGGCCGTGGGCGTGGCCGTGGCCGAGAGCCTCGACCCCACGGGCGAACACAAGGTCGGCCTCAAGTGGCCCAACGACGTGTGGGTGAACGACCGCAAGCTGGCCGGCATCCTGATCGAGACCGCCATGCCCTCCACCGGCCGCGCCGATGCGGCGCGCTACCTGGTCATCGGCATCGGCCTGAACATCGGCGCGCGCGAAGGCGACGGCATGCGCACGCCGCCGGCCTGGCTGCGCCAGTGGCGCCCCGACGCCCGCGCGCCCGAGGTGCTGGCCGAGCTGGCCGCGCCGCTGGTGCGCAGCGTGCTCGCGTTCGAAGCCCGCGGCTTCGGGCCGTTTGCCGAACGCTTCGCCACGCGCGACGTGCTGCGCGGGCGCGAAGTGGCGCTCAGCGACGGCACCGCCGGCCTGTGCGAAGGCGTGGCCTGGGGCGGCGAACTGCAGGTGCGCACCGACGCCGGGCTGCAGCTGATCTCCAGCGACGAAGTGAGCGTGCGCCCTCGCGGCATGGCTTTCTGAACCTCCCATGAAACTGCGCCTGTTGCTCATCGTCGTGTTGCTGGCCAACGCCGGCTACTTCCTGTGGGCGCGCGGCGACCTCGCGGGTTTCGGCCTGGCGCCCGCCAGCATCAACGAGCGCGAGCCGCAGCGCCTGTCGCGCCAGATCCACCCCGAGTGGTTGCAGCTGCGCAAGGAAGCGAAGACCGCAGCGCCGGCACCGGCCTTGGCCCCGGCCCCGGCGCCTTGACCTTGACCTTGACCTGAACGCGCGGATCAGGCGGGCGTCTCGCCCTCGAAGCGCACCGTGAACAGCGCGCCCGGCGGATGCTTGCCGGGGTGCGCGTCCTCCAGCTTCACCCGCGCGCGGTGCTGGTTGGCGATCTCCCGCACGATCGGCAAGCCCAGCCCCGAGCCGTCGGCCTCGTTGCCGAGCACACGGTAGAACGGCTCGAACACCAGCTCGCGGTCGGCCTCGGCGATGCCCGGGCCGTTGTCCTCCACCTGCAGCAGCAGCACGTGGCCGAAGGGGTCGGCCAGCACGCGCACGGTGATCAGGCCGGGGCGCTCCGGCGTCGAGGGCGTGTAGTTGATCGCGTTGTCGACCAGGTTGCGCACCAGCTCCTTCAGCAGCGTCTGGTTGCCGTCGAACATCACGCCCGGCGCGCCCGCCTCGGCGCCGTCGTAGCCCAGGTCGATGCGCTTTTCTATGGCGCGCGGCACGGCCTCGCGCACCACCTCGATGGTGAGCCGCGCCAGGTCGCAGGGCTGGTGGTGCGCGTTGGCGCTGTTGCCTTCGGCGCGCGCCAGCGACAGCAACTGGTTCACCGTGTGCGTGGCGCGCTTGCTGGCGCGGCCGATCTGCTTGAGCGACTGCTTCAGCTCGTCGGCATTGGCGCCCTCGCGCTGCGCCAGGTCGGCCTGCATGCGCAGGCCCGCCAGCGGCGTCTTCAGCTGGTGCGCCGCGTCGGCCAGGAAGCGCTTCTGCGTGCCGATGGAGTCGTTGAGCTTGTCGAGCAGCTCGTTCACCGACGACACCAGCGGCACCACCTCGAGCGGCACCGACGACTCGTCGAGCGGGCTCAGGTCGCCCGGGCGCCGCTCGCGGATGCGCGCCTCCACCACCGACAGCGGCTTGATGCCGCGCACCAGCGCCAGCCAGATCAAGAGCACCGCCAGCGGCAGGATCGCGAACTGCGGCAGCAGCACGCCCTTGATGATCTCGGCCGCCAGCACCGACTGCTTCTCGCGCGTCTCGGCCAGCTGCAGCAGCGTGGGCGGCACGTCGTCCACGCCGCTGGCGAGCCACAGCGAGGCCACGCGCACCGGCAGGCCGTGCACGTCGCTGTTGTGCAGGAACACCTGGTTGGGCGGCAGCGGCTCGTCGAGGTTGGGCTGCGGAATGTCTCGCTCGCCGCTCAGCAGCGTGCCGTGGCCGTCGAGCAGCTGGTAGTACACGTGGCCGGCGTCGTCGGCCCGCAATATCTCGCGCGCCGACTGCGACAGCACGAACTGCGTGTGCCCTTCCTTCACCGTCACCAGCTCGGCCAGCGCTTTCACGTTGTGCTCGAGCGCGCGGTCGAAGGGCGCGTTGGCGATGCCCTGCGCCACCAGGTACGTGACGCCGATGCTCACCGGCACCAGCAGCAGCAGCGGCGTGAGCATCCAGTCGAGGATTTCGCCGAACAGGGAGCGCTGGGCGCGCTGGAAGAGCTTCAAGAATCGGTTCCTGGGAGCCGAGAGAAATCGTCGGCGGGCGTGATTTAGTGGGAGGCGCCGCCGTGCCCGGCGGGCGTCGGCGCGGCTGCCCGGTTGTAGTCTCTGCGTGCAGTTTCTGCAAATAAAAAAACCTCAGGGAGAGAGTCATGAAGACCCATTCATTGGGCGGCTGTGCGCAGCCGTTGTGGATCGTCGCGTCCGTGTGCGCCGCAGGGCTCGCGGGCTGCGGAGGAGGCGGTGGCGGCGGCGCAGGGGGCGGCATGCCGATGCTGCCGGTGCTGGCCGCGAACGCCCCTGCCCCCGCGCCTTCACCCGCGCCCGCGCCGGTGCCCGCACCGAACCGCGATCCGGTCGCCGGCAGCGAGCCGCTGCCGTTGCTGAGCGCGCCGCAGCCCGGCTCCACCGCCGCGGTGGGCAACGACAGCGAAGGCATCTACGGCGCGTTGCTCAACCTCACCTTCGTCGGCGCCGACGGGTCGATCGCCACCAAGTTCAACGTCGGGACGCTGTGGGGCTCGCTCAAGGTCACGGGCCCCGACTGGTCCTTCAACCCCGACACGCAGTACGACTTCACCGATGCCTCGCCCGTCACGGGCTCGGGCACCTTCGAGGCGAAGAAGTCGATGAAGGGCAGCTACGCCTACGGCTCGCGTGAAAGCACGGCCTTCGGGCCACTGGGCTACGCCGCGGAAAACGCCCTGGCGGTTTCGCAGGACAGCGTGGCCGGCAAGTGGGCCAATGCGGACAGGAGCTTCGGCATCGGCGTGTCGATCGAGGTCGATGCGAAGGGCGCGTTCACGGGCACCACGTCGGGTGTGCGGGTGGGCACCTGCACCCTCTCCGGCACCATCGCGCTGGCGCAAGCCGGCACGGCGAAGAACATGTACGGCTTGAAGATGGCCGCGGTCAATGCAGGCACCGACGCGAAGGATGCCTGCCAGCTGCGCACCGGCCTCCCCTATGCGGGCCCGGCCGCCATCGGGCTGGTGCCTGCGGGCACCTACGACAGCAATGGCTTCTTCCGCAGCATCATGTTCCTGGTGAAGTCCGGCGACGGGGCGATGCTGTCGGCGGGCCTGCGCAAGCAGCCCTGACCGCGCGGCACAACGCAACCGAGGCAACCGAGGCCGGCGAGCCCTGGCCTCAGTTCTGGATCTTCTCCAGGCAGTAGCCCAGCCCGCGCACCGTCGCAATGCGCACCGGCCCCTTCTCTATCTTCTTGCGCAGCCGGTGGATGTACACCTCGATGGCGTTGAGGCTCACCTCCTCGCCCCATTCGCAGAGCCGGTCGACCAGCTGGTCCTTGCTGACCAGCCGGCCGGCGCGCTGCAGCAGCACCTCGAGCAGGCCGAGCTCTCGCGCCGACAGCTCGATCATCTTGCCGTCGATGGTCGCCACGCGGCCGGCCTGGTCGTAGACCAGCGGGCCGTGGCGGATCGCGTTGCTGGTGGTGCCCATGCCGCGGCGCGTGAGGGCGCGCACGCGCGCCTCGAGCTCCTGCAGGCTGAAGGGCTTGGCCATGTAGTCGTCGGCGCCGTGGTCCAGGCCCTTCACGCGTTCTTCCACGCTGTCGGCCGCGGTGAGCACCAGCACCGGCAGCTGCGAGCCGCGCGCGCGCAGGCGCTTCAGGATCTCGATGCCGTGCAGGCTGGGCAGCCCGAGGTCGAGGATCAGCAGGTCGAACTCGTCATGGGTCATGAGCGCGGTGTCGGCCTGCGAGCCATTGGCCACGTGGTCGACCGCCGCGCCCGAGGTGCGCAGGCTGCGCAGCAGGGCATCGGCCAGCACCTGGTCGTCTTCGGCAATCAGAATCCGCATATGCGCCACCTCCGGCCTGTTTCAGGTGTCGGGCGCCACGCCGGCGCCGTTCACATTTGTCTCTGCGGCGAGTCTAGCCCGCCGTATAGGCTTCGAGTCCGATGGTTACCACGGTGGCAATGTCGTTTCCCACGCTGCTGCGGAACTCGCGTTCGGCCTGCGTCACCGCGCCGCGAAAGGCGTCCAGCCAGGCCAGCCCGTCGGCCGTGAAGAGCACGCGCCGCGCGCGCGCGTCGAGCGGATCGGGGCCGCGCGTCACCAACCCCCAGGCCTCGCACTGGTCGACCAGCGCGCCCATCGCCTGCTTGGTCATGCCGGCGCGCTCGGCCAGCTCGGTCAGGCGCGAACCTTCGCGCGCGAGGTGCCGCGTGATGTGGATGTGCGCGGCGCTGATCTGCGCGCGCGCCGCGAGGTTCGACAGGGCCAGCGGCACGTCGACGTCGTGCGCCATGAGTTCGAGCACGCGCTCGTCGAAACGGCGCATCGCATGGCCCAGCAGGCGGCCCAGGTGGGTCTGGCGCCAGGCGTCGGGATCGGTCGGAAAGGCGGCATCAACCATGGCTCGAAATGGTAAAGCAAACTGACCAAAAAATGGGCTTTCACCAAAGCATCAGCCCCTACACTACTGTTCAAGCATCCAGCCTGTGGTTAAAAGCAGATGGACCCGCACTTCACACAAACCATTGATTTTCAAGGAGATTTCCACATGGACGCAGTCGTCAAGGGCGCAAGCATCTCGGTCGCCAACAGTGAAAAGGCCAAGGCCCTCCAGGCCGCGCTGGCCCAGATCGAAAAGCAGTTCGGCAAGGGCACGATCATGCGGCTCGGCGAAGGCGAGGCGCTCGAAGACATCCAGGTGGTCTCCACCGGCTCGCTGGGCCTGGACATCGCCCTGGGCGTCGGCGGCCTGCCGCGCGGTCGCGTCGTGGAAATCTACGGCCCTGAATCGTCGGGCAAGACCACGCTCACGCTGCAGGTCATCGCCTCCATGCAGAAGCAGGCCGGCACCTGCGCCTTCGTCGACGCCGAGCACGCGCTCGACGTGCAATACGCCCAGAAGCTCGGCGTGAACCTGTCGGACCTGCTGATCAGCCAGCCCGACACCGGCGAACAGGCCCTGGAAATCGTCGACTCGCTGGTGCGCTCCGGTGCCGTCGACCTGATCGTGGTCGACTCGGTCGCCGCGCTCACGCCCAAGGCCGAAATCGAAGGCGAAATGGGCGACTCGCTGCCCGGCCTGCAGGCCCGCCTGATGAGCCAGGCGCTGCGCAAGCTCACGGCCACCATCAAGAAGACCAACTGCATGGTCATCTTCATCAACCAGATCCGCATGAAGATCGGCGTGATGTTCGGCTCGCCCGAAACCACCACCGGCGGCAATGCGCTGAAGTTCTACGCCTCGGTGCGCCTGGACATCCGCCGCATCGGCACCATCAAGAAGGGCGACGAGGCCATCGGCAACGAAACCAAGGTGAAGGTGGTGAAGAACAAGGTGTCGCCCCCGTTCAAGACGGCGGAGTTCGACATCCTGTTCGGCGAGGGCATCAGCCGCGAAGGCGAGATCATCGACATGGGCGTGACCGCCAAGATCGTCGACAAGTCGGGCGCCTGGTACGCCTACAACGGCGAGAAGATCGGCCAGGGCCGCGACAACGCCCGCGAGTTCCTGCGCGAGAACCCGGAGCTGTCGCGCGAGATCGAGAACAAGGTGCGCGAGTCGCTGGGCATTCCGCTGCTGGCCGCCGATGCCGGCGCCACGCCCGAGAAGCCGCAGAAGGCCGCCAAGGCGGACAAGGCCGAGAAGGCAGACAAGGGCGAGTAAGCCCAGGCGCGGCTCTTCGGGGCCGCGCGAGCGTCCCCCCGAATGGCATTCAACGCCCCTTCCCTCAAAGGCCGCGCCCTGCGCCTGCTGAGCCAGCGCGAGCATTCGCGCACGGAGCTGGAGCGCAAGCTGGCCAGGCACGAGGAAGAGCCCGGCACGCTGGCCCAGGCGCTCGACGAGCTCGCCGCCAAGGACTTCATCAGCGAGCCGCGCGTGGTGGCCTCGGTGCTCAACCAGCGCGCGGCCCGTTCGGGCGCGTTGCGGGTGAAGCAGGAACTGCAGGCCAAGGGCATCGCGCCCGAGGCCATCGCCGAGGCGGTGGCCGGTTTGCAGGAGACCGAAGTCGAGCGCGCCACGGCCCTGTGGCGCCGCCGCTTCGACGCCCCGCCCGCCGACGCGAAGGAGCGGGCCCGGCAGATGCGATTCCTGATGGCGCGCGGTTTCTCGGGCGCTGTCGTTTCCAAGGTGCTCAGGAGCGATTTCGATGAAACCGACGAATGACAACCCTTCCGCGCAGTCCCGCGTCGTCACACAGCGCGTGAACTGCGAATGGCGCCGCGCCTACGCGCTGGCGGCCGACCCGGCGCGGCTGCCCGACTGGGCCAGCGGCCTCGCGAAGAGCGCGCTGGTGCCGCACGGCGACCACTGGAGCGTGCGCACGCCCGAAAGCGGCGACGCCCGCATGCGCTTCGCGCCGCCCAACGAGCTCGGCGTGCTCGACCACTGGGTCGCGCCCGAAGGCGTGCCCGAGGTCTACCTGCCGTTCCGCGTGATCGGCGTGGCGCCCGGCACCTGCGAATTCCAGTTCACGCTGCTGCGCCAGCCGCACATGGACGATGCGGCCTTCGCGCGTGACGCCGAATGGATCGCGCGCGATCTCAAGGCGCTGCAACGCCTGCTCGAAGCGGGCTGAGCCGCCCTCCTCTTCAGCCTTCGCCCTCAGCCTTCGCGCACCACGATCGGCGCGAACTTGCGCCGCGCCTTCAGCTGGTCGGCGTCCCACTCGATGCCCAGCCCCGGCGTCTCCGGCGCCACCGCATGGCCGCCCTCGATGCGCAGCCGGCTGGTCGTGAGGTCGTCGAGCTGCGGGATGTATTCCACCCAGCGCGCATTCGGCACCGCCGCGCACAGGCTCACGTGCAGCTCCATCAGGAAGTGCGGACACATCGCGATGTTGTGCGCCTCCGCGAGGTGCGCGATCTTCAGCCACGGCGTGATGCCGCCCACGCGCGCCACGTCGGCCTGCACGATCGAGCAGGCGCCCTGCTGGATGTATTCCGCGAACTGCGAGGGGTGGTACATCGACTCGCCCACCGCGATCGGCACGCTGGTGCTGGCCAGCAACTGCGCATGCCCGCGCACGTGCTCGGCCGGCATCGGCTCCTCGAACCATGCAAGGTCGAGCGGCGCGTACTGGCGCGCGCGGCGAATGGCCTCGGCCACGGTGAAGCTCTGGTTGGCGTCGACCATCAGCTCGAAGTCGGCGCCCACGGCCTCGCGCACCGCCGACAGGCGCGCGATGTCCTGCGCCACGTGCGGCTTGCCGACCTTGATCTTCGCGCCGAGGAAGCCGTCGGCCTTCGCGGCCAGCGTCTGCTCCACCAGCTGCGCGGGCTCGATGTGCAGCCAGCCGCCCTCGGTCGTGTAGACCGGCACGCGCGGCTGCGCACCGCCGGCCAGGCGCCACAGCGGCAGGCCCGCCGCGCGCGCGTTGCGGTCCCACAGCGCGGTGTCGACGGCCGCCAGCGCCAGGCTGGTGATGGCGCCCACGGCGGTGGCGTGCGTGTGGAAGAACAGGTCGCGCCAGATGGCCTCGTACTGCTGCGGGTCGCGCCCGATCAGGCGCGGCACCAGGTGGTCGTGCAGCAGCGCCACGATGGACGAGCCGCCCGTGCCGATGGTGTACGTGTAGCCCGTGCCCGCCGAGCCGTCGTCGCAGCGCACGGTGACCATCACGGTCTCCTGCGTCACGAAGGACTGGATGGCGTCGGTGCGCTTGACCTTGGGCGCGATGTCGATCTGCGCGATCTCGACCTGGTCGATCTTTGCCATGAATACCTTTTTGCTGAGAGAGCCGACGAGGCGGCCGCCGCCGGGCCGCCCCAAGGCGAGCCGCGCCTCCTCCTCGGGAGGTGGCGAATTACACGGACACGGAGCGAAGCGAAGTGAAAAGCCGGGAGGCCGGCATGTCAGGCTCCGTTGCGCATCACGTCGGCCGGGAGGTCGGCGCCGTGGAACTTCTTGTAGATGGTGTTGAGCTCGCCGCTCTTGAGCTGCGCCTTCACGAAGTCGTCGAGCCTGGCCTTCAGGCGCGGCTCGTTCTTGCGCATGCCGATGGCGAGCATGTTGACCTTCATGGTGAACTTCGGCTCCATCTGCTTGGCGGGGCTCTTCTCGTTGATGGTCTTCAGGAGCGGCGGCGCCGTTGCGAAGATGTCGGCCTGCCCGCTCACCACGGCGGTGATGGAGGTGGCGTCGTCGTCGAAGCGAATCACCTGCGCGCCGGCCGGCAGCACCTTGGTCAGTTCCTGGTCGTTGGTGGTGCCGCGCGTGGCAATCACCTTCTTGCCGGCCAGGTCGCCCGGGCCGGTGATGGTCATGCTCTTGGGCGCGCCCACCACCGCCAGGATGGCGGCGTAGGGCACCGAGAAGTCGACGACCTTCTCGCGCTCGGGCGTCACCGACATGCTGGAGATGACGATGTCGGCCTTGTCGGTCTGCAGGAACGGAATGCGGTTGGCGCCGGTGGTCGGCACGATCTCGAGCTCCAGGCCCAGGCTCTTCGCGAGCAGGCGCGCGGTCTCCACGTCGGAGCCGGTGGCGTTGAGCTTCTCGTCCTTCAGGCCGTAGGGCGGCACGGCCAGGTCGATGGCCACGCGGATCTTCTTGGCGGCGGTGATGGTGTCGAGCTGGTCGGCCTGCGCCGAGGCGCTGGCGAAGGCCAGCGGCAGGGCCAGCATCAGGGTAGATAGCAAGGCACCGCGGCGCTTGGGCGAGAGGGAACGGGTCATCGAATGTCTCCTGGAGTTGTGGGGAAGGAAAGAAGAAAGACCGCGGCCCGACTCAGAGCCCGGTGCCGACAAAGTTGCGCAGCTCGGGCGTCTGCGGGTTGCTCAGGATGCTGGCGTCGCCCTGCTCCCACACCAGCCCCTGGTGCATGTAGATGACCTTGTCGGCCACGCCGCGCGCGAACGCCATCTCGTGCGTCACCAGGATCATGGTCATGCCCTCGGCCGCGAGCTTCTCCATCACCTTGAGCACTTCGCCGGTGAGCTGCGGGTCGAGCGCGGAAGTCACTTCGTCGAACAGCATGAGCTGCGGCTTCATCGCCAGCGAACGCGCGATGGCCACGCGCTGCTGCTGGCCGCCGGAGAGCTGCTCGGGGTAGGCGTCGGCCTTCTCGGCCAGGCCCACGCGCTCGAGCACTTCCATGGCGACGGCGCCGGCTTCGGACGCGCTCATCTTCTTCACCGACTGCGGCGCCAGCGTGATGTTCTGCTTCACCGTGAGGTGCGGGAACAGGTTGTAGCTCTGGAACACGATGCCCACGTCCTTGCGCAGGTCGCGCAGGTTCAGCGCCGTGTCGTGCACCGCGTGGCCGCAGCACTGGATGGTGCCGCTGTCGATGGTCTCCAGCCGGTCGATGCAGCGCAGCGCCGTGCTCTTGCCCGAGCCGCTCTGGCCGATGATGGCCACCACCTGCCCGCGCGCGACCGAGAACGACACGCCCTTCAGCACATGCAGCTTGCCGAAGTGCTTGTGTACGCCGTTGAGTTCAACCACGGGCTGCATTGAGCTTCCTTTCAAGGGCGCGACTCCATCGCGACAGCGGATAACAGAGAACGAAATACAGCACCACCGCGCACCCGAAATACAGGAAGGGCTGGAACGTCGAGTTGTTCAGCACCTTGGCGTTGTACGAAAGCTCGGCGTAGCCGACCACCAGCGAGGCGATCGACGTGTTCTTGATGATCTGCACCAGGAAGCCCACGGTGGGCGGCGTCGCGATGCGCAGCGCCTGCGGCAGGATCACGCGGCGCATGCGCTCCCAGCGCGTGAGCGCCAGGCATTCGGCGGCCTCCCACTGGCTGCGCGGCACGGCCTGGATGCAGCCGCGCCAGATCTCGCCGAGGAAGGCGCTCGCGTAGATGGTGATGGCCAGCGCCGCCGCGGCCAGCGCGGGCACCGAGCCGATGCCCACGATGTTCGGCCCGAAGAAGCACACGCCCATCAGCACCAGCAGCGGCGTGCCCTGGATGACCTGGATGTAGCCCGCGGCGGCCACGCGCACCGCCTTGATGGGCGACACGCGCGCCAGCGCCACCGCCAGGCCGATGAGCCCGCCGCCCACGAACGCGAGCGCCGAGAGCTGCACCGTGCCCCACGCGCCCATCACGAGAAAGCCGAGGTGTTCGACCGGCATGAACGTCATGTCCAGATCCTCTTCACAACGGCGTGCCGAGCTTGCGCCGGCGCGGGAAGATCAGCATGCCCAGCAGCCAGAAACCCAGGCGCATGGCGTACGACAGCGCCAGGTACACCACCCACAGAACGATGAAGATCTCGAAGTTGCGGAAGGTGTCCGACTGGATGCGGTTGGCCACGCCGAAGAGCTCTTCCGCGCCGATCGACGACATGATGCTGGAGGCCAGCATCAGCAGCACGAACTGGCTCGCGAGCGCCGGGTACACGCGCTCCACGGCGGGCCGCAGGATCACATGCCAGAACACCTGCACCTTCGACAGGCCGAGGCACTGCGCCGCCTCGAGCTGGCCCTTGTGGATCGACTCGATGCCCGCGCGGACGATCTCGCAGCTGTACGCGCCGATGTTCACCACCAGCGCGAGCACCGCGCCCACCATGATCGGCATCGTCACGCCCGCGCTCGAGAGGCCGAAGATCAGGAAGTAGCTCTGGATCAGCAACGGCGTGTTGCGAATGGCCTCCACATAGCCGCCCGTGAGGTTGCGCAGCCAGCCATGGCGGCTGTTGCGGCCCAGTGCGCAGACGGTGCCGAGCGCAAAGCCCAGCACGGTCGCGATGAAGGACAGCTGCACCGTGGTCCATGCGCCTTCGAGCAGCAGCGGCCACTGTGCGAGCACGGGCGCGAAATCGAACTGGTAGTTCAAGGAATGGGGCTCCGGGAGTCCAGGAAGGAGAGGGCGATAAAGGCGGTAAGGACGGGAAGCGCGCCGATGGCGCCGCCTGCACCGGTCAAGCGGCGCGCGCGATGCTGGCGAGCGGCAGGCACGAAGGGCCGAGCGGTTCGAAGGCCTTGTAGGTCAGGATGAATTCGCGGTGCCCCAGCGCCTCCGACTTGGTTGCGGCGCCAGCGGCCACGCCGCGCACCGCGTCGAAGATCTCCTGGCCCACCTCCTGCAGCGTGCCGCGCCCTTCGAGGATGCGGCCGGCATCGACGTCCATGTCCTCGCCGAGCTGGCGGTAGGTGTCGGGGTTGGCGCAGACCTTGATGACCGGCGAGACGGCCGAGCCCACCACAGAGCCGCGCCCCGTGGTGAACAGGATGAGGTGCGCGCCGCAAGCGATGAGCTCCACGATTTCCGCGTTGTCGCTGATGTTCGGAAAGCCGAAGCGCGGCTCGCCGTCGGGCACCACGTCCAGCAGGTACAGGCCGCCCCGCGGCGGCACGTCGCCCGGCTTCACGATGCCGTTGATGGGCGAGGCGCCGCTCTTGGCGTACGCGCCCAGCGACTTCTCCTCGATGGTCGAGAGGCCGCCGTCGGCATTGCCCGGCGCGAAGCTGCCGTGGCCCATGGTGCTGTAGTAGCGCGCGGCCTTGTTCACGCATTCGACGATGGCCTCGCCCAGTTCGGGCGTGGCGGCGCGGCGCTGCATGTGGAACTCGCAGCCGATCAGCTCGCCGGTTTCCTCGAAGATGCAGCGCGCGTCCTGCTCGATCAGCAGGTCGAAGGCGCGGCCCACGGCGGGGTTGGCGGTGATGCCGCTGGTGCCGTCGGAGCCGCCGCAGATGGTGCCCACCACCAGCTCGCTCAGCTCCATCGGCACGCGCTGCTGCTGCGCGAGTTCGGCCAGCGCCCACTGCACCCATTGCGTGCCCTCGCGGATGGTGGTGCGCGTACCGCCCTTCTGCTGGATGGTGAGCGTGTGCACCGGCCGGCCCGAGGCGGCCACGGCCTCCTCGAGCTTGCGCTTGTTCATGCTCTCGCAGCCCAGCGAAATGAGCAGCGCCGCGCCCACGTTGGGGTGCGTGGCAATCGCTTCCATCATGCGTTCGGCATACGCGTTGGGGTAGCAGCCGGGAAAGCCGACGAGGTGCACTTCGCTCTCGCCGTCCTGCTGGCGGAAGTTCAGCGTGATCTCGCGCGCCACGTGGTGCGCGCACTCGACCAGGTAGGCCACGACCACGACGTTGCGGATGCCCTTGCGGCCGTCGGCGCGCGGGAAGCCATGGATCTGGAGGTTGGGAGCGTTCATGGGGAAGGGCGCCTCAGCCGTGGCCGACGAAGGTCTTGCCCTCGTCCAGCGTGTAGGTCGGGGTGTAGTCGCTGTCGAGGTTGTGCGTGTGGATGTGCGCGCCGGCCTCGACCGGTGTGCGCAGGCTGCCGATGACGGCGTCGTACTTCAGCACCTTGGCGCCGGCCGCGATGGCGTGGCGCGCGAGCTTGTGGCCCAGGCCGATGTCCTTTGCCAGCGCGACGGGGCCGCCTTCGAGCCGCACCACGGTGCCGGCGCCCAGGTGGGTGCAGGCGATCAGGCAGTTGTCGGCGGGCGAGAGCAGCACCAGCCGGGCGTCGATGGTTTGAGCGGTCGGCATCCGGCGCTCAGAACTTGCGGTACTTCAGGTAGGCCTCTTGCGGGTCGGTGCCCGCGAGGATGGCGCTGCGCACGAGGTTCTCGCGGCCCATCATGTGTTCGGCCTCGGTGATGACGGCGTCGGCTTGCGCCAGCGGCAGGCAGATCACGCCGTCGGTGTCGGCCAGCAGCAGGTCGCCGGGGTTCACGGTGACCTCGCCGATGCGCACCGGCACGTCCATCGCGTCGGGCAGCCAGTAGCCCACGATGTCGCGCGGCGTGAAGTAGCGGTGCCACACCTGGAAGCCCTGCCGCAGGATGAATTCGGCGTCGCGCACGCCGCCGTCGGCGATCACGCCCAGCACGCCCTTGCGGCCCAGCGTCTCGGCCGACAGCTCGCCCATGTGCGACACGGTGGAGTCGTTGGGCTGGATCACGGCGATGTGGCCGGGCTTGGCGCGCGACAGGAATCCGGTCCACGCCATCAGCGTCTCGTGCGGATCGGCCGCGGGGTCGACGCGCCCGTTCACGGTGAAGGCCGGGCCGCACAGCTTCTGGCCGGCGATCAGCGGGCGCAGCGTGGGCGGCAGCGTGAAGTCGCGCATGCCCGCGGCACGCATCACGTCGTGAAGGATGCCGGAGTAGCAGGCTTGCAGGCGGGCGAGCAGTGCGGGATCGTGGGGCATGGTGAATCTCGTTTTCTTAGGTAAAACTAGTTTTCACCGTTGAGGTTAACGGCATGGCTTTGGATGGAAGCTGGGGTTTGCGCGAATTCGAGGGTAATCACTCATCTTCATGCGGGCACCCACGGGTTTTTGAGGAGCATCCCGCGTCCGGTGGTCGCGTATATTTGATTTCATCAGTGAAATTAATATTTCACATGTGCGAATCAACACCCGGCAAACACCCCTGAAGGACACCGCTCCAATGACATCCCGCGTTCAAGGAAAGAACACCCTCGTCACCGCCGCCGGCAAGGGCATTGGGCGGGCCAGCGCACTGGCGCTGGCGCGCGAAGGCGCCACCGTGTGGGCCACCGACGTGGACGAGGCGGCGCTGGCCGAACTGGCGGCGCTGGCCCGAGAAGAAGGCCTGGCGGGCCTGAAGACGGCCACGCTCAACGTGCGCGACAGCGCCGCGCTGCAGGCCTTCGCGCTGACCGCGGGGCGGCTCGACGTGCTCTTCAACTGCGCCGGCTTCGTGCACAGCGGCAACATCCTGGCCTGCGAGGAAGCCGACTGGGACTTCAGCATGGACCTCAACGTGAAGTCGATGTACCGCACCATCCGCGCCTTCCTGCCCGCGATGCTCGAGCGCGGCGGCTCGATCATCAACATGGCCTCGGCCGCGTCGAGCGTGAAGGGCGTGCCCAACCGCTTCGTCTACGGCGCGTCGAAGGCGGCGGTGATCGGGTTGACCAAGGCGGTGGCGGCCGACTTCATCCAGCAGGGCGTGCGCTGCAATGCCATCTGCCCCGGCACGGTGGAATCGCCCTCGCTGCGCGACCGCATCGCGGCGCAGGCCGAGCAGGCCGGCGCCGACGAGGCCACCGTGCGCGCCGCCTTCGTGGCGCGCCAGCCGCTCGGGCGCGTGGGCAAGCCCGAGGAGATCGCGGCGCTGGTGGTGTACCTGGCGTCCGACGAATCGGCCTTCACCACCGGCGCGATCCATATGATCGACGGTGGATGGTCGAACTGAGCAGGGAACAATGAAGCAAGCACCAGCGCCGGAAGAACAACAAAGCCAGGGCCAGAGCACGGGCCCGGAGGCCGAAGCCGCGCCGGAAGGCGAGGGCGCGCTGCGCTATGCCGCGCCGGCGCTGGAGAAGGGGCTGGACATCCTGGAGGCGCTGGCCGACAGCGCCACGGGCTACACGCTCAACGAACTGGCGCAGAAGGTGGGGCGCAAGGTCAGCGAGATCTTCCGCATGGCCGTGACCCTGCAGCGGCGCGGCTACGTGCAGGTCGACGAGAACGACCGCTACACGCTCACGCTGCGCATGTTCGAGCTGGCGCACCGCCAGCAGCCGCTGAAAAGCCTGGTGAGCGCCGCGCTGCCGCTGCTGCGCGAGCTGGCCAACCGGGCGCGCCAGTCGTGCCACCTGACCATGTACCAGGGCGGGCGCGTGGTCGTCATCGCGCAGGTCGAGAGCCCGGAGCGCTGGTCGTTCGGGCTCAAGGTGGGCGTTGTGATGGGGCTCACGGACACCTCGTCGGGCCACGTGCTGCTGGCGTTTCGCGACGAGATCGACCGCGCGCGCATGCTGCGCGCCCACAGCAACGTGGAAGGCGAGCTCGACATGGACCCGGGCGAGCTGTTCGCCATTCTTCAGGAGGTGCGTGCGCGCGGCTACTCTGCCATGCCGAGCCAGCAGACGCGCGGCATCACCAACATCGCGTTCCCGGTGATGGGCGCGGCCGACCACGTGATCGCGTCGATCAACGTGCCGTACATCGAGCGCATCGACCAGAAGTCGGCGCCCGACGTGGTGCAGGTGCGCGGCATCGTCGGCAACATCGCCGCGCGGCTGTCGGCGCTGATGGGGGCGAGCGGGTACAACGACAACGAGTAGGGCGCCCGCCTTCCCACCGATTTGCTGCCGATGTCAGCCGGCTTCGGGGATGTCGCCGACAGGCGCTGTGCCGCTCTTCTGGGCCGAGACGTCGCGAACGTTCTTCTGTACCGCCACGGCACCGAAGAGGCTCAGCAGGAACGCCATGGCGTAGAAACCTTTTTCGCTGTTCGCGAGCGTCGCGTTGAACAGGCCGACGGCCAGCAGCCCGATGGCCAGCAGCAGCGAGACCCAGCACAGGTTGAAGTAGATGCCCGTCACGGGCGTGCCCTCGAGCCGGTCGCGCACGCTCTTTTGCAATGACACGGCGGCGAAGAGGCCGTACATCAGCAGGGTGAAGTAGTAGCCTTTTTCGTTGAGCAGCATCGTGGCGTTCCACAGCCCGATCAGGTAAACGACGGCGCCTGCGAGCAGTGCGGCCCATGACGCCGCGACAAATGCGCCCGTGGGCTTTTGAAACCTGTGGTCCATTGAAATTCCTCCCTTTGTGTTTATGGACCGCGATTTTGGTGGGCCGGGCCGATGGCATGATTCAACGCGTTCGGTGCCATGCGGCACTTCTTCGCATTCGCCGAATTTTTCAGCGCCAGTCCGCGACGACCCGAAGGGAATTCGAAGGAGTGGCGCGGAATTCACCTAATAAATCAGTTGGAGGAGCCCCGCATGTCTACAGATCCCACCGGCCAACCGTCCCTCGTTCGCACCGGCGCCAAGGCCGGCCTGGCGTTTGCGGGCTCCGTCATCAAGGGCGGCCTGCTCGGCGTGATCCTGGGCGGCGGCGTTTTCTTCTTCTACCTGAGCCAGCTGAACGGGCCGGGCAATGTCGCCGCGCGCGCCGGCGGGGCCGGCGCCATCGTGGCGCTGATCACCACACCCGCTGTGCTGGTGGCCGTGTTGCTGCTGCTGTTCGTCGTGGTCTACGTGATGCTCGGCGTGGCGCAAGGGCGTGCACGCGCCATGCAGCATCTGGTGGCGGCCCGCGGCGAGGCGGTGTCGCAGCGCCTGGGCGGGGCGATTGCCGGGCGCATCGAGGCGATGCCGCGCGCGCACGGCACGCTGCACCGCGCGGCCGACTGGCTGTCGGTCGACGCGCTGACGAAGCAGGTGGCGCCGGTGCTGGGCGAGGGCAGGGCGGTGCGCTCGGTGGTGGGCTTCGTGCTGAACCGCCTGCCGCTGAGCGAGATGATGGCCGAATGGCAGGAAAGCCGCGCCGCGCACGGCGAGCCGCTCGTCGCACCCGGCGAAGGCCCGGTGCAGGATGCGGCACTGCGCGCGTTGCTCACGCGCCGCATCAACGAAACGCTGCAGGAAATGGCCGAGCCCTCGCGCACGCCGCTGTATATCGCGCTGGGCGCGCATGCGGCGCTGCTGGGCGTCGGGCTCTGGCTGGTGAACTGAAAACCTGAAGAAGCGAAGAAGCGAAGAAGCGAAGAAGCGAAGAAGCTGAAGGGGTGGCGCTCAGAGCGCCAGCATCAGCTTCAGGTTCTGCACCGCGGCGCCGCTGGCGCCCTTGCCCAGGTTGTCCAGGCGGGCGATCACCACGGCGTGGTGGTGGTCCTCGTTGGGGAACACGCGGATCTCAAGGTTGTTGGTGTCGTTGAGCGCCTGGGGCTCGAGCTTGCCGTCGTCGGTCGGCGGCAGCACCTTCACGAACTGTTCGGGTGTGTTGCTGCGCGCGTAGTGCGCGGCCAGGGCGTCCTGCAGGTCGCCGGCCTTCGGCTTGCCGGGCAGCAGGTCGAGGTGCAGTGGCAACTGCACCAGCATGCCCTGCTTGAAATTGCCTACCGCCGGAATGAAGACCGGGCGGCGGGTGAGGCCGGTGTAGGCCATGATTTCAGGGATGTGCTTGTGCTTCAGGCCCAGCGCGTAGGTCTCGTACAGGGGCGCTTCGCCCTTTTCGTAGGCCTCGATCATGGTCCGGCCGCCGCCCGAGTAGCCGCTCACGGAAGGCAGCGAGAGGGGGAAGTCGGCCGGCAGGATGCCCGCGTCGACCAGCGGGCGCACCATGGCGATGGCGCCGGTGGCGTAGCAGCCGGGGTTGCCCACGCGGTCGGCCTGGGCCACGGCCTGCCAGTGGCCTTCCACCAGTTCGGGGAAACCGAACACCCAGCCCGGGGCGATGCGGTGCGCCGTGGAGGCGTCGATGATCTTGGGCTTTTTGCCCGGCAGCTGGTCGATGAGCGCCACCGATTCGCGCGCCGCGTCGTCGTGCAGGCACAGCACCACCAGGTCGACGCCGGCCATCAGGTCGCGCTTGGCGTTGACGTCCTTTCGCAGCTCGGGCGCGATGCTCACGAGTTCGATGTGCGGCATCGTCTGGAGCCGCTCGCGAATCTGCAGGCCGGTGGTACCGGCTTCGCCGTCGATGAAAACCTTGGCCATGGTGGGATGCTCGCTGTGAATCCGGGGGAGTGTCTAGAAGAAAGTACGTATTGACCGCAACCCCACGTACAGTATTGGTGCGGCGCACCATGATACAGTCCGCGGTTGTTCGCCGCCCCCAGCCGTCAGGCTGCCGTCGCCCGCGAGCAACAGAGCAGAAACACTCTCAGCCCAGATCTCCCGTTCTCAACCTCCTCCTTCCGAGAGACATCCCTCATGAAGATTCACGAGTACCAAGGCAAGGAAATTCTTGCCAAGTTCGGCGTGCCGGTGCCGCGCGGCATTCCGGCCTACACGGTCCAGGAGGCGGTCGAAGCCGCCCAGAAACTTGGAGGCCCGGTCTGGGTCGTCAAGGCCCAGATCCACGCGGGTGGCCGCGGCAAGGGCGGTGGCGTCAAGGTCGCCAAGACCATCGAAGACGTCAAGCGGATCGCCGGCGAAATCCTCGGCATGCAGCTCAAGACGCACCAGACCGGCCCCGAAGGCCAGAAGGTCCGCCGCCTGTACATCGAAGACGGCGCCGACATCAACAAGGAATACTACATTTCGGCCGTGACCGACCGCGCCACCCAGAAGGTGGCGTTCATCGCTTCGAGCGAAGGCGGCATGGACATCGAGGAAGTGGCCCACTCCTCGCCCGAGAAGATCATCACGGTGTTCGCGGACCCCGAAAAGGGCCTGACCGACGAACAGGCCAAGCAGATCGCCGACGGCATCGGCATGCCGGCCGACTCGACCGCGCAAACGGTCGACATCCTGAAGAAGCTCTACACCTGCTACATGGAGACGGACGCCTCGCTGGTCGAGATCAACCCGCTCAACCGTGACAGCAAGGGCAACGTCATGGCGCTGGACGCCAAGTTCAACTTCGACAGCAACGCGCTGTTCCGCCACCCCGAAATCGTGGCCCTGCGCGACCTCGACGAAGAAGACGCGGCCGAAGTGGAAGCCTCGAAGTTCGACCTGGCCTACATCTCGCTGGACGGCAACATCGGCTGCCTGGTGAACGGTGCCGGCCTGGCCATGGCCACCATGGACACCATCAAGCTGTTCGGCGGCGAGCCGGCCAACTTCCTGGACGTGGGCGGCGGCGCCACCCCCGAGAAGGTCACCGAAGCCTTCAAGATCATGCTGAAGAACAAGAACGTGGAAGCCATCCTCGTGAACATCTTCGGCGGCATCATGAAGTGCGACACCATCGCCACCGGCGTGATCGCAGCCTGCAAGGCCGTGAACCTGCAAGTGCCGCTGGTCGTGCGCATGAAGGGCACCAACGAAGTCGAAGGCAAGAAGCTGCTGGCCGATTCGGGCCTGCCGATCATCAGCGCCGACACCATGGCGGACGCGGCCCAGAAGGTCGTGGCAGCAGTCAAGAAGGCCTAAGGAACAAGTCATGTCGATCTACATCAACAAAGACACCAAAGTCATCACCCAAGGCATCACCGGCAAGACCGGCCAGTTCCACACGGAAAAGTGCCAGGAATACGCGAACGGCAAGAACGCCTTCGTGGCGGGCGTGAACCCGAAGAAGGCCGGCGAGTCGATCTTCAACATCCCGATCTTCGGTTCGGTGAAGGAAGCCGCTTCGCAAACCGGCGCCACCGTGTCGGTGATCTACGTGCCGCCGGCAGGCGCCGCGGCCGCCATCTGGGAAGCCGTCGAAGCCGACCTGGACCTGGCGATCTGCATCACCGAAGGCATCCCGGTTCGCGACATGCTCGAAGTGCGCAACAAGATGAAGGCCAAGGAAGCGGCCGGCGGCAAGAAGACCTTGCTGCTGGGCCCGAACTGCCCCGGCCTGATCACGCCCGACGAAATCAAGATCGGCATCATGCCCGGCCACATCCACCGCAAGGGCCGCATCGGCGTGGTCTCGCGCTCGGGCACGCTGACGTACGAAGCCGTGGCTCAACTGACGGAAATCGGCCTGGGCCAATCGTCGGCAGTCGGCATCGGCGGCGACCCGATCAACGGTCTGAAGCACATCGACGTGATGAAGGCCTTCAACGACGATCCGGACACCGACGCGGTCATCATGATCGGCGAAATCGGCGGCCCCGACGAGGCTGACGCAGCCCGCTGGTGCAAGGAACACATGAAGAAGCCGGTCGTCGGCTTCATCGCCGGTGTCACCGCCCCTCCCGGCAAGCGCATGGGCCACGCCGGCGCGCTGATCTCGGGCGGTGCCGACACGGCCGACGCCAAGCTCGCCATCATGGAAGAGTGCGGCTTCACCGTGACGCGCAACTTCTCGGAACTGGCCAAGCTGCTCAAGGGCAAGCTGTAAGAATCGGCTTCACGACACCGGCCGCAGAGCCGGGTCATGAGAGGACCACGCAGAAATAAAAAAGCGCCCGCACTGGATTGCGGGCGCTTTTTTCAAATAAAACACAGTGGGATCAGAGACATGGAACTCCTTCAAAGCACAGATTTCTGGATAGGTCTGCTCAAGATCGTCTGGATCAACATCATCCTGTCGGGCGACAACGCCGTCGTGATCGCCATGGCGGCGCGATCGCTGCCGCCCGCGCAACAGAAAAAAGCCGTCATGTTCGGCTCGGGCGCGGCCGTGGTGCTGCGCATCGTGCTCACGGTGGTGGCGGCCAAGCTGCTGGCGCTGCCGTTCCTGCAGGTCATCGGCGGCCTGCTGCTGCTGTGGATCGGCACGCAACTGCTCAGCGGCGACGACGAAGGCGAAGGCGAATCGAAGGAATACGGCAGCATGATGGTCGCCGTGCGCACGATCCTGCTGGCCGACCTGGTCATGAGCCTGGACAACGTGATTGCCGTCGCGGCCGCCGCGCAGGGCAGCATGGTCCTGCTGATCCTGGGCCTGGCAATCAGTATTCCCTTGGTCATTTTCGGCAGCACCCTCATGATCAAGCTCATGGAACGCTTCCCGATCATCGTCATGCTGGGCGCCGCACTGATCGGCTGGGTCGGCGGCGAGACCATCGTGAGCGACGTGGCACTGCGCGACACCCTCGCGGCCAACCCCTGGTTGCACTACGCGGCAGCTGCCGCCGGTGCTTTGTTCGTGGTGGCCGTCGGCCGCATGCTGCAACGGCGCGCGCACGCCGCTGCGCACTGAGTCACACAGAA
Source organism: Variovorax sp. OK605 (assembly GCF_900115445.1). Taxonomy (NCBI): domain Bacteria; kingdom Pseudomonadati; phylum Pseudomonadota; class Betaproteobacteria; order Burkholderiales; family Comamonadaceae; genus Variovorax; species Variovorax sp. OK605. The sequence goes on from NZ_FOWL01000006.1 coordinate 268,766, forward strand.
GTCGGCGCTAGCAAACCATGGCGAGTGTCGGCGTTTCCCTGTTCTCCACCCGTCCACCGCTGAGCTGGGAATTCGCCGCCCTGACCGATGTCGGGCGATTGCGTTCGCACAACGAAGACGCCGTCCACGTCGATTCCGCGCTGGGGCTGGCCCTGCTGGCCGACGGCATGGGCGGCTACAAGGGCGGCGAGGTGGCGAGCGCCATGGCCGTCTCGCTGCTGCACGCCAGCTTCGGCCGGTGGTTCGCCCAGGCCGGCATGCAGGCGCCGTCCCGTGTGGTCCGGCGCGCGCTGCAGGCCGCCACCGACGAGGCCAACGGCTCCATCCTGCACGCCAGCACGACCAACCCCGAGCTCCAGGGCATGGGAACCACGCTGGTGCTGGCGGCGTTCCGGCCGCAGCGCGTGGTGGTCGGCCACATCGGCGATTCGCGTTGCTACCGCCTGCGCAACAACAAGCTGGAACTGCTCACGCGCGACCATTCGCTGCGCCAGCAACAGCTCGACGCGGGCGCCATCACGGCCGAGGAAGCACTGAATTCGCCCACCCGCAACCTCGTGACCCGCGCGGTCGGCGTGGAAGCCCAGGTGTCGCTCGAAATGCACGAGCACAGCGCAAGGCCGGACGATCTGTATATGCTTTGCTCCGACGGTCTGAGCGAGATGATCACGGATGAGCAGCTTTTCACGCTTCTGATGCACGATGTCGGGCTGCAGAAAAAAGCTTCACTTTTGGTTGCAATTGCAAACGACAATGGCGGCCGTGACAATATTTCGGTTGTTCTGGCAAGGGCCAGCGTTGAGGAAACTTCCCGCGCGGCCAAGTAGCAAGCCCGGACGGCACCCCGCCGTCCTGGTCGATTTCGTTCAAGCTTTGCACTCGGAGAGTCGGCAATGCCGAAGATGATCATCTCGGTCGATGGCGTTGTCATCGGGCAAGTGGCGCTCGCCAAGGAACGCACGACCCTCGGCCGGCGTGCCTACAACGACATCGTGATCGACAACCTGGCGGTCAGCGGCGAGCATGCCGTGCTGCACATGAGTGGCGGCGAAGTCGAAATTGAAGACCTCAACAGCACCAACGGCACCTACGTCAATGCGCTCGCCATCCAGAAGCAAGCGCTCAAGGACAACGATGTCATCGAGGTTGGTGGCTGCCGCATCCATTTCCGCGCGCGCAGCAACCTGGCCGTCGGCCCCGGTTCGGCGCGCTCGGCAACGCCCGAGTTCCCTGGTGGCGGGGGCGGCGCCGGCATGCCGATGTCTTCGGCGCCCACGGAGTCGGGCGCGCTGGTCGAGCTCGGCATCCCCGTGCTGCGGGTGCTTTCCGGCGTCAACGAAGGCCAGGACGTCGCCTTGCAGAAGGTCGTCACCACCATCGGCAAGTCCGGGGACGCGGTGGCGGTCGTCACGCGCCGGCGCCAGGGTTACGTGGCCGCGGGCGTCGAGGGCAATGTCACGCTCAACGGCCTGCAGCTCGGCACCGAGGCAGTGGCGTTGCAGGAGCGCGACGTGCTCGAGCTCAGCGGTGCCACCCGCATGCAGTTCGTTCGCATCTGAGTCTTTTTCCTTGGCTTGCCGCGGCCAAGCCCGCCTGGACGGGATGCCGTGAGCGAGCTGCGGCGGCACTGGCCGCGCATTGCCGTCACCTTGCTGCCCGTGCTGCTGGCGCTGGCGCATGCCACCGGCCTCTGGCAACTGAGCGCGATCGAACGCCTTGACCGGCTGATCTACGACATCAGGCTGCGCGCCACCATGCCGCGCACGCCCGATCCGCGCGTGGTGATCGTCGACGTCGACGACGACAGCCTGTCGCGCCAGGGCCAATGGCCCTGGGCGCGCGACAAGATCGCACGTCTCACCACCGAGCTGCTGACTCGCCAGCAGGCGGCCGTGATCGGCTTCGACGTGATGTTCCTCGAGCCCGACCGCAGCTCGGGCCTCGACCGGCTGCGCCAGATCGCGAGCGGGCCGCTGAAGGACATGCCCGGCCTGGCATCGGAAGTCGAGCGGCTGGCCCCGACGCTGGACCACGACGCCACCTTCGCCGAAGCCCTGAAGGGCCAGCGCGTGGTGCTGGGCTATTACTTCACCCGGTCGGAGACGCCCAGCGCCAAGGGCCGATTGCCCGTGGCGCCGCTGGTGGCCGGCGACGCCTTCCCGGCCGGCGGCGTCTATGCCACGGCCTGGAACGGTTTCGGCGCCAGCCTGCCCGCGCTGGCGCAGGCCGCGCCGGCCGCGGGTTTCCTCAACACGCTGGTCGGCGCCAGCGGCGACGGCGTGATTCGCGGCGTGCCGCTGCTGGCCCGCTACGAAGGCGCCCAGGCGCAGCCCGGGTACTACGAATCGCTGGGCCTCGCGGTCTACAGGCTGGCGAACGGCGAGCCCGCGGTGCGGCCCGCCTTCGCGCCAGGCAGCGCACCGGCCCGGCTCGAGTCCCTGCGGCTCGGCCGGCTGCGCATTCCGGTCGACCAGACCGCCAGCATGCAGGTGCCGTTTCGCGGACCCGGCGGCGCGGACGGCGGGTCGTTCCGCTACGTGCCGGCGGCCGACGTGCTCGAAGGCCGGCTTGCAGCGGGCGAACTGAAAGACAAGATCGTGCTCCTGGGCGCCACCGCGCCGGGGCTGCAGGACCTGCGCGCCACGCCCGTCGAAGCGGCGTTTCCCGGCGTGGAGGTGCACGCCAACATCGTCTCGGCCCTGTTCGACCACCGCCTGCTCAGCGTGCCCGACTACGCGCCCGGCTACGAAGTCTTGCTGATCCTGGCGGCGGGACTGGTGCTCGCGTTCGGGCTGTCGATGCTGTCGGCGCCGCGCGCGCTGCTGCTGGCCGCGGGCACGATCGCCGCGCTCACAGGCGTCAACGTCTGCCTCTACCTAGGCCATGGGCTCGTCCTGCCGCTGGCGTCGGCGCTCGCGATGACCGCGCTGGCCTTCGCGCTCAACATGAGCTGGGGCTACTTCGTCGAGTCGCATGCGCGGCGAGGGCTGGTGCGGCTCTTCGGCACCTACGTGCCGCCCCAGTTGGTCGACGAGATGATGGTGCACCCCGACCGTTACAGCATGCGCGCCGAGAGCAAGCCGATGACCGTGGTGTTCTGCGACATGCGCGACTTCACGCGCCTGTCGGAGCAGATGGCGCCGGCGGAGCTGCAGGCCTTCCTCAACACCGTGTTCAGCCGGCTTACCGACGTCATCAGCGCCCACCGGGGCACCATCGACAAGTACATGGGCGATTGCGTCATGGCCTTCTGGGGCGCACCCATCGACACGCCCGACCACGCAACCCTTGCCGTGCGGGCGGCCCTGGGCATGGCCGACGCCGTGCGCGACATCAACCAGGCCCACCGCGCCAGCGGCCGGCCCGAGATCAGCGTGGGCATCGGCATCAACAGCGGCGTGATGAGCGTGGGCGACATGGGCTCGACCGCGCGCCGCAGCTATACCGTGGTCGGCGATGCAGTCAATCTCGCTTCCCGGCTGGAGGGCTTGAGCGGACACTACGGGGTGGAAATCGTGGCCAGCGGCGCGACACGCGAGCTGGCGCCGGACTACGTCTGGCAGGAGCTGGACAGCGTGCTGGTCAAGGGCAAAGCCCAGGCCGTGGCCGTCTTCACCCCCTTGGCCGCGCGCACGCCCGAGGCGGTCGAACAGGCACAGCAGATGCTCGCCCGATGGGCCGAAGTGCTTGCCGCGTACCGGCGCCAGGACTGGGCCGTGGGCCGCAACCTGCTCGCCCCGCTGCTCGTTGCCGATGCCAAAAAAGTCCTTTACCAGCTCTACGCCCAGCGTTTAGCCTCGATGGCGTTGCGGCCGCAAGACCCGAATTGGGACGGCGCAACCCGGTTCGAAACCAAATGACGACAGACACACACAAGGGGTCTCTCACAATGCAGGTTCGTGTGCTGGGTTGCTCGGGCGCCATCGCCAAGGGCTGCCGCACCACGTCTTTCCTGGTCGACACCGACCTGCTCGTGGACGCGGGTACGGGTGTCGGAGACCTCACGCTCGACGAAATGGCCGGCATCGACGACGTCGTGCTGACGCACTGCCACCTCGACCACATCGCCGCGCTGCCCCTGATGCTCGACGCCGTCGGCAGCCGCCGCACCCGTCCCCTGCGCGTGCATGCGCTGCGCGCCACCATCGAGGCGCTAAGGGCGCATGTGTTCAACAACGTCATCTGGCCGGATTTCGAGAGCATTCCGAGCGCGGATGCGCCGTTCGTCAGTTTTCACGACATCGTGGTGGGCCAGGTGCTGGATCTGGGGAGCCGCGAGCCCAAGCGCATCGAGGTCCTGCCGGCGGTGCATACCGTGCCGGCCTGCGGCTTCGCTGTGCGGCGCGCCGAAGGGGGCGCTCACTGGGTCTTCAGCGGAGACACCGAGCGCAATGCGCCGTTCTGGGACCGGGTGAACGCGCTGGACGTGGCGATGCTGGTGATCGAGACGGCGTTCAGCAGCAGGGAGCAGGCGCTGGCCGAACGCAGCTTGCATCTGTCGCCGGCGGTGCTGGCCGACGAACTGGCGCGCATCGATCCGGGCAAGCAGTTCCCGATCTACATCACGCACACGAAGCCCGCGGAGACCGAGGAGATCATGAGCCAGATCGACGCGCTGGTGGATCACCAGGTCGCGGGGCTGGCGCACAGGGACATCCGGTGGTTGAGGGCGGACGGGGTGTTGACGTTTTGAGTTGGTTGGAAAGAGGAGGTGACAAACTTGTCACCTTTTGTCTCGTGCGAGAGCAAGAAGTGTCACTCGCTGTAACTGAAGTGTGAACAAAATCACTAATCCCGAGATGTAAGCGATTGAAAACAGGCTGGCACGGATGCTGCGGAAGGTACTCCGCTCCGGGCAGGTTCCCGGGCGTAACAACCAACCAACCTGGAGTTAGTTAAATGAACCGTCGTACCATCGCTCGCCGCGCACAGGCCGGCTTTACCCTTATCGAATTGATGATCGTTGTGGCGATCATCGGTATCTTGGCTGCTGTGGCTCTGCCGGCATATCAGGATTACGTTGCCAAGTCGCAAGTTGCTGGCGGCCTTGCGGAAATTACTCCCGCCAAGGTGAACATCGAAGACCGCATTGCCTCGGGCACGCCGCCCGCCAATGTCACCGATATCGGCCTGAATACGCCAACGAAGCGCTGCGCGATTACCATGACTGGCTTCACCGGTGCCACTGCCCCTGCAAACTCGGGTGGCACCATCGTTTGCACGCTTATTGGCAACGCCCAAGTGAATGGTCAAACCATCACTTGGACTCGCGGCGCTGACACCGCAGGCACTGGTGGCACGACAGGTACTTGGGGTTGTGCTACCTCGGTGGCCGTCAAGCTGTCGCCTAAGGAATGCCCGGGTGTCTAATTAGCTTGGTCAATTATTAAGCCGCCTCCGGGCGGCTTTTTTCGTTTGAGTGCCCTTAGTGGGTCGTGTTAATTTAAAAAAATGGAAATCAACTTTAACAAGTCGGCTGGCTAATTCAGGTGGGAGAGCAATCCCTCGTTGCCTACCTACGGACGAGCCGAGGGGGCTTGCTTTCGCTTTCTATCTCGTCTAGCGCTTGGTCGGAAACCAGTTTCCGTTTGATATTGAACCTAAGGTCTGAAAGTCACGCGCATCGCTTCAAAGAAGCGCTAGGCTCGTGAGCAAGATCGGCCATGAAATTCGCTCTGCTGCCACGGTTTGCCACTGAGAGTGCCTCGCTGGATGCCACCTCGGCTTCCGGCAGTGCTCTGATCGCGTTGCCCTTCATCTTCCCGGTCGTTGCAGGCCCTTCTGTCAACGTTTGGCAGCAGTTGGTGTCGTGGCTGTCCATCGCGCTTTTGCTGATCCTGGTCAACGCGAGCGTCCTCCAGTTGAGCGGCCGGGTAATGGCTTGCCTCGCCGTGGTCGCACTCCTTGTCGCCGCTTCTCTCGAAGCAGGGCTCGGTCTCAGTGCCCGCAGCCCCGCCGTGCTCGCCATCTTTGCCGCCGTTATGGCCGCCTGTCTTGGTTCGAGCCTCGCGCACTACGGCGCCCGCTGGCATGCGGTTCTTGCCCAGGGTTTGTTGGGGGCAGGGCTCATCAGCGCCGTGCTCGGCCTGTTGCAGTACTTCGGGTTGGCTGATCGCTTGGAGCCTTGGACAAGCGCGCCTGCGGTCGGACAGGCTTTCGGCAATCTGCGCCAGCGCAATCAGTTCGCCAGCTTGATCAGCATGGCCCTGATTTCCGCGCTCTGGCTTTATGCGGCACGCAGAAGCACGGGCCGCCTCAGGCGCCTTGCCTGGCTAGCGGCAATCGCCCTGCTGGTGGTGGCGGCCGCCGCTTCTACGTCGCGGACGGGCCTGCTCGAATTTCTGCTCATCGTCGGCGTAACGGCCTGGATGGCGCGGCGGGAGCGACGCGAGCCGTGCCGGAGTGCGGCGAATCCAAACATGCCATACCGCCTGCCCGTCCCGATGGCGCTGCTGTGCTTGGTCCCCTTGTACTTCCTGTCCGCCTGGACGCTGCCGCAACTCGTCGGCGGCGCGGGCGAGAGCATGGCGCAGCGCCTGAGCGAGGGCGCGCCAGTGGGCCACAGCCGGCTGATTCTTTGGCACAACGTGCTGACCCTCATCGCGGAGCATCCGTGGCGCGGGTGGGGCTGGGGCGAGCTGAGCTTTGCGCACTACATGCACAGCACGCTGTATCCCGGGGCGCGCTTCGTCGAGATCCTCGACAACGCCCACAACCTGCCGCTGCATCTGGCGGTCGAACTCGGCATTCCCGCCGCAGTTCTGATTTGCGGTGGATTTCTCTGGTTGGTGGTCACTTCGCGACCTTGGCTCGAGCGCGATCCGTTCCGCCTCATGGTGTGGGGACTGCTGGGTGTGATCGTGCTGCACAGTTTGCTCGAATACCCGTTGTGGTACGGGCCATTCCAGATGGTCTTCGGTCTTTGCCTCGGGGTGCTCTGGTCTGCCAAGCGAACTGAATCGGCTCGATCCTCGCGGTGGGCATCGGCTCTGTCGATGGCTCCGGCCGTCGGGTTGATTGCCATCGTCTGCTATGCAAGTTGGGACTACATTCGCATCAGCCAGATCTACCTGCCTCGCGAGGAGCGGCTGCCCGCATACGAGCAAGACACCCTCGAAAAGTTGAGCGGTTCGTGGCTGTTCGCCAATCAAGTGGCTTTCGCCAAACTCACCCTCACCGCGGTGACCCCCGCCAATGCGCTGGAAGTTCATGCGCTGGCTCTGCGGCTCCTGCACTTTTCCCCCGAGCCTCGCGTGATCGTCAAGCTGATCGAAAGCGCCGAGTTGCTGGGCATGCACAGCGAGGCCCGGCGTGAGGCAGAGCGATTCAGCGTTGCATTTCCGCATCAATACAGGTCTTGGATCGAGGGCAAGTCCGTCGATTCACTGGCGCCTTGATCGCTGCTGCGGCGCAACTTCTCAGGGCGATGCCTAAGGCCATACCGACGCGACAAGCGGCATTTGTTTCCGGATAAGCGGTTTTTTACGGAACGTAAAGAAGCGTAAGCTAAGACACAAAGATACACATTTGTGTCTGCTGCTCTCAGAGCGCTCTTGGGCCCGTCATGACCTTCTACAAAACCCGTTTCCGCAGTGCCGGCTTCACGCTGATCGAAGTCATGATCGTGGTCGTGATCATCGGCATTCTGGCCGCGATCGCGATCCCGCAGTACTCGGATTACGTGCGGCGTGCGCGGGTATCTGAAGCGTTGGGGCTGCTGGCTGGCATGCGACCGCGGATGGAGCAGTTCTTTCAAGACAATCGCACGTACGCGGGGGCTTGTGATCCCGGAACGATTGCAACGCCACCCAGCGCCACCAAGGGGTTCGGGTTCGCATGCTCGGGCCTCAGTGCAACCGCATACACCGTGACTGCTACAGGTCTGGACAACACGAGTACCAGCGGGTTCGTTTACACCTTGACAGCCAGTGGAGCCAAGGAAACCACCGGCCTGGACGCCGGCTGGACTGGTGCCCTCCAAGGCTGCTGGATCACAAGCAAGGGTGCAACATGCTGAGATCCGCTCGCGAGAGCGGGTTCTCGCTCATCGAGCTGATGGTGACGCTGGTCATCTTCGCGGTGATGGCTGCCATGGCTGCGCCATCGATGCGCCAGTACGCCGAGAACATGAAGACCCTCGCCGCTGCGGAGGCTTTCTCTGCCTCGTTGCAACAAGCGCGTGCCGAGGCTCTTCGCAGGAACATTCCCGTGGAGCTGATCCTCACCACCGCTTCCCCGGTGGAGGCCAATGTCGAGACCACGGCGTTGACGACCAGTGGCCCCAACTGGATGGTGCGCCAGACACCCGAGACGACCGAAGACCCGCATGTGTTCATCCAAGGCAAGGTCGGCGCCGAAGGCGGCGGGCGTGCCGGGCAGGGAACCTCGGTCGTCATCAATGCGGATTTTTCCAGCATCCGCTTCAATGCGGCGGGTGCGTTGGTCGGCGCGCTTACCAAAGTCAACTTCGAGCAGCAGGGCGGCACTTGTGTCGAAGAAGGCGGCTCGGCTCGCTGCCTGCGGGTGGTCGCCAGCGCGGGCGGCCAGGTGCGCTTGTGCGATCCGGCTGCCTCGAGCGCAGGGGACACACGCAAATGTTGAAGTCGCATTCCAACCCGATGCTGCGTCGCATCCCTGCGGCGCGAGGCGCAGTGCGCCAGCGCGGCATGTTTCTCATCGAGGCCGTGGTTGCCATTTTGCTGTTCATGCTCGGCATCCTCGGCATGGTGGGGCTGAGCGCGCAGGCAGTCTCCACGCAGTCCGATGCGGAGTACCGCACCCTGGCTGCGCAGTGGGCGAGTCAGATCGGTCAAGAAGCCTGGATCAGTGCCAGCCGCGCAGGCGTGGATCGCGATGCGCGTGCCGCGGCGTTGCTGGCCTCGCTGGCTACCTTCGAACATCAGAAGCTCGGAGATGACTGCGACTTCTCGGGCGGCCCTTCGATCAATGCGGTGGTGACTTCCTGGGCGGCGGCGGTGCGTGACGCGCCCAATGGCGGCTTGCCCGGCTCGACGGAGTCCATGCAGCAGATCCGCATCGATTCGACCGCCGATGGTCACAACAAGATGACGATCACGGTGTGCTGGCAAGTGCCATCGAATCCGAAGAAGCGTCGCCATGTGTTTGCCACCCTGATCAACTGAAATGAGCACCGTGCGCAAAGACGACTTGCAAACCTGTTCGCCTTCCCGGCCCGGCCACGCGCGTCGGCAACGAGGCGTGTCCCTGCTGGAACTGATGGTCGGCCTGGTTGTCGGGCTGATCTGCGTGCTCATCATCGTGCAGTTGCAGACCTTGTGGGACGCACGCAAGCGGACTGTCGGGGCAGGCAACGACGCTCAGATCAGCGGCACCCTGGGCGCTTTCGCGCTCGACCGCGACCTTCGACTGGCGGGCTTCGGTATCGGCACGGCGGGCGGCGATCCTGCCGACCCCACCACCAGCGTGATGGGTTGCAATGTGAATGCGGTCAACACGACCCTCACGGAACAAAACATCGGCTTCAAGCTTATCCCGGTCGAGATCGTCAGGGTGACCGACAAGCCTGACGAGATCCATGTGCTCTACGGCAACTCCTCCTATTTCGTTTCCAGCCAGCCGATCGTGTCGTCGACGGCGGAGTCGAACTCGCTGAAGTCGCGCGAGGGCTTTCTTATCGGCGACAAGGCAATTGTTGCCAGTACGGCCTCCGGCAAGGTGTGCCATCTGGTCGAGATCACCGGGCTTTCCACTGCGGATCCGAATGCCATCGAGCACAAGTCAGGCTTGATCTATACAACCAACCAGGGCCTGATCAAGACGGCCGTCATGAACAAGACGGGCGGCACGGATACCGACATTGCCTCCGGTGTCATGTTCAACCTGGGGCTGGCGCCTTCCCTGACGGTGTGGTCGGTCGACCCGAGCCGCCAGTCGCTCACCCGCTACAACCGTCTCTTCGAGAACCCTGTGAGCGCGTCCGACGTGGTCACGGACGTCGTCACGCTCAAGGCGCAGTACGGCTATGACGCCTCGGGCGACGGCGTCATCGGCGCTGGTGAGTGGTACGACACGCTGCCCACCGGTGCTGACTACGTTCACTTGCTTGCCGTGCGCTTCGGCCTGCTGATTCGCAGCCGGCAGTACGAGCGGCCGAACGTGGAATCGAGCCCGCCGGTGCCGGTAACCGCGTCGGCGCCGAAGTGGGCCAACGGCTCGATCGCCTTCGCGATGAGAAACGTCGACAACACCAACGATTCGGGTGCTTCTGCCATTGCTGGCGAAGCCGCCGCCAACAACTGGCGCAACTACCGATACCGGGTGTACGACACGGTCGTGCCGCTGCGAAACATGATCTGGGGGGTGGTGCCATGAGAACAAGCGGCGCGCGCGGGCAATCGCGCACGGGCAAGCAACGCGGCGTTGTCCTGATCATCGCGCTGGTTGTGCTGGTGGTCATGACGATCTCCGGGTTGCTGATGTTCCGCACCACCAGCACCGGCGTGGAGATTGCCGGCAACGTCGGTTTCAAGCAGAACGCCACCTCGCTGGCCGATCTGGGTACCGAGGCGGGTTTCAAGTGGGTCTATGACCAGCGCACGACCCCCAACGTGCTCAACGCCGACATTCCCGACGCGGCGTACTTCGCTACCTGGGACGATGCGTTCAACCCGATGACCTTCGATTGGTCCACCGCCAAGGAAGCGACCGCCGATGACGGCACGGGCAACCGCGTGCGATACGTGATCCACCGGCTCTGTGCGTTGCCGGGGCCGCCGAGCGATACGACACAGAAGTGCGTCATTCCGCAATCAACCACCGGGCTGGGCACGGGCGGCGGCATTGGCGGTGGCTTCTCGCGTCCCAAGTCGCCCTACTACCGCATCACCGCCCGCGTAGACGGGGTACGCGGCGCTGTCAGTTATACACAAGTAATCATGCTATGAGGGCAGGGAAATGAATCGCTCCAAGGGTTTTGCGGTTGTCGTGTCGGCCATTGCCGGTGCGCTCCTGTGGGGGAACGGGGCGTCGACGACTGACGTGCAGGCGGCGCAGACGCAACTGTCCACCGTGCCCGTTGCTGGCACGGGGCAGGCCGTGCCCAAGCCTAACGTCATGCTGTTGATGGATACATCGCGGTCCATGGCCTTCACGCACATGCCCGACGAGCTGGAGTTTCCAGGCGGCAACCCAAGCTATGAGATGCCCATCGGCTACCGCAGCGCGCAATGCAACGCCCTGTACTACGATCCGGCCAAGGTCTACGAGGTGCCGCGCGGTGCCGACGGCTACTACCTGGTGAACCCGCCGACCAACGTCGATTTCGGTGCGGCCCGTTACGACTTCTACTCGACCGGCACCACCAACACCAACCTCGCGACCAGTTTCAGGGCCTACGACCGCAACACGCGTCAGTTGCAGGTCGCGAACGACGCCGAGGACCCGGCGCAGCCCGCTTACTACTACACGTACGAAGGCACGCAGGCACTGCGTTATGACGCCGCGCCCTGCACCGACATGGAGAGCGTGCGCTTCGCTGGCGTCGACCTGAAGCAATCGAATGTCACGGCCAACACCACGGGCGGCTTGTGGCGCCGCAAATTGGTCACGTCCCGCTCTGGCACCGGCGCAGCAGGCACCGACGAACTACGCAACTTTGCGATCTGGTACACCTTCTACCGCACCCGCATGGCGATGGTGAAGAGCAGTATCAGCCTCGCATTCAACCCGATCAACGACGGTTTCCGCGTCGGCCTGGTCAGCATGAACCCGCTGCGTGACTCGGCCAATGCCGACAGCGGCGTGAACCCCACCAAGTACCTGGCCATCGACGACTTCAACGACACGCAAAAGGCCGCGTGGTACGCCAAGCTGTACGGGCAGACGCCCGACGGCTCTTCTCCGGCACGCGAAGGGCTGGCCCGGGTTGGTCGCCACTATGCCGGCCGTGCGGACGGCATCAACATCGACATGACGCCGGACCCGGTGAGGTATACCTGCCAGCAGAACTTCACCATCATGACCACCGACGGCTACTGGAACACCGCGCAGGAAACGCGCGGTCCGGTGGGCATTGACGGCACGACGCGCGTCGGCAACCAGGACGGCAACCTGACCCCCAAGACGATCCTGGATCGCTTCGACCCCTTGCTGTACACGCACCGTCCGATCTGGGACGGCACAACCTCCGGTAGCCGCACGGACACGACCACGTCGTCGATGAACCGCTACCAGCCTTGCGACAGCGGCGAATTCTTCCGCACGAGCACCGTTGTTTCCCGCTCGACCTCGCAGCCGACCAAACGCACCCAATCGCTGACCAAGATCACCGAACAGGTCTTCGCCTCGACCACCCAGACCAGCCGCTCGACCACCCAGGACCGTCAGACCACGGTTGCTGAAACTCGCCAGAGCCTGCAGGCCCTGTCAAGCACGCAGCAGCAGACCCGTTCGACGCGACAGGAAATGCAGAAGTCCGATTGGTTGGTCAGAGGCATGAGCAGGGTGTATGCAAGCACCACGCAGGTGCTGCAGACGACGTCGTTCACGCAAAAGACCGTCGTCCGGATCCAGCAACGCACGCGCACGCAGACTCAGACGCAGACGAGGGCCTGGCGTACCCAGGAGCAGACGGCCAAGACGACGTTGCAGCAACTGCAGAGCACGAGCCAGATGCAGAAGACGGACACGCTGACGCTGCTGTCCACCAACCAGCCGCTGGTGACCAAGAGCTACCAGATGCAATCGACTCGCCAGGAGTTCCAGCGCACGACGCAGACACTGGCCTACAACGGTTCCACCGAGACGACGACGCCTGTGGCGTCGTGCACCAACAGCGGCAACATCACCTGCCTGACGCTGACGACGGGTCCGACGGCCGTCGCTTCATGCGCGGCGCAGTCGCCGAATTCCGGAAACAACTACCTCACGCGCACCTGCGATGCGCCGGTGTTGACCGGCCCGACGGCAGTGCAGACCTGCTCCGCGCAATCCGCCGGCGCGGGCAACAGCTACACCACGACCACTTGCGCGACGCAAACGACGGGCCCGACGGCGGCCGCCAGTTGCGCCGCTGCCAGCCCGAGCGCCAGCAACGGCTGGGCGAACGTGACCTGCTCGGCCAACACGACCGGGCCGACCGCTGTGACCTCGTGCACGCCGGGCACCAACGGCAGCTTCGTCACGACCTCTTGCAATGCCACGCCGACGACCACGGGCGTGCTCACCTGCACGCCCGGAACCAATTCCTCGACGAAGGTTGTCACCACCTGCAACCAGCAAATGACCGGTCCGACCGGTGTGGCTTCGTGCTCGGCTTCGTTGCCCACGTCGGCCAACGGCTACACCACGACCACGTGCGCGTCGACGCCCGTCAACAGCTTCGTGCCGAAGGCATCCTGCACTGCGGACAGCCCGAGCGCGGGCAACAGCTACACGACCACGACCTGCAACACGGCCACCACAAGCCCGCGAACGGCCGTGGCCAGTTGCACGGCGGGCTCGGGGAGCTCGCCCACCTACGTCGCAACCTTGTGCGAGACGGAGCAGATCACCACGAACCAGGCCGTCGCCAGTTGCACCGTTGCGGCCGCCGCTCTCGGGAACGGCTACGTGACGACGACCTGCGGCGGTACCGCTTTCTCCGGTTGGTCCAATGTGGCGAGTTGCACGCCACAGTCGCCTTCGTCGGCCAACGGTTTCCTCGAACGGGAATGCCAGGACAGCGCACCCGTGATCACGCAAGTCCTGCCGTCGCAGTGCACGGCGGGTACCTCCGGCAATGGCACCAAGACCACTTGCGTGGCGGTGACCCAGACCGATGTTCCCGTGGCATCGTGCGTGCCCAACACCACCGGCCCGAGCTTCGTGAGCTGCCGCACCGTCACCACGCCTGAGACGCTGGTTGCAGCGTGCACGCCTGGTGGCAACGCAAGCACCAACTACGTCATCACGGCCTGCAGGACCGAAAACCTGCCAGACCAGAATGTCGGGACCTGCGCGCCGCAAGCCGCCGGCCCAGGCAATGGCAACACGACCACGACCTGCAACGCGGCCACCCAGACGGTGCCCGTGGCACCCAACTCTTGCGCGCCTCAGACCGGCAACGCCGGCAACAACTGGGTGACCATCAGTTGTCCCGCGCCGGTATTGACAGGACCGACAGGCGTGGCGCTGGGCAGTTGCACGGCCGTGGCTGCCAGCAATGCCAATGCGTGGACGGCAACGACCTGCGCGATGAACGGGCCGACGACGCCCGCGCCGGTGGCAAGCTGCACGGGCGGCATCAGCGGCAATTTCACAGTGACGACCTGCAGCACCAACAACTCGGCGGTGACCAACGTGACCCCGGGGTCGTGCACGGCACAAGCGCCTACTTCTGGCAATGGCTTCACCACGGTGAAATGCACGCCTTCCAGCACCACCGCTGGCGTCGCTGCCGGCAGCTGCTTGGCACAAACCCCGTCGGCGGGCAATGGCTTCAAGCAGGTGACCTGCAACACGGTGAACACCGGGCCGACCTTCGTCGCCCAGGGCACCTGCACGGCCGGCACGAGCGCGGACTTCACCACCACGAGCTGCAACACGGTGAACACCGGCCCATCGCTGGTGGCTGCTTGCACGGACGGTGTCGACGCGAACTTCAAGACCACCTCCTGTTCGTACAACACCTCGCAGCCCCAGCAGCTGACGCCGGGTTCCGCGTGCACCAGCGAAGCACCGACGAGCGGCAACAATTTCACGCGTACCACTTGCAACGCAAGCGATACCACCGTAGGTGTTGCCGTGGGCGCTTGCGTGCCTTCGCCGCGTGGTGTGCTGCCCATCGTGACGTGCGACACGGCCAGCACGGCGCCCACACCGGTGGCCGCTTGTACGCCAGGCACGGACGGCAACTTCCTGACGACCACCTGTTCCACGGACACGGTCGGACCGGACCGCGTGACGAGTTGCTCAGCGATTGCACCGACGGCCTCCAATGGCTATCGCACGACGGCTTGCGTCGCCATCCCCGGCACGAAGGTGCAGCGTCGCACGCAGACGACGGTCGCGACCTACGACGTGAGCGGCGACACCGCCATCACGGCCAGCGAACGCGACAAGACGACCACGGAGACGGACTGGGCTGACGTCGGTATTTGCTACGCCAGTCCGGCATCGCCGCCTGTGGTCGATGTGTCGGGCGCATGGGGTGGAACGACGACGAGCAAGGGACCGGTGACGGGCAGCGGCACGGCCGGCAGTGTCGATTCGCTGGCGGACGTTGCGCAGTACTACTACATCAACGACCTGCGCCCTGGGATGTCGAACGACATTCCGCGACTGGGCGAAGGCATCGAGGACGACCGCGCGCCGTGGCAACACATGACGACCTTCGTCGTGGGCCTGGGCGTCTCCGGCAACCTGAACTATCAAGAGAATTACAAGAGCGCGATCGCCGGCGATTTCTCGAAGATCCGCAGCTATGAGAACACGCCGCCCGTGAACTGGCCGATCTGGCCGAACGGCACCAACCTGTCACAGCTGCAATACAACGACCCGCGTTCCATCGATGACTTCTGGCACGCCGCCGTCAACGGCCGAGGCAAGTACTTCAGCGCCCGCGATCCACAGACCGTGGTGGACGGCCTGAAGGAAGCGCTCTCAGGCATCAAGGCGCAAGCCGGTGCCGGCGCAGGCGCGTCGGTCTCCAGCCTCACGCCGACGGCGGGTGACAACGTTGCCTACACCGCCAGCTTCACCACGTTGGACTGGACCGGTGAAGTGCAGGCACAAGAGCTTGACACCGTCACCGGCAGTCTGTCGACAACGGTAAGGTGGTCCGCCCGCGGGCTGCTTGACGCCAAGGTGGGCGACGAGTGCGATAACCGGAAGATCTACGCACGCGATCCGGCGACGCGCGCCCTGGTCAACTTCACCTGGAACACCAAGGCCTGTGACACCACCAGCGGGCTGCCCACGGGCACCGCGACTACCGGGCTGAGCGTCGCCATGCAGGCTGCATTCACCAGCACGGCCATCACGACCGGCCTGAGCCAGTACCCGTTCATGAGCGACGGCAGCTCCGGCACCGTCGATCAGCGCAGCGCTGTCACCGGCGCGAACCTGGTGAACTACCTGCGCGGTCAGCGCAAGCGGGAAGGCTACGTCTACAACACGACCAAGCTCTATCGGGCGCGGGCGCATGTGCTGGGCGACATCGTCAATTCGCAACCGGCCTTCGTGAAGGCTCCCAACCAGTTCTACCAGGACGCCGGCTACGACACCTTCAAGACCACGAACAAGGCACGTACGCCCATGGTGTACGTGGGTGGCAACGACGGCATGCTGCACGCCTTCTACGCACCGGCGAATTCGACAGACTCGAACTACGCCAATGCCGGCCAGGAAGCATGGGCCTTCGTTCCGCAGGTGGTCATGCCCAACATGTGGAATCTGGCCGACATGAACTATGCGGACAAGCACCAGTTCTTCGTGGATGGCTCGCCGATCTCCGGCGACGTGTACACCGGCGGCCAGTGGAAGACCATGGTTGTCGCCGGCCTGGGTCATGGCGGCAACGGCTACTACGCGCTGGACGTCACCAATCCCGCTGCGCCCCAGGCGATGTGGGAGTTCAACATGAGCACCGCATGCGCGAGCGCCGCAATCGGCTCGACCGCGGATTGCAACGTGGGGTTGACCTACGGACGCCCCATCATCACCAAGCTGCGCGACGGCACCTGGGTGGTGCTGGTCACGTCCGGCTACAACAACTCGGTCAGGGGCGATGGCCGCGGTTATCTGTATGTGCTGAACGCCGGCACCGGTGAGATCATCCAGCGCATCGCGACCTCGGCGGGCGACACGGCGACACCGAGCGGCCTGCGAGAGATCAATATCTTCGTGAACAACTACGCGTTCAACAACACGGCAGAGCGCGCCTATGGCACCGACCTGCTGGGCAACGTCTGGCGCTTCGACATCAACAACGTCATTGAGCCGACGGGGTACGAAGCGGCGCTGCTCGCCACGGCGAAGGACAAGAGCAGCAACCCGCAGCCAATCACCACGCGGCCGCAACTGGCCGAGGTCAATGGGACCACCATGGTGATTGTGGCTACGGGGCGGCTGCTGTCCACGGACGACCTGACCGACACCAGCGCGCAGACCGTCTACGCGTTCCAGGATGCCCTGGCGGTTGCGAATCCGTCGGTCTACACCGACCTGCGTACCGAGCTGAAGGGCCTGGAGATGGTGCAGACCGGCTCGGGCAGTACAGCGACGCGCACAGTCCAGTGCGCAGCCACCGGTGCGGGCGCATGCACGCAAACCAAGGGTTGGTACATCGACCTGCCCGACAACGGCGAGCGCGTGAACGTGGACATGCAAAGCGTTCTCGGCACCTTGGTGTTTGCGTCCAATGTGCCGAGCAACACGATGTGCTCCGGCGGCGGCTACAGCTGGCTGAACTATGTCGACCTCATCACGGGCGAGCCTGTCAGCTCCAGCGAGAACCGGGTGACGTCGGTGCCGTTCTTCAGCAATTCGGTGGTGGTGGGGCTGGGCGTGATCGGACTGCCCGACGGCACGTTCCGGGCCCTTGGGCGCGATGCGTCGGGCAACACCCGCTCGGTGAACATTCCGGTCGGCAGCCCGCCGCCGCAAGGCAAGCGCATCAGCTGGCGCGAGCTCGTGCGTTGAGGTTGGTCCCGGCGCCGCGCCGGTCCCTGTCCGCCGCGGTGCTGGGGTCGGTCGCGCTGCACGCGGTGTTGCTGTGGGGCGTGTGGAATCGTCCGCACGTCGCCTCGCAGTCGAAGGTGAAGGTGATCGAAGCGCGGTTGCTGGTCTCACCTCCATCGCGGATTGAGGCTCCGGTCAGCGAGCCGTCTGCGCCATTGCCATTGCCATTGCCGGAGAGCCTGCCGCAGACGAATGCGAGTCCGGCACCTGTACCGCCGTTGGGCGAGCCGCGTGCGCAAGTGCAGGCCCGCACGGCGCCGGTGGAGCCGGCACCTGTTGCTGTACCGCAGCAGGAAAAGGAAGTGCCCGCCGAGGTGCCGCAGGCGCGGGCGGCCCAGCCGACGCCACCGACACCCGTTGCCCCCGATACTGGCGTTGCTGCGTCGGCTTCGGCAGCGGTCTATCTGCCTGCTTCCGAGCTCGATCCACCTCCGCGCCCACTCACCGAGATACAGCTGGCGTACCCTACCAATGCCGGCTTTCGTTCGGGCCAAGTCGTGTTGGATCTGTTGATTGGCGCCAGCGGTGCGGTAGAGGATGTCAAGATCATCGAGGCCACGCCAGTGGGCGTATTCGAGGCCTCTGCCATCTCTGCCTTTGTCGGTACGCGTTTCGTGCCAGGCATGCGAGCCGGCATAGCCGTGGCGGCTCGCATGCGGGTGGCCGTTCAGTACAGCGCCACGGGCATGGGGGCGACTGTCTCTGGTACCGGTGCGCAGTTGCAGCAGTCGGCTCCTGCGCGCTGATCGCCTGCGGCGGACAGCGCGCGCTGCGTCAGAACTTCTTGAAGCAGCTGGGCGCGCCCATTTCCTTGAGTTGCGCACAGGGCATCACGCGGGTGGTATTGGCCTGGTCGTCGTAGAAGATGACGCCGAAGTCCGCGTTCTTGCCGCTGCACTTCACGTTCCACACCGCCGCCTTGTCGAGCAGCCCCTGGAAGAACACGCGCTGCACCGCGGGGCACTCCGCGCCGCTTTGCTGCACCAGTGCGGCGGTGAAGTTGCGGCGCCCGTTGTCGGACATTGCGTCCACCTTGTCGCTGAGCGTGTTGGCGAGGGCGGCATTGGAGAGGAGAGCGACAAGGCTCACCAGGAGTAGAGACTTCGGCATTTGGAACCCAGGAAGAAAGACCTTCGGATCATACAAATCAACGATGGCAATGGGCCTCAATCCTGAGCCACCCAACTCCCCGACTTCCCCCCATGCTTCTCCACCACATGCACATCCGTGATCCGCATCCCCCGGTCCACTGCCTTGCACATGTCATAGATCGTGAGCAGCGCCACCTGAACGGCGGTCAGCGCCTCCATCATTTTCCTTCCGGATCAATGGGTTAGAAGCGCCGACGCTTCCCACATACGCGTGCCTAAAGACTAAAAAACTCAATCCTCGCCCCACTGGGTGGGACAAAACTGGGACAGGAAATCTGCGCCAGTATCCAATGGTAGACCATCAACGGGGCGCCGCTCTAACGTTGCTTCAATAGCGGAGGTAGAAGCAGGTTGCCCCAGAAGATTCCCAATCCGAGAACCGTTGTTCCCATTTTGGGAACTGTGCTAGGATCGTTGCATGGTAGTTCTCGGCTGCGATCTTCTGACAAGGCTAACCCGTGAGGTCCCTAGTGCCCACACGGCTGTCGCTCTATGGGTGGCAGTGGCAAAGCATTCTTCTTGGCAAGGACATGCGGATGTGATGGCTTCTTTCCCAGCCGCAGTTTTCGTGGCTCCAACACTTGCCACATTCAATTTAATTAACGTGGGATGCACTCTCACTGTGCAAATCGCGTTTAACTCTGGGGTAGTTATCGTTTTGGCCGCTAATTCGTTTGAGAACACTGTCGGGAACGGACTGTGACACTAAATTTCATGGAATTGCGAGTAATTAAAGATGAGGTGCAGTACGCTGCGTTGCTTGATGAGGCAAAGGAAATCGCTTTGGCGGACCCCTCGAAAGGGTCGCCTTCCGCTGAAAGACTGGAAGTTATTTCGTTGTTGCTTGAGAACTATGAGTCCACACGCTTTCTCTTAGAACGACCGGACCCAATCGATGCGGTGGTATATAGAATGGCCGAGTTGGGATTAAAGCAAAAGGATTTCGCGGATATTATCGGCAGTCGTAGCCGCGCATCCGAAGTTTTGGCTAGAAAGCGGCCTTTGACTTTGGAGATGATTAGGTCAATTCATGAGCGACTTTATATTCCCGCCGAACTTCTAATCGGGCAGTCGCGTGAAGTCGGAGTTACAGTCGAAGAGGACTGGACGCTATTCCCTCTTAAAGAAATGAAAAAGCGTGGTTGGTTTGAAAACGAAGAGGGAAAGACCGGCGAACAACTAATCAAGTCTTTTTTTAGCCGCACTTCTTCGAATTCCGCGCCGGTAATGTTGCGAAGGTCTTTGGCTGGAGATTCTGGCGCAAGTGATTCGCACGCTCTTTATGCTTGGATCGCACGAGTGCTTATTCGGGCGAGAGAGTTGAAGCGCAGTGATATTCGCTACGTGTCCGGTTCAATTACTGACGAATTTCTGCGGCAGTTATCGAAGTTAAGTGGCTCTGAGCAAGGTCCACTTTTGGCGAGAGAGTTTCTGGCGATGAAGGGCGTTGTGCTTGTGGTCGAGCCTCATCTTCCAAAGACCCACCTCGATGGCGCTGCAATGTTAGATGAGGATGGAACTCCAGTCATTGGCATGACGTTACGTCATGATCGAGTTGATAATTTTTGGTTTACCTTGATGCATGAGTTGGTGCACGTGCAACGTCATCTCGGGAAGGGGACTGCTTTCGTTGACGATTCTGAATCTGCGGGCCGAGATAAGACTGAAACAGAGGCAGATATTTTTGCGGCGGAGGCATTCATTCCGCGGCAAATTTGGAAGAGTAGTGATGCATATAGGCTAAAACGCGCTGACTCAGTGAAGGCTTTGGCCAGTTCACTAATGATTCATCCGGCAATCGTAGCTGGGCGCATTCGTAGAGAAACAAATAACTATAGAATTCTTAAAGAATTCGTTACTGCAGGTGGTCTTCGGGAGCTGTTCGGTCTTCACTCTTAGGGAGTTGCCATGAACGACGTTTTTTATTCGCCTTTCTTCAAAACCAAACGCGGTGAAGCTAAGGCTCTGGCTCACCTGGATGACGAGGTGAAAAGTCTTGTGAGGCCATTCTTTGACGTGCTTGCGCTTGAATCGGGGGTGACAGCAGCGCCTGACGTCGAGAAGCACCTATTGAAGCAAACTCGGATGATTGCGCTTGCTTGGGCGAATCAGGGCCCTTGCTATGTGGACCTTTTTGATGTGAATCCGGCTGCGCGAGCTATCAATGGTGTCCACCCTCTTGCATTGGTGATGAGCAATTTGCACGCAGCAAAGGTGACACCCATACCTGTTTTTGGGTTGGAGCGCGATGTTCCGTACCAACTCGCTCTTCGTGCAGAGATTGCAAATTTGCCTCCCCCGGCTATCGCGGTAAGGCTAGAGGCAGAAGATTTGGTCTTACCCGATGGCTTGGCAGAAAGAATCTCTCGAATCGGCGATGTGATCGGCGCGAGAGGGATTCCGCTTCATGTGGTGATGGACTTTAGATCGTTCCACTGGCGACGAGGAAATATCGAAGATGTTGTTGCGGATGCGCTGACTGCAATTCGGCAGTTGAAGCCCGCAAAGATAATTTTTGCCGGTTCAAGTATGGTTGCGAGCATGGGCTCATTCAAAAAGAATACGATTAATCGAATTCCGCGGGAAGAGTATTTGGCTTGGAAGAATATCGTCGACGCGGGAAATGCTGACGTGGCTTTTGGGGACTATGGCGTCGTTCACCCTGACTACGTAGATCTTGATCCGCGATTTATCAAACCCTCGGCGAAGATCAGGTATTCAACGCCGACTGGATGGGTGGTGGTGAAAGGCACGAGTTGGCGCGACGACACTTCTCAGCATCACCGCTTAGCCGCCGCCTTAATTAAGGCTCCAGAATTTCTTGGAATCGACTGCTGGGGTGTGAGGTATATAAAATCTTCAGCGGACGGACGGCCTAGCTACGGGACGCTGGAAACATGGGTAACTGTTGACCAAAACACCCACATAACTGTGACGGCCTTCGAAATTATGGTCGCCCTTGGTCGTGCGTATGTGCGGCAATAAAGGCTCGACAGGCACTAGGCGCCTCAATCCGTCGCCATCTTGACTGCGTCGCGAAATTCGACACCGCTCAATTCATCCGCCGCCCAAAGACTGCGAACCATTTCTTCAAGCAGCTCTGGCTCGTGGGCAAGTTTATGAAGCTTGTTAGCGAGCGTTGTGCGACGGACTGCCAGAGCGGGGGGCTGTTTGAGCTTGCCGTGTTGCATAAGCAGAGATTCAATAATATCCTCGGCCTGCGGGGTGCCTAGTAATAATGCTTCAGGAGTGTCGCTCCAAAGCTGAATCCCTACAGGCTGCAGCAAACTCCTAATTACTCGCTTACGTTTGGATTTTACCGCTGCCTTGAGTTTGGAAAAGCTCGCAGTGTTTAGTGCTTTGCTCTTCAGTAGGTGTTTTCCTAATGCCGAATGTGAAAAGTCAGGGGTAAAGGGTGCAATCGGCTGCGATAGTTCATTAATCAAAGAGTCGACCGCTTTTTGTGCAGTTGTTTTTTTGTTTCCAACGGAGCTCAATGACGAGAGTATGTTGGTTAGTTCAATTAAGTGGTCTGCTCTCTTTTGAGCCGTGACTACACTTTTAAACGCTGGGCTACGAGTGTCGTGAGTGGCATCCCAGTCTACAAAGGCGAACCAATTAGCACCAAGTTCTTGCAGCAAGGAGCACAAATCTAGTGCGGGTTCTTTGCCCCCCGCAGCCACAATCAGAACGTCTTGCCTTTCCGCTGAGATTCCGTCGTAGCATTCGATGAGGGTTCTAAGTGTAATAACATCGTTGGCACCTTCAACAATGACGACCTTTCTGCTGAGTAGCGCTTCTGCTGGTCTCAGCCCATATTTGCCTAGTGCCACTCTTATCTGATAGTCGGTCCGTTGGAGATTTCGTGGTCGCAGTGCAGTAGTTCGGTCTTTTTTTGATTGCAGCGCCAATACCGAGCTGATCGGAAATTGATTTAATAGGTACGGTGAGTGGGTGGTAATGAAGGATTGCGTATCGCCGGTAGCGCAGCTTTTTAGGTCATCCGCAATGGCAGTAAGTGAGGTCGGGTGCAAATGATTGTCCGGTTCTTCGAAAAGATAGAGAACATACTTTCCACTGGAAGTGCCTAACTGCCTGTAAAGGCTCAGTATGACCGAGCTTTGATGCCCAGTCCCTAGCTTATCAAGGCTCAGCGTGCGTTGATTTACTTTGAACTTAATTCCGGCGAGTGGAAGCAGCAAATTTAAATTAAGTGCGTCCGCGTCGATCAAAAGATTATCGACGTTCAGAATTGTCTTTGCGGTTGCTTGGGCTGGAAGCAGGTAGTTTTGCCCGTTCGCAACAATGGCTTGTTTGAAGGCGTTGTTTAAGTTGTTTAGTGAAGTGGGGCCGCGTGCTTTACGAATTACAGCTGCAAGCGCCTCCCGAAATGGGTCCAAACCTCCGGCCGACAGGTCTCGAATCGGCGGAACGTGCACGACTAAGATTGATTGAAGAAATAGAAAGCGGCGTTCAGTTGTGAGCAAAACACCGTTTAGGTATGCATCAAGTTTTCCGTTGCGCTTGAATTGAACTAAATAGGTAAACGGCTCTGCCGCCTTAAGATCAAGGTCCTGCCTTAAACGAGAGTTAGGCGAATCAAATGTTAGTTTCACCCGCGCAACCTCATTTGGGCTGTTGGCAGTGTTGCTCAGATTCAGCCCTACCTTTTCAGGGTCATGATGCGCCATAAAAGCCAGTTTTAATGCCCTCAGTACGTTTGACTTGCCGCAGCTGTTGGGGCCGCAAATCACTGTCAGGGGACCGCTGGAAAATTGAAGATCGGTGATCGATCTAAATTTCTTGATTTCTATGGATGTGATGCGCATCTTGTCGTCCGTTAGCCATTTGTCACAAATTGTGCTCTAGTGGTTATGGACTAGCTATGGGGTTGCTACGGTATCCAGGACAGACCGCTATATGGGCAAACGTCCCAAAACGACCGGTTGCGGACACCCATCTTTAGCATGTCCATAACCTAGGGTTGAACAACTTTCGGACTTGTGTGACTATCGGACTACCTTTTCGTACAGGAGTCGTCCTATGTCCCGAGTCTTTGCCTACTGTCGCGTCAGCACCTTCGACCAAACAACCGACAACCAGATTCGAGAAATCGACGCTGCAGGTTTCAAGGTCACGCCACAGCGCACGATTGCAGAGACCGTCTCGGGAAGTGTGCCGACCGCCGACCGCAAGGGCTTCTCGCAGTTAGTCAACAAACTGGAGGCTGGTGACGTGCTCGTGGTCACGAAGCTGGATCGCCTTGGACGGAACGCCATGGATGTGCGGGCTACCGTCGAGGCGCTTACGGGCCTTGGCGTGCGGGTGCATTGCCTTGCTCTAGGTGGCGTGGACCTGACCAGCGCGGCGGGCAAGATGACCATGGGTGTGCTGGCCGCCGTGGCGGAATTTGAACGGGACCTACTCATCGAGCGGACGCAATCGGGGTTGGCACGCGCGAGGGCCGCTGGGAAGCCGATGGGGCGGCCGCAGGCTATCGTTGGTGCCGATGCAGTTGCTGCACGAGAAAAGCTTTCTGCGGGGCTCTCAGTGGCCTCCGTAGCTCGCGAGTTCAAAACGAGTCGGCAGACGATCATGCGGCTGCGCGACCGCGTTGAACAGGCAGTGGCCTAGCAAGTAGAGCCTTCGGCGCGAAGCCCGTGATTCTGCGGGCTCTGCGCGGCACAGAATGTTGATCAAGGCCCCCCCATGGGGGGCTATGCCTGCATGCGTCTTCGCAGGTGCCCCCTCGAAATAGCAGACAATTTTTGTAGTTCGAGCATGTGCATCATGGATGCTGGGTGTCTGGACAGTTGAGGTCACACCGAGAACCGCTCCGCGCCCGGCGTAAGCACTACCCCGGTATGTGCGCATGACCTGACGCAGACACATCGGGGAAAAGTCTGCAAGCCCCCGCGTTGCCGCAGTACAACCTGCTCCATTGATTGCCCTAGCCAGATCTGCGACGCTACGCACTCCTAGTCGCACCACCGTTCTGCAGCCCGAAAGAGCTTGCAGCAACGCGGTGCGATTTTCTTTGGGCGTTTGAATTTGGAGGTCAGGATGATCGAAGAGCTTGAAGCGGAAGCCATAGCGCAACTGGTCGAGGAGGAGTGCGGCGGAGTGCGAGGAATGGCAATGCTCAATCATCAAGGCATGGTCATTGAGGTTCGAGCACGGCGCAGGAAAGAGGGCGCGGCGGTTTTGGGGTACCGCTATGACGGCGTGCGGCTTGAGCGGGCCACATTGCTTTTGCTCATCTGCCCCGAGGAAGCATGCGAGCGAAGCCAAGCGGTCAAGCAACAATGGCAAACCCATAGGCCAGTTCCGCCAGCGCTGCAGAGACGTACACGCTCGTCATTGAAAGTTGCTCCGAGCGTTGAAGGAGCCCGACTGTTCGAGGAGGTATTGGTGGACAGCGGGGCGGAGCCTTGCATCGCGCGGCCTGCCTCGTTTAACTGCCACGTTGCTTGCCCCGTCAATGCTCACAAGCCTGCGACGTTGCGCAAGTCAGGGTGGGACCTGTTCCGAAACGGAAAGTATGTTGCTGGCGGCGTGGTGCGAAGGCCGGAAACCGGTGAGTCATCGCCGCGCTTTTCTTCCATAAGGGATGCAACGCACTGGCTCGCACAGAGCATTTCTACAACGGAGCAATACCATGGAACCTGCCGCTCATGAATAAGTTCGGCAGGGTGCTGAAGTCCGTATGCGTGTTCTGGTGCATGGCGGCAGTTGGCAACGGCGTGCTCAGCGCGATCGCCGGTCGCCCATCAAGAGTCATGATGCATGTGCTCCTACTCGCCCTAGGGGTCATAGTTTTCCTGATTGGAAGTTGGCTGAGCAAGCGATCTTCGGAAAGAACGGTGAGAGCTGTCAAAGCTCGATGGTGGCAATCAGACTACGGCTTCAGGCTAGCAATATTCCTGAGCATCTCGTGGATGGTCGGGTCATTTCTTTGGCAGGAAAGCTACGACCGCAATTACTCAGTTGTTCTTGGTCCAGCGATATTTCTGATTGCCATGTACTTCGCGTACAAGCTCTTTGTCGCGCCTCGACCGGCGAACGGGGAGGGGCATGAAGAAATCCTAGACTCTGCGCCAGCAGCCGTTGAAACGGATGTTGCAGTTCAGCACTTGGAGACCAGTTCTGTAGATCGTCAGCGGGCAATGGACGACCTCATCAAGCGAATGAACGCCAAGTAGTCTCGACGGGGCGCAAATAAGAAAGATGCGGGCCCATCTGCCGCCCGGAATCTGCCGTCCCCGCAGTCCCGCCCAAAAAGAACGGGGGGCTTCTCATAAGAAAGTCTATTGAGAGAACCCCCCTTCTTTTAGCTGATAGCCCGACGCACCAACGACCGCCCGACTTCTTCCCAGCGGAAGCCGGTCCCCCGGGTCAGCTCCCGCATAGTCAGCAGCACCAGTGCCTGCTGCATTGCCTCAGCTTTGGCGTCCTTGCGGAGGTCTAATCCAATGCTAGCGAAGATCGATTGCTTACTCACCGGTTTCGGGCTCTCGGGCAAGCTCAGTACATGCTGAACGATCTGATCCGCTGCGGCTTCGGCCCGGGTAGGTTCCTTCACGGCAGCCGTTTGCCATTGCAGACCGGGCATTGCCTTCTCCAGGAGCGGTTGCAGGTCATCGAGAGCGATGATGTGTGCTGTCATGGGGTGAGCTTTGCCCTCTGCATCCGTCAATCGCATGCACCCTCGATTTATCGCCTGCATTGCTTCGCCAGCAATGACTGATCGTTCTAGGCCGAGCAGCCCAAGCTTGTTCCGTCGATGCGTAAGATCTCGAGTTTGCGCTGCGAGTTGAGACGCTGTCGCTAGCAATGGCAAGCGGAGTAGACCGACAAGGACAACATGCTTGCAGTGCGTGTACGAGTTGTCCGAAGTATGTCGGCCCCAAGTGATTACCCTCCGCGATGCCGCTTCTGCCGAGACACCTGCTGCCTGCAATTCCCTCCTGAGCTTGCGTTCAAGATCATCTTTGTAGGTGACGAAGAGAACGGGTTCATCGTGCGGGAGTTCCTTGGCGATGCGGACTGCTTCAAGAATCGCTCTACCTTCCGTCCTCATGGCGTCTCGCCCTGACGGTATCGGATAGTGCTTGACCTTGACGGCGCCGAAGTCCTTGAAGTTCGTCATGGCTTCAGTCGTCCCAGATCGAATGGTCGGGTCCGCCTGTCTGAGTTCGTCAATGGCATGCGAGGCATCAAGGATGGCGATGTTCGATAGCTCATCGGGCACCCTGACCACATAGCGCATGAGCCCTGCGGAGTTCCCGTTGCGGGCGTCAACGATGCTGATCGGGTATCGCAAGAGCCTAATTCCGGCGAGAGCCTGCTCTCGGAGCTTCCGTCCGGTCTCGGCCAAGTACCCTGTGCTCTTCAGCTCGACTTCCAAGGGGGCTGTTTCTTCTTCAGTTATTAGCGGTGCAATCTCCCGAGCATCCTGTCCGGCCTGCTGCCTTGCATGCTCCTGCTCAGTGGCGTCCCGTAGTCGCGCGTGAACCTTGGCAACAGCGGAGCATCGCTCAGCAAAGTGTCCCAGCGATGTACGCGTTTCAGCCAAGTCGAGACAAATAGCCTCGGTGCTGATTAGCGCCTCATCCCAGACCACAAGGTCATGCAGTTCGCCGCGTCTATTCCGGCAGCACTCGGGCAAAGAGCCATCCCGTTGAAGGCGGGCGTGTGTCGCAAGCATGATCGGCCGTTTATCGCTCCCCGTATTTGGGTACTCAGCGTCAGACAGGCTATGAATGATGCCGACTACGTGCTCAGGAATGGCTGAGTCCAGTAGCTGCCGCTTGATGCTGCAAAGCGCGGACACTTGTTGAGCAACCACGAGCACCGTCTTGCCCCCGAGCACCTGAAGCTCAAACATAGCAAGCAGAAGAGCCACTACGGCCTGAGTCTTACCGCCACCACACGGCACGGCGTAGGCGTAGCGCCCGGGGCTGACACCGTAGAGTTGATCCACCATAGCCCGCAGCAGTTGCCATCCGGCATGCTGATGCTCAGGGCTGGGCTGATTGCCATTCTTACGAAGCGAGGACAGCCAACGCGCGTGCGCCAGTTGGACGAGTTCTTCGGATGCAGGGAGCGGCCCAGCCCGAACGTCGGCGACGTCGGCAATGCCCGGGTCGAAGGGACCGCGCTTCATGCTTGCCCGCCCAGAGCGGCGCGATATGCGGCCACGCGAGGCGCTGCCGCGCGAACTGCCATTTCTCCGACGTTGACCCGATCATCAATAGAAGCCGAGCCAACTGACGTGGCTACAGCAGCGATCACCCGCCCCCGCTCATCGCGGGAAAGTATGGGAGCCTGCGGGCAGGTGCGACCGCTGAAGCCCATCACCTTACCGCCCTTGGCTTTGAGGATTAGGTTTTCCCTCGTGAGGTCGTTGCGGTCGCCGTTTCGGTAACGAACAGTCTCGCCTTTGTGGGCGTCCAAGATGATTCGTGCGAGGGGGCTGATCTTGTCTCCGTGGTTGATGCTCGGGTAGCAGTTGTTCCCCGTGACCTTGCGTTGCGTCCAGCGCCCACTCCAGCCTGCCGCTTGCATGAGGGAGTAGTCCCGCTCTTCGACAAGCACGACAGAGCCGTCCTGCAGCACCACACCGATAACGCCGTGGCTGATGGGATAAAAATCGTTGATGCGACCAAGGCGTGGGAGCCTCTGCGTGTCTTGAGGTGTGTAAGGACTGGTCGCATTGCCATACCAGCGGGGAGTGGGCGCCGAAGGCGTGGAGTTGGAGTTCATGTAGGTCTTTCGTGCGCCCACGGCTGCGCCTGCCGGGAAGGGCATGCGGTTTCGCGAGCGAGGGGGGGAGCGTTAGCTCAGAGCCGCAGGTTCGGGCTAGAGCAGGTGACGCGTGAGCACGTTAGTGCCTGGAATGCCAAGAGGACCTTGGCGTGAAGACAAGAAAGGTCGCACTCTTCAACAGCAGAGCGCTGCCGCGAAGCGCGACTTTCCTTGCGTAAGATAGGTACCGCAACATAGAAGTCTGCAGACAGCGCACGAACCCGACATGTTGCTCGCTGAGTGTCAGGTTGTGCCTAGCGGCTGCGCCGCCTTGAGGCCTTCGTAGCCGCACGCAATGCGCAGGACCTTCGACCTAACCAAGCTTCTTGGCCAGTGCCTCGGCACTCGGGTGGTAGTAGCATTTCAGCATCTGGAGGCTGCGGTGCCCTGTCACTGCCGCGAGTTCGATGACGTTGGGCAGTTTGTCGGCCATGCGGCTTGTGGCCGTGTGTCGAAGGTCATGAAAGCGGAAACCGGGGATGTGTGCCCGCGTCGTAGCTTTCCTGAATGCTGCTGCCAGTGCCTGCGCAGATATCGAGAAAATCGGACCTTCCATATGTTGTGGCAATACCGATAGGGCTGCGACAGCGGCGCGGGATAGCGGCACGCTGCGCGGATGCCCGTTCTTCGAGATCGGCAAGTACGCGGTTTGTGCGGCGAGGTCGATGTGCTTCCATTCGAGGGCCAACAGTTCACCCCGGCGCATGGCCGTATGCAGTGCAAGCTGCACCAGCGGCAGCATGTCTGGATTGCGTCGGCCTACTGGGGCCACTGCCACCAGCAAGCGCCCTTCTTCATCAGCAGAGAGCACGCGTGTCCGGCCAGCGGGGGCAGGCGGTTTCTTTACTAGTAGGCAAGGGTTCTCGATGCCAGCACCCCATTCCCGCCGAGCGTGATTGATGACGCTGGAAAGCAGCGAAAGGTCCCGGATGACTGCTCCGGCCTTGACCTCCCTTAGCCGTTCGTCGCGGAAAGCAGCAACGACCGTAGGCGTCAGTTTCTCCAGCGCAAAGGCGGCCATCTTCGAACGCATAAGCGCCTTGATGCGGATGACCTCGTCTAGGTGTCCGCGCTTGGTCGGCGATACCTCCGCTGAATACCGGAGCAGCGCCTCGCCAAGCAGTGCCTTGTCCATGCTGGTACGCGACCGATAGCCGCCCGCGTCCATGGACGTTTCCATGTGACGCGCCCATTTCTTCGCCTCTGTTCGCGTGGCGAAGCTCTTCACTTGAGCCGGGTAGCCTTCTCGCCGCACGCGTGCTTGCCACGTGCCAAACCGTTCTCGAATCGATGCCATCTCGTGCCTTATTGGGACAGGAGTGGGACAAGAACGAGTTTTCGGCCTTTCGTCGGCTAGTCTGGTGTGCGGGTCTTGTGGTGAGGTTGGCGTTTACTTACGCCGAACTCACCCCGCCACCCAACTCCCCGACTTCCCCCCATGCTTCTCCACCACATGCACATCCGTGATCCGCATCCCCCGGTCCACTGCCTTGCACATGTCATAGATCGTCAGCAGCGCCACCTGCACCGCGGTCAGCGCTTCCATCTCCACCCCCGTCGGCCCGACGGTCTCGACCGTTGCCGTGCAAGCCACCTGCGGCGTACCACCGGCATCGGCCAAGGCAAATGCAACAGCCACCCGCGTCAGCGCCAGCGGATGGCACAGCGGAATCAGGTCGCTCGTCTTCTTCGCCGCCTGGATCCCTGCGATGCGCGCGATGCCGAGCACATCGCCTTTCTTCGCCGTCCCCGATTCGATCAGCGCCAGCGTGGCCGCCTGCATCTCGATGCGCCCCGTGGCGACGGCCACGCGGTGGGTGGCGGGCTTGCCGGCGACGTCGACCATGTGGGCCTGGCCCTGGGCGTCGAAATGGGTGAGTGTGCTCATGGGTGAACGATCGGGTGTGAAGAGGCATCATACGAGCCCGAGCCACTGACGAGGAATGCCGCGCTTGACTCCACAACGCCCCCGAAAAAGCCAGCTGACGCCCACCCTTCGTTCGCTGTGCGCTACTTTTTTGATAGCTTCGCAGCTCCTGTTGCCAACGCCCGCGCTGGCGCAGATGCAGGTGCTCCCCGGCATGGGCGACGGCGGCGAGATGACGGCCAGTGCGGAACGCCATCTCGGTGACCAGATCGCCCGCGAGCTGTACCGCGACACGGACTACATCGACGACCCGGTGATCGCCGCTTATGTGCAGGAGATCTGGCAGCGCCTGCTGGCGGCGGCGCGCACCCGCGGCGAACTCACGCCCGAGCTCGACGAACGCTTCGCCTGGACGATCCTGCTGGGCCGCGACCGCAACATCAACGCCTTCGCGCTCCCTGGCGGCTACCTGGGGCTGAACCTCGGCCTGGTGGCCGCGGTTGGCAGCCGCGACGAGCTGGCGACGGTGCTCGGGCACGAGCTGTCGCACGTCACGCAGCGCCACATCGCGCGCATCATGGACAAGCAGGGCAAGCAGATGCCGCTGATGATCGCGGGCCTGATCCTCGGGATGATCGCCGCCGGCAAGAGCCGCAGCGGCGACGCCGGCCAGGCGGTGATCATGGGCAGCCAGGCGCTCTTCGCGCAGAACCAGCTGAACTTCTCGCGCGACATGGAGCGCGAGGCCGACCGCATCGGCTTCGGCGTGATGACGCAGGCCGGCTTCGCCCCGCAGGGCGCGGCCGCGATGTTCGAGAAGCTGCAGTACGCCTCGCGCCTGAACGACAACGGCTCCTTCCCCTACCTGCGCAGCCACCCGCTGACCACCGAGCGCATCTCCGACATGCAGGGCCGCTTCCAGTTCCGCATGGACACCACGCCGCCGCTGCCGCTGGCGATGGACCACGCCATGATCGCCTCGCGCGCCCGCGTGCTGACGCGGCCCGGCGTCGACGTGCTGCGGGTGTGGGTCGATGCGGCCTCCAGCGGCGAGTTCGCCAAGAGCACGCCCGCCCAGCAGGCCGGCACGCTCTACGCGGCGGCGCTGTCGGCCAGGGAGATGCGCGACTACAAGACGGCGCGCGCGATGGTCGAGCGCCTGCTTGCGCGCGCGGCGGAGAACCCGGCCGCGGCGAAGCAGGCGCGCTGGCTCGGCGCCGAGATCGAACTCGCCGCGGGCGCCGCGCCCAAGGCGGCCGCGCTGCTCGACGCCAAGTCGAAGGAGCGCCCCGAGATGCTGCTGTCCGCCGAAGCCGCCACGGCCATGCGCCAACCGGCGCCGATGATCCCGGTGCTGCGCGACTGGGTGGCCGCGAATCCGCGCGACGCGACGGTGTGGCACGCGCTGGGCAACCTGTACGGCGCCGAGAACGACACGCTGCGCGCGGTGCGTGCCGATGCCGAGGCGAACGTCGCGATCCTCGACTACCCCGCCGCGCGCGACCGCTTCAAGGCCGCGCAGGAAATCATCCGGCAGTCGAAGGTGGTCGATCACTACGAGGCGTCGATCGTCGACACCCGCGCGCGCGCCGTGGAAGTGCTGGTGAAGGAGCAGGCGGCGGAGCCGCCGCTGAAGTAGCCGCCGGGCGCGCGCTCAGCGCTTGGACAGCAGTCCGCCCAGCGCGGACTCGATCACCAGTCCCAGCAGCGAGTACAGCAGCGAGCCGAGCAGCGCGGCCATGAAGCCGTTGACGTGGAAGCCGCCGAGCAGGCCCGACGCGGCCCAGAACAGCAGTGCGTTGATCACGAACAGGAACAGCCCGAGCGTGACGATGGTGACGGGCAGCGTCAGCACCACCAGCACCGGCCGCACGATCATGTTGAGCAGGCCGATGACCGCGGCCGCGATCAGCGCGGAGCCGAAGCTGTTGACCTGGACGCCGCTGTAGAGATAGGCCACCGCCAGCAGCGCGACGGCGCTGAGCAGCCATTTGAGGATGATGCGCATGCGGCTCAGGATACCGCAGGGCTCCCAAAACAACGAGCCCCGGCGTGTTGCCACGCCGGGGCTCGTCGAGACGGGGTTTCCTGTCTCAGGCGGGTCGCTGCGCTCACGCGCAGCACAACATCACTCCGCCAGCTCGTTCGCCATGACCAGCAGCGCGCCCATGCCCATCACGGCACCGGGAAAGGCCCAGCCCGACTGGTGGGCGGGCTTCTGGTCGGGCGTGACGGGTTCGAGGTCGACACCGATCTTCGGGCGGCGCGCATCGACCACGTGCGCTGCGGCGTGCTCGCGCTTGAGCTGCGCCGTGAGTTCGGCGAGCGGGCCCTTGGCCAGCACCGGGGTAACCTCGCCGCCGTTGCGTTCCAGCAGCGGCAGCATCTGCGCCTGCACCTTGCTGAACCACTTGGCGCGCCAGTTCTCGCGCGCGCTGTGGCTCACCCACTTGCTGATGCGATGCGTCATGCGAGGCGCACAGCACACGAGCACCCAATGGCGCGCCACCACGCTGTTCGCGTCTGGCGCAAGTTCGGCGAACTGCTCGCTGGCGTACACGGCGTCGTCGACGTAAAGAATGATCTTTTCCATGGTGTGCTCCTTCGGATAGTTAGAGTGACAGAGACTGCGCGGGGCAGGAAGTTTCCAGGGTGCGACGCCGGCTCAGCCGGTCGTCACCGCCGTTTCGGGCTTGTTGCGGGCGTTGCGTGCGGCCACCCACTTGCCCAGGGCCAGCACCAGCAGTGCACCGGCGATACCGGCGCCGTACTTGATCACGTCGGTCTGCGGCACCTTGGGCACCCAGGTCCAGGCAGCGGCGTTGGCCAGTGCCGGGTCGGACACGGCCATCGTGCCGGCGATCCAGCCGAGCAGCATGCCGCCCAGCGTGATGATCATCGGGAACTTGTCCATCAGCTTGATCACCAGCTGGCTGCCCCACACGATGATCGGGATGCTCACGAGCAGGCCGAAGATCACGAGCGGCATCTGGTGGCCTTCGCCTGCGCCTTGCGCAGCGCCGGCAATGGCGATGACGTTGTCCACGCTCATCACGAGGTCGGCAATGATCACGGTCTTGACGGCGCCCCACAGCTTGTCGCTGCCGGTGATGTTGCCGTGCGCGTCGTCATGCTCGGGGGCCAGCAGCTTCACGCCGATCCACACCAGCAGGATGGCGCCGACCAGCTTCAGGAACGGAATGGCCAGCAGCGTGAGCGCGAAGAAGATCAGGATGACGCGCAGGATGATGGCGCCGGCGGTGCCCCAAAGAATGCCCTTGGTGCGTTGTGCGGGCGGCAGCTTGCGGCAGGCCAGTGCGATGACGACGGCGTTGTCGCCACCGAGCAGGATGTCGATCATGATGATCTGACCGACAGCGACCCAGAACTCCGGGGTCATGAACAGTTCCATAGATTCCTCTTTGTCTTCGCGCCCCTGCCTCGCCCATTCAGGGGTGACGACGGAAGGCGCATACCGATGCGTTTCGATTCATCCCATGCGGGAGGGTCGAAAGCGAGGAATGAAGGCCGGGATGACACCGGGGACTCGCGAACGCTTCGACCAAACCTGCACAGGTTCAAATCGAAGGTCTCGCTCGACAGCGCCCGCGCAGGTGCGCATGCGTTGTCCGACAGGCCGGAAGTGTTTTGCTTCGTATTGACGACCTGACGATTCGCGCTGCCGTGGACAGCGGTCGGGAGCTACTCCCCTTCGTGGGCGGAATTAGAGCATCGAAGCCCGCGCAGGCGCAATCTAAAGTTTTCAGGGTCTTGAAGAGAACGCTCTGGAAACGCTGATGAACAGTGCGTGTGACGCTCTTGTTTTAATAGCAATCTTGTCCCTTCGGCGCTTCGGGACATTGCCGGACTATGATCGCCGTCCGCTGTTTTTTCACGTTCCATGGCCGCCATACACATCACCGACATCGAGGCCGCCATCAACCACTGGCGCGAGAAGACGCCTTCGCCTGACGGCGTCACGCTCGGCCCCGAATTGCGCGCGCTGGCCGAGGTCTACGCGCTCATGGTCTTCCACCACGAGGACGAGGTCGACGAGGTCGGCTTTCCCCCCAAGGCGTGGGCCGCCTGGATGGCCTGGTACGAGAGCACGCCAGACACGCCGTGCATCGCGATCTGTTCCACCAGCCAGGGCGACGACGAATGCAAGGGCTGCGGCCGCAGCTTCGACGAGGTGCAGTTGTGGCCCGCCATGACGCCGGTCGAAAAGCGCGTCACGTGGCGCCGCATCACGATGGAAGACACGGCCTGGCGCTTCAACCGCTATGCCGAACGGGCCCGCGAGGCCCGGGAAGAAGATGCGCCGGCGCCAGCTGCCGAGCCCGAGTTCGACCCCGACGACGAAAAGAACGGGGCACCCTGACCATGCGCCGCCTCGCGCAAGCGCCCAACCTCGCCATCGCGACCGTGTGGGCGCACGCGCTTCGCGAGGAGGGCGTGGCCGCCACGGTGCAGCGCGAGTTCCTCGGCGCGGTCATGGGCCAGCTGCCGCCCGACCAGTGCCTGCCCGAGATCTGGATCGACGACGAGAGCCAGTACGAGCTGGCCAAGCAGTTGCTGCACGAGTTGCAGCACCGCCCGCAGCGCAACTGGCTGTGCGTGTGCGGCGAGCAGGTCGAAGGCGGCTTCGAGCAGTGCTGGCAGTGCGGCGAAATGATGCCGGCCGCCTGACGGCCCGGGCTTACTTCCAGCGCAGCAGCTCGACGTCGATGCTGTTCGTGCCGTCGCCCAGCGTCAACGTGTTTTCCTGGATCGTCGCCTGCAGCTGCATGCTGCGCTGCGCGAGCGCGGCCAGCGCCTGCGAGGCGTTGGTCGGCACGCGGTAGACCTTGAGGTTCTGCGGCCGCGTGAGCTTGTTCTCGATGCCGCGCCACCAGATCTCGGCCGCGTGGTTGAAGCAGTAGACGATCACCTCGTCCGCCTTGCCGCAGGCCTTGATGATGGGCTTGTCTTCGGGTTGGCCGACTTCGATCCAGATCTTCACTTCGCCCGTGAAGTCGCGCAGCCAGACGTCGGGCTCGTCCACGTTGGACAGGCCCGCGCCGAAGGCCAGCGTGCCGTCGCCCTGGCAGACGTCCTGCAGCTGGTGTGCATTGAGCGCGAGCGCCACGAGCCGGATCATCATCCGTTCGTCGGTCTCGCTGGGGTGGCGCGCCAAGGTCAGCGCATGGTCGGCGTAGTAGCCGTGGTCGATGTCGGCCACCGCGAGGGTGGCCTTGAAGATGGTGGATTTGAGGGCCATGGGTGCGCGAGTTTAGGCCCGATGCCCACTCGCGCCCATTCGCGAGCCCTCTGGGGTCAGAACGCCACCGACGCCTGCAGGTACACCGTGCGCGGCTGGCCCACGTACTTGCCGCCGTTGTTGTCCACCGAGCGGTTGAAGTAGCGGCGGTCGAACAGGTTCTTCACGCCCACGGCCACCTTCAGGTTGCTCATGCTCTTGCCGAAGTCGTACGCCGCGCGCAGGTTCATCGTCGCGTAGCCCGGCACGTTGCCCAGGCGACCGGTCGAGTCTTCGATCGTCACGTACGTCGCGCCGTCGTCCGGCGAACCCGGCGAGCGCTGCTTCGACTGCGCGTACACGTCGGCATTGAAGGTCCACGGGCCGCGCTCGTAGCGCGCGCCCAGCGTGGCCACCTGGCGCGAGTAGAACGGCAGGTCGCGCCCGGCGAAGGCGCCGGCCTTCGAGATGGCCTGCGTGTACGTGTAGGTTCCGGAGACCGACAGGCCCTTGAGCGACGGACTCAGGTCGGCCAGGTCGTAGCGCAGCGCCGACTCCAGCCCGCGGTGGCGCGTGGCGCCCAGGTCGGTCCACTGGCCCACGTCGCCGGTGATGGAGCGCGCCAGCTGCAGCTCCTTGTCGAAGTTGATGTTGAACAGCGTCAGCTCGCCGCTCCAGGCCTCGCCCTTGTAGTGCGTGCCGATCTCGTAGGTCTTCGCCTTCTCGGGGTGCAGGCTGGTGGTGGACTGCGCGAGCTGGGCGTACTGCTGCGGGCCGAACGACACGCCGGCATTCGCGAACAGCGACCAGCGCTCGCTCATGCGGTAGAGCACCGACAGCGTCGGCAGCACCTCGTTGGAGTCGATCTTCGGGTAGATCGCATTGGTGATGCGGTTGTTCGCCACGGTGAACACGTCGTTGTGCGAGCGGAAGGATTCGTAGCGCACGCCGGGCGTGACCGTCCAGTTGCCGAAGTCGATCCGGTCGTCGATGTAGACGGCGTGCGCCACCGTGCCGCCCTTGCTGGTCTGGTACGGGGCCTGGGGGCGGGTGTAGGCGTTCTCGGCAGGCGACGGCGTGTAGTAGCCGGTGCGCGCCGCCACCTCGGAGGCTTCTTCCCGGAGGTAGCGCAGGCCCACGCTGACTTCCTGCACCACGCTGCCCGAATCGAACAGGCGCGAGTAGCGGGGCTCCACGGCAAAGGTCTTGTAGTTGCGCGGCGCGGTGGTCAGGCGGCGCTTGCCGGCGCTGGTGCCGGTGCCTTCCTGCTCGAGGTAGCTGCTGCGGTACGAGTCCGTGTAGTAGCTCAGCATCTCGAACTTGTTCACGCCGTCGTTGTGCGTGTACTTGAGCGAGCCGTCGGTGCGGCGGCCCGTGAACTCGTCGAAGGGGCGGTCCGACTGGAACGGGTTGGCCGCGAACTGCGCCGTCGTCAGGCCGCCGGGCATGGTGCCCTTGCCCTCGAAGTGATGCAGCGTGATCGCGACGTCGTCGGTCTTCGAGATGCGGTAGGCGCCCTTGAGCATCAGGTCGTCGATGCTGGTGTGGTCGTTGCTCTGCCGGAAGCCGTCGCCGTGCGTGCCCGAGTACAGCAGCGCGAGGCCCAGCCCGTTCTCGCTGGTGCCGCCG
This sequence comes from Variovorax sp. OK605, assembly GCF_900115445.1. Taxonomy (NCBI): domain Bacteria; kingdom Pseudomonadati; phylum Pseudomonadota; class Betaproteobacteria; order Burkholderiales; family Comamonadaceae; genus Variovorax; species Variovorax sp. OK605. Next base: position 306,159 of record NZ_FOWL01000006.1, read on the forward strand.
ATGAACAGGTTGGGCGTGGTCTTGAGGCCGCCGCCATGGCTGGCGCTTTCGACGCCCACGCTGGCTTCGGCCGTAAATTGCCTGGGGATCGCGCGCGACACGAAGTTGATGATGCCGCCCACGTTCTGGGGGCCGTAGCGCACCGAGCCCGCGCCGCGTACCACGTCGACCGCCTCGAGGTTGCCCAGCGACAGCGGCGCCAGCGACAGCTGCGGCTGGCCGTAGGGCGCGTACGCCAGCGGCACGCCGTCCAGCAGGATGGTCGAGCGCGGCGACAGGCGTGAGGTCAGGCCCCGCACGCCCACGTTCAGCGAGATGTCGCTGCCGCCGGTGCCGTTGCTCTCCTGCACCTGCACGCCGGGCACCTGGCGCAGCACGTCGCGCACGCTGGACGAGCCGCTTTCCTGGATCTGCTTGCGCTCGATGATGGTCCGCGCGCCGGCGTGCTCGAGCACCTTGGTTTCGCTGGGGCTGCCGAGCCAGTCGCCGGTGACGGTGATGGCCTCGAGCGATTTCGATGGGTCGGCCGCGGGCTGCGCCTCGGCGGCGAAGCCCTGCAGGCTCAGGGGAAGCAGCGCCAGGGCCAAGGCCGTGCGCCGGTGTCGGTGTCGGTGTTTGTGCGAGATCAAGGAAACCCTCTTTTATGTTGTCGAGCGAATGTGTTGTCGTGTCTGCGCGCGCCGCCGCTCGGCGCGCCGGCGCCACCAGAGCCACACGCCGCTCAGGCCCAGCCCGCCCAGCGCCAGCCCCAGCACCACGGTGAGTGCCTGGTGCAGCAGGCCGCCCAGCACGCCGGTGTGCAGTGGATAGATCACCGCCACCACGCCGTTGCCGGTGTCGAGGTCCTGCCACTTGCGCGCGGCGAGCACCTCGCCGGTCACCGGGTTGAGCCACACCGAGCCGATGCCGTTCGGGTGCGGGTCGTCGGCGAGCCGGAAGCGCACGCGCATCGGCCGGCCGGCCTTGCCGGGCACCTGGATGTAGCCGATGGGCTGGCCCGGGTAGGCTTGCTGCGCGCGGGCCACGAGGTCGTCCAGCGGCAGGCGCGGGCCGGTGGCGGCGCCCTTGGCGATGACTGGTGGCTTCACCGGCTGCTGCCCGGCCACGCCGGAGATGAAATTGCCCAGCGGCCGCCACGCCATGTAGGCGCCCGTGGCCACCGGCACCGCAATCAGCAGCCCGAGCACCGCGCCACCCGTGCGGTGCAGGTCGAACAGCCCGCGCAGCAGGCCGCGGTCGAGCACGATGCGCAGCGACGGCGGCCAGCGCGCCGGCCACCACAGCACCACGCCCGTGACCAGCAGGAACAGGTAGGCCAGCGCCACGAAGGCCAGGATGCCCTTGCCCGTGCCGTCCAGCAGCAGGCTGCTGTGCAGCTCGAAGAGCAGGTTGTAGGCGCCCTCGTGCGTGCCGCGCCGGCCCTGCTCCGCGCCGGTGGCGGGGTCGAGGTACAGCGTGCCCTCCCACTTGCCCCGCACCAGCACCCAGAGCGTGTCGGAGGCCTGGCGCGGCGGGCGCAGCGTGAAATTGGCGTCGGGGCCGAACTCTGCGGCCAGCCGCTGGCGCAGCGGCTCCAGCAGCGGTGCGGGCCGTGTGGCCGCGGCGCCGTCACCCGCGGCGCCGTTACCCGCGGAACGGGCGACGAAGAGGTCTTCGTGCGTGTAGCGGTCGAGCGGCAACGCCACCACCAGCACCGCGCCAAGCAGTGCCGTGAGGGCGAGGACCGGGCCGAGCGTGAGGCCGGTCCAGCGGTGAATCCTGAGCCAGAAGCGTCTCGAAGGCGCGCGCATGACCAACTAAGGGACGGCGAGTCCCTGGGGCGTGTTGCTGGCTGGCGCTCGCGCGGGCGTTGGCTGGAAAGGTGTGCGGCCGACGTGAAACAGCCGCCCTCAGGCGGCTGGTGTATCGGTACACGAAGCCTTAAATTCTACTGGCGAGTTCCGCGGCCTTGCCCACGTAGCTGGCCGGCGTCATGGCCAGGAGGCGGGCTTTTTCCTCGTCCGGAATCTCCAGCGAGCGGATCAGCCCATGCAGCGCCTCGGCCGTCACGGTCTTGCCGCGCGTCACTTCCTTGAGCTGTTCGTAGGCGCCCTGCACGCCGAAACGGCGCATCACGGTCTGGATCGGCTCGGCCAGCACTTCCCACGAGGCGTTGAGGTCTTCGGCCAGCGCTTCCTCGTTGAGTTCCAGCTTGCCCAGGCCGGTGGCCAGGCTCGCATAGGCCAGCGCGGCGTAGCCGAAGGCCACGCCGATGTTGCGCAGCACCGTGCTGTCGGTCAGGTCGCGCTGCCAGCGGCTGATGGGCAGCTTCTCGCTCAGGTGGCGCAGCACCGCGTTGGCCAGGCCCAGGTTGCCTTCGGCGTTCTCGAAGTCGATCGGGTTGACCTTGTGCGGCATCGTCGAGGAGCCGATCTCGCCCTTCTTCAGGCGCTGCTTGAAGTAGCCCAGGCTCACGTAGCCCCAGATGTCGCGCGAGAAGTCGACCAGGATCGTGTTGGCGCGGGCCACCGCGTCGAACAGTTCGGCCATGTAGTCGTGCGGCTCGATCTGGATGCTGTACGGCTGGAAGCTCAGGCCCAGGCCCAGCGGCGCGGGCGTCTCGATGACCTTCTTGCTGAAGGCTTCCCAGTCGAAGTCGGGCCAGGCGGCCAGGTGGGCGTTGTAGTTGCCGACCGCGCCGTTCATCTTGCCAAGCAACTGCACCGACGCGATCTGCGCGCGGGCCTTCGACAGGCGCACCGCCACGTTGGCGATTTCCTTGCCCACCGTGGTCGGGCTGGCGGTCTGGCCGTGCGTGCGCGAGAGCATCGACACGTTGGCGAACTGGTGCGCCATTTCGCGCAGCTTGGCGATCAGCCCGTCGATGGCCGGCAGCATCACCTTTTCGCGCGCGGCCTGGATCTGCAGGGCGTGGCTGGTGTTGTTGATGTCTTCGCTGGTGCAGGCGAAGTGCACGAACTCGGCGGCGGCCAGCAGCTCGGGCCGGGCTTCGAACTTGGACTTGATCCAGTACTCGACGGCCTTCACGTCGTGGTTGGTGGTCTTCTCGATCTCCTTGATGGCCAGGGCGTCGGCCTCGGAGAAGTGGGAGACGAGGCCCATCAGGTACTTGCGGGCGCCGCCCGTGAGGGGCTTGAATTCGGCGAAGCCGCAGTCGGACAGCGCAATGAACCACGCCACCTCGACTTGCACGCGCCGGTGCATATAGCCCTGCTCGCTCATCAGCGGGCGAAGCGCCGCGAGTTTGGCCGCATAGCGGCCGTCAAGGGGGGAGAGGGCGGAAACGGTGGAAAAGCTCATGCCTCAATTTTAGGCGGCCGGCGGTCCGTGGGGCGGTACCGACACATTGGGTACTGTTTTGGGGCTCCGGTTTTCCCGTTCACCTAAAATGACTATTAACAAACGTAGCCATTGCTTAGGGAGAGAGCCTTCATGAAACTGATCGGATCCGCCGCCAGCCCGTATGTGCGCAAGGTGCGCGTGGTGCTGGCCGAAAAGCGGCTCGATTACCAGTTCGTGATCGAAGACGTCTGGTCTGCCGACACCACGATCTCGAGCTCGAACCCGCTCGGAAAAGTGCCTTGCCTGATCATGGAAGGCGGCGAGGCGATGTTCGACTCGCGCGTGATCGTCGAGTACCTCGACACCCTGTCGCCCGTCGGCAAGCTGATTCCGCAACAGGGCCGCGAGCGCGCCGAGGTCAAGACCTGGGAAGCGCTGGCCGACGGCGTCATGGACGCCGGCGTGCTCTGGCGCCTGGAAGCCACCTGGACCGGCCGCAACGACGGCGAGCGCAGCGCCGCCTGGATCGAGCGCCAGCGCGCCAAGGTGGAAGACGGCGTTGCCGCCATGGCCAAGGGCCTGGCCGACAAGCCCTTCTGCAGCGGCATCCACCTGAGCCTGTCGGACATCGCGGTGGGTTGCACGCTCGGCTGGCTGAACCTGCGCTTCCCCGAAATCGACTGGCGCGGCGACCACAGCAACCTGGCGAAGCTGTACGACAAGCTGATGCTTCGGCCCAGCTTCATCGATACGAAGCCGTGAAACCGTGAAGCCATGAAAAAAGCGCCGCAAGGCGCTTTTTTCATTTCAGGGCTCGGCTCAAAGCCCCGTGAACCGCGCTACCGCCGGAAAGTACAGCCGGTAGGGCAGCAGCCGCATCAGCTTCATCCAGAAGGTGAAGCGGCGCGGAAAGTGGATCTCGAAATCGCCCCGGCGCCAGCCTTCGAGCATCGCCTCGGCCGCCTTGTCGGGTGTGATCAGCGCCGGCATTTTGAAATCGTTCTTCGCCGTGAGCGCCGTGTCGACGAAGCCCGGCTGCACCAGGCTCACGCCGATGCCGCGCGCGTGCAGGTCGATGTACAGCACCTCCGCCAGGTTGGTCAGCGCCGCCTTGGTCGGCCCGTAGGCCAGGCTCTTGGGCAGCCCGCGGAAGCCGGCCACGCTGCCCGTGATGGCGATGTGCCCCGCGCCGCGCGCCACGAAACCGGGCAGCACCATCGCCAGCACGTTGAGCGCGCCGACGTAGTTGACCTGCTGGTGCGCCAGCATCGTCTCGAGCGCGAAGGCGTCCGCGCGCAGCGCGTCGTAGGTGGCGGCGTTGTGCAGCACGAAGTCGACCGTGCCCGTGGCCGCGAGCAACCGTGCGTGCGCGGCGGCCACCGCCGCGGCGTCGCGCACGTCCAGCGGCAGCACGATCACGCGCGGCGGCTGGCCGGCCTCGTTGTACGGCGCCGCCAGTTCCTCGAGCGCCTCGCCGTTGCGCGCCGACACCGCCACCCGCGCGCCGCGTGCCAGCAGCGCCAGCGCCGTGGCGCGGCCGATGCCGGAGGAGGCGCCGACGATCCACGCCGTCTTGCCGTGCCAGTCGGTCAGCGGCGGATTGAGTGGTTTCAAGGAGAGACTTTCGGAATCGGCAACGGCGCGGCAGCAGCCGACGCAGCGGCAGCCGCGGGCCGGATCACCAGCGCCCACAGCGCCAGCCCCGCCGCCACCTTGAGCACGCAGGGCAGCAGGCAGTAGGCCAGCGAGAGCGCCTGCAGCGCGGTGCCGTCGCGCGCGCCGGGCGCGTAGCCCGCCAGCCCGAGCAGCGGCAGCGCCAGGCCTGCGGCCAGCGCGAGGTTGAGCTTGGTCGCGAAGTTCCACCAGCCGAAGTAGGCGCCGGCGTGCGGCTGGTCGCCGGCCTCGGCGATGAGGCCGGCCAGCAGGGCGCCCGGCAGCACCAGGTCGGAGCCGATGGCAAAACCGGAGAGCGCGCAAACGATGAGAAACGGCACCGCGTCGCCCGCGCCCATGGCGCCGGCCCAGGCGAACACCGCCACCGACATGCACATGCCGCCCAGCCAGCACCGCGCCAGCCCGAAGCGCCGCACGAGCCGCAGCCAGGCCGGAATCGACACCGCCGCCATCACGAAGTAGAGCCCGAGGAAGGCCGGCTCCAGCGAGGCCGGCGCCTGCAGCCGGTCTTGCACGAAGAACAGCACCAGCGTGGCCGGCACCGCGCTCGCGATGCCGTTGAGCACGAACACCGCCAGCAGCCGGCGGAACGCGGGGCGGCGCAGCGGCAGGCGCAGGTCGACCGGCACATGGAGGGCCTTGTCGTCGCGCGCCGGGCGCGGCGCGCGCGTCCACAGCAGCCATCCGACGACCAGCAGCACGCCGAACACCGCGACCATCGCGGGCAGCCCCGCCACCGTCGGAATGACCGAGGCCAGCACCACGCCCACCAGCCCCATGCCTTCGCGCCAGCCGACGATGCGCCCGCGCTGCAGCGCGTCGCCGCCGAGCATGGCGCCCCATGACTGGTGCGCGATGCTCAGCATGCTGTAGCCCGCGTAGGTCAGCGCCAGCAGCACGGCCGCCGCCGCCAGCAGCGCGCCGTGGTGCACAGGGTCGACCAGCAGCTGCGGAAAGAACAGCAAGGCGAACCCGAGCAGCAGCAAGCCTGCCGCCACGGCACCGGCGCCCAGCACCGCCCGCGGCGAGCGCGCATGCAGCCGGTCGCTGAGCCGCCCGAGCAGCGGGTCGGTCAGCGCATCGAGCAGCCGCGCGCCGAGCAGCACCGCGCCCAGCGTGGCCAGCGGCACGCCGAAGGCGCGCGCGTAGTGGTTGGGCAGCAGCACGTACAGCGGCAACGCGACGAACGCGAGCGGCAGGCCGAGCAGCCCGTAGCGCAGGCCGTCGAGGGTTCCGAAGGAAGGCGCGGAAGGCGTGGGCGGGGCGGAGGACGCGGAGGGGGAAGACGGCACGGAAGGCACGGAAGACCGCGCGTTTCTAGCGCTTGCGCAGCGTGTACTGCACCACGTCGATGTTGGCCTGCGAGAACGCCGCCTCGCAGTAGGCCAGGTAGAACTCCCAGATGCGCATGAAGCGCTCGTCGAAGCCCTGCTGCAGGATGTGGCCGCGCTGCGCCAGGAAGCTCTCGCGCCAGCGGCGCAGCGTCTCCGCGTAGTCGGTGCCGAAGGCGAACTCGTCCACCACCTCAAGCCCCGCGGCCTCGGCCTCGCGGCGGAACTCACGCGGGCACGGCAGGCAGCCGCCCGGGAAGATGTACTGCTGGATGAAGTCGGTCGAGTCGATGTAGCGGTCGAACAGCTGGTCGTCGATCACGATGCTCTGCACGCAGGCGCGCCCGCCCGGCTTGAGCAGCCGGCTCACGCTCTGGAAGTAGGTCGGCCAGTATTCGCGGCCCACGGCCTCCACCATTTCGATGGAGCAGATGGCGTCGAAGGGCGCGTCGGCAATGTCGCGGTAGTCCTGCAGGCGCAGGTCGGTGCCCATGCCGGCGGTGCGTTGCCGGGCGAAGGCGAGCTGCTCGGTCGACAGCGTCACGCCGGTCACCGAGGCGCCGAAGTCGGTGGCGGCCATCTCGGCCAGCGCGCCCCAGCCGCAGCCGATCTCCAGCACGCGGTCGCCGGGCTGCACGCCCGCCAGCTCGAGCGCGCGGCGCACCTTGGCACGCTGCGCCTCGGGCATCGGCCTGGACAGGTCGCCCTCGAACCAGGCCGACGAATAGTTCATCGTCTCGTCGAGCCAGAGCTTGTAGAAGGCATTGCCCAGGTCGTAGTGCGCGTGGATGTTGCGCGAGCTGCCGGCCTTGCTGTTGCGGTTCATCACGTGCCGCACGCGGTACAGCAGGCGGCCGAACCAGCTGCCGTACACCACGTCCTCGATGGCGCGGCGGTTGGCGATGAACACCTTCAGCAGCTCGGTGAGGTTGGGCGTGGTCCAGTCGCCGGCGATGTAGCTCTCGGCGAAGCCGATGTCGCCCGACTTGAGCGCGGCCTTGCAGGCGTTCCAGTTGCGCAGCGTGAGCGAGGCCGTCGGGCCGCTGCCCGGCGTGGCGCCGAAGTGGCGCACCGAGTCGTCGGGCAGGCGCACGGTGAGCGACCCGTAGGCCAGCCGCTGCAGCAGGCCGAGCACGGTGCGCGCGGCGCCGGGTGCGTCCTGCGGGAGCGAAAAGCGGGAGGCCGTGGTCGTAGAAGTCATGGATTCGCCTGCTGCTGGTTGTCGCGTGAAACGAAATGGGTGGGCGGCGCCGGCTTGGCGACGAAGGGCACGCGCTTGAGCCAGAGCCGGGCGGCCTGCCAGTGGATGCGCGCGATCAGCCCGAAGGTCATGGCGGGGTAGCGCCACAGGGCGCGCCGCACGCTGGCCGCGCTCATCGGCACGAGTTCGCCGCTCACGCTGGTCTGCAGCAGCGGGCCCTCGGCGTCGTCGTGGTCGATGCGCACCACGGTGCGCGTGAGGTCGGCGTCGACGAAGAAGCGGAAGCGATAGCCGCCGGCGACTTCGCAGAACGGCGAGACGTGAAAGGCCTTGGTTGCCTTGAGCTCGGCGCCGTACACGGGGCGATCGAGCAGGTAGCAGTGGCGTTCGCCGAAGGTGTTGTTCACCTCGACCACGATGGCGCGCAGCACGCCTTCGGGTGTGTGGCAGTACCAGAAGCTCACCGGCTTGAAGGTGTAGCCGAACACGCGCGGATAGCAGTGCAGCCAGGCCTCGCCGGTGGCGTCGTGGATCCGGTGGGCCGCCAGCAGCTCGTCGAGCCAGGCCAGCGCGCCGCCTCGTTCGCTCGCGCGGCCGTCGCCGTGGTCGACATCGTGGAAGGACAGCGCGGCGCGGCGGTTGAGCGCCACCGCGTCGCTGCCGCGGGCCCGCAGCGCGCGCATCGGCAGCATCAGGAAGTAGGTCGGGTAGACGAAGGCGTTGCGCGCCGGGCGCAGGCGCGTGTGGCGCACCTCGCCAAAGCCCATCAGCGGGGTCGGCATCGGCTGCGCCGGGGTCATACCAGCGCGCTCCCCATGGCGCCGAGCGGGGCGTCCTGGCCCGCCAGGCGCGCGCGCAGGCCCTTGGCCGCGGCCAGCCCGGCCTTCAGGCCGTCCTCGTGGAAGCCGTAGCCCATCCACGCGCCCGCGAACCAGGTGTTGTTGCGGCCTTGCAGCAGCGGCACCTCGCCTTGCGCGCGGATGGCGGCAAGGTCGAGCACCGGGTGGTCGTAGTCGTATTCGGCCATGACCTGACTACGCTGGATCTCGCGCACCGGATTCAACGACACGACGACCGGTTGCGCCCACGGCAGCGGCTGCAGCTTGTTGAGCAGGTAGTGCAGGCAGACGCGCCCGGCCTCGCGCTCGCCGGCGGGCGCGCGCTCGTAGTTCCATGCGGCCCAGGCCGATGGGCGCTGCGGCAGCACGGCGGCGTCGGTGTGGAGCACGGCATGGTTCGCCTGGTAGCGGATCGCGCCCAGCACGGCGGCCTCGGCCGGGCTGGCGTCGCCGAGCATGGCGAGCGACTGGTCGGAATGGGTGGCCAGCACCACGTGGTCGAAATGCTCGGTGCCGGCATCGGTGGTCACGTGCACGTCGACGCCCGAGCGGCCGATGCGGCGCACGGGGGTGTTCAGGCGCAGGTTGGCGTGTCCGGCGGCCAGGCCGGCGACGATCTTCTCGACGTAGTTCCGCGAGCCGCCGCTCACCGTGCGCCATTGCGGCCGGTTGGCGATCTGGATCAGGCCGTGGTTGTGGCAGAAGCGGATCATGGTCGCGACCGGGAACGCCAGCATCTGCGTGGTCGAGCAGCTCCAGATGCAGCCCATCATGGGCAGGAAGTACCAGTCGCGAAAGGCCGCGCCGAAGCGATGCGTGTCGAGGAATTCGCCCAGCGGCTGGGCCAGTTCGCCTTCGGTGCCGGCCTGGGCGATGCGCGTGGTCAGGCGGTTGAAGCGGATCAGGTCGCCGAGCATGCCCAGGAAGCGGCCGTCGAACAGGTTGCGCCGCTGCGCGAACACGGTGCCCAGGTTGTTGCCGCTCCACTCGAGCGCGCCGCCGTCGTCGCGCGTGGCCTGCACCGAGAACGACATCTCGGACAGCGCCGTCTCGACGCCGAGCTCGGCGAAAAGGCGGATCAGATTCGGGTAGGTGCGGTCGTTGTAGACCAGGAAGCCGGTGTCCACGCCGTGCGCCACGCGGGTGGGGTCGGCGGCGGAGCGCGGGAGTTCGATCGTTGCCGTATGGGCATGGCCACCGAAGTAGTCGCCGGCTTCGAAGAGGGTGACGGCGGCCACGTCGCGCAGCGCGTGCGCGGCGGCCAGCCCGGAGATGCCGGCGCCGATGACGGCGATGCGGGCGGTGTGCGTCACTGCACGCCTCCCGGCCGGCTGGAAGACAAAAATGCTGCGAGGCGCCCCGACGCGAAGGAGGGAGGGAGGGAGGAGGAGAAGAATCGCCTCGGGATTTCGACCGGACGGCAGGCGCCCGGAAGACCTCGCAACATGAAAACCGGTGGGCACTCACTGCCCACGCAAGTTAGGAGCGCGGCGCCCGCGGCACGGTTCCCGCCGGAGTAGTAAACGTTTGTTTCTCTGGGTTCACGATGGCTTGGACGCATCGGTAAATAATATTACCGATCCGTCTTTTTGTGAACTGCCCAGTCTCAATTTGGTCCGAGCTGCTTCTCGATGACGTTCACGAACCCGTTTTCATCGGGCGCCGTCATGCTCGACCACGCCTGCACGACCTTGCCGTCTCGCCCGATCAGGTACTTGTAGAAGTTCCACTTGGGCGTGGTGCCCGAGGCCTGGGCGAGTTGCTTGAACAGCGGGTTCGCGTCGGAGCCGCGCACCGAGGTCTTGGCGAACATCGGGAATTTCACGCCGAAGGTGCTTTCGCAGAAGTCGGCAATTTCCTTGTTCGAGCCCGATTCCTGGGCGAAATCGTTCGACGGGAAGCCCAGCACCACGAGCCCGCGCGAGCGGTATTTCAGGTCCAGCGACTCCAGCCCCTTGTATTGCGGCGTGAAACCGCAGAAGCTGGCCGTATTGACCACCAGCACCACCTTGCCGGAGTACTGGCACAAAGACTGGGGTTTTTCATCCTGCAGCCGCGGGAAGGTGTGCTGGAGGATCACGGGGCACCCGGAAGCCTCTGCCGCAGCGGGCGCCGCGGGGGTGCTCTGGGCACTGGCCGGAAGGGCGGAAAACAGGCTCGCCACGAGGGAAACCGCCGGGGCACAGCGCCACAAGGTCGACAGTCGGGAGAGGGTTCGCATGGCGGACTCCAGTGTTCGAAAAGGGGGTGTGCATCCGTGTCGCCACGGCGCACGTATTCGCATCATCGCGCGTCTGTCATGGTCGCGCCAAACGGGCCGACTAAAATCGGCGGCCAAAGAAAGACATTGATGCTCTATCCGGAACTCTTCAGACAACTCGAATCCGTCCGCTGGGACATGGACAAGGACATTCCCTGGCAGTCGTTCGACGCTTCCTTGCTGTCGGAAGAGCAGGCGCAGACCATCAAGATGAATGCCATCACGGAGTGGGCGGCGTTGCCGGCCACCGAGATGTTCCTGCGCGACAACCGCCACGATAGCGATTTTTCCGCTTTCATGTCGATCTGGTTCTTCGAGGAGCAGAAGCACTCGCTGGTGCTCATGGAGTACCTGAAGCGCTTCAGCCCCAAGCACGCGCCCACCGAGGCCGAGCTGCACGAGGTGCGCTTCGACTTCGACCCGGCCCCGCCGCTGGAAACCCTCATGCTGCATTTCTGCGGCGAGATCCGCCTCAACCACTGGTACCGCCGCGCCGCCCAGTGGCACACCGAGCCGGTCATCAAGCACATCTACACCACGCTGAGCCAGGACGAAGCCCGCCACGGCGGCGCCTACCTGCGCTACATGAAGCGTGCGATGGAAAAGTTCGGCGACGAGGCGCGTGCCGCGTTCACCAAGGTCGGCGTCCTGATGGCCAGCGCCCGCCGCACGGCCCAGGCCCTGCACCCGACCAACCTGCACGTGAACAAGTCGCTGTTCCCCAACGACACCATCCAGAGCCGCATGCCCGACCCCGACTGGCTCGAGCACTGGCTCGACAAGCAGATCAAATTCGACGCCGTCTGGGAAACCAAGGTGGGCGAGCGCATCCTGCACAACCTGAGCCTGCTGATGAACCGCAGCTTCAAGACCGTGCAGGAGCTCAACCGCTACCGCAAGGAAGTCGCGGCCACGCTCGGCCCCAAGGCTGAATACCAGGGCGCCTGAGTCCGTACGCGGAAACGCCAAAAAGAAGAATCGCCCCGCAACCCGGGGCGATTTTTTTTGGGCTCGTGTCACAAACCTAAGATGCCAGCCGTCTACCCCCAATGGACGACGCCACCCTCACCTTCAATCGCCATCGCCCGCGCCTGCAGGGCATCGCCTACCGGATGCTCGGCTCCATGGCCGAGGCGGAAGAGGTCGTGCAGGACGCCTGGCTGCGCTGGCACGAGGCCGCCAAAGACACCTTCGACAGCGCCGAAGCCTGGCTCGTGACCGTGGTCACCCGGCTGTCGATCGACCGGCTGCGCGCCGCCAAGGTCCAGCGCGAGCACTACATCGGCGCCTGGATGCCCGAGCCCACGCTGACCGGCATGCCCGACTCCCCGGCCACGCCCGAACAGCTGCTCGAGCGCGCCGACAACATCTCCGTCGCCTTCCTGGCCGTGCTCGAGCGCCTCGCGCCCGAGGCGCGTGCCGCCTTCCTGCTGCGCGAGGTGTTCGACGCCGACTACGACGAAGTGGCCCGCACCCTCGGCAAGACCGAGGCGGCCTGCCGCCAGCTGGTGCACCGCGCCAAGGCCCAGGTGCAGGAAGGGCGCCCGCGCTTCAGCGTGCCGCGCGAGACCCACCAGCGCCTGCTGCGCGCCTTTGCCGACGCCGCGGCGCGCGGCAGCCTGCAGGAGCTGAAGGCGCTGATGAGCGAAGACGCCGAACTCATCGGCGACGGCGGCGGCAAGGTGCAGACCTTCGACAAGGTGCTGTGCGGCAGCCAGCGCCTGGCGCAGCTTTATTTCTCGCTGTGGCGCCGCATGGGGCCGGCGGTGCACATGGACATCGTCGAGATCAACGGAGAGCCCGGCATGCTGCGCTTCATCGACGGCGAACTCGAATCGGCCCAGACCTTCGAGATCGAGAACGACCGCATCGTGCGCATCCGCGTGCAGCGCAACCCCGACAAGCTCGCGCGCATCGCGCAGCTTCTTTCCTCGAAATAGATCGCGCGCGTGTCACAGGGCGGCCAGGTCGCCCGTCTTCATTGGGTAAGCAGATGTCATCGCAACCCACTGGAGCAATTCATGAACACCACTGCACGCCTGAACTGGTTCAAGCTCGTCCCGAAGTCCTTCGAGGCGCTGCTGTCGCTGAACACCACCCTCGAGCCGAGCACGCTCGGCAAGGTGCTCGTCGACTACGTCTTCGCCCGCGTCTCGCAGATCAACGGCTGCGCCTACTGCCTCGACATGCACGTGCGCGACCTGCGCGCGCAGGGCGAGGAGTGGCAGCGCATCAACAGCCTGCCCACGTGGCGCGAAGTGAGCTTCTTCAACGCGCGCGAACGCGCCGCGCTGGCCTGGGCCGAGTCGCTCACGCGGCTGGCCGACAGCCATGACGAACGCGAAGCGGAATTCGCCGCGCTGAAGGCCAACTTCAGCGACGTGGAAATCGCCGAGCTGTCGGTGGCCGTTGCGCAGATCAACGCCTGGAACCGCCTGAACGTCGGCATGCGCCTGCCGGTGCCGGTCAAGCCGCTGGCCTGAAGCCTGCGCTGCGCCGAACCTCGGCCTACTTGCGCTCCACCACCATCGGCGAGATGTGCAGGCTGTCGCGCAGCTGCGCGAGCGCTTCGCCGGCCGCATTGCGCGACGGGAAGGGCCCGGCCTGCAGCCGATGCGTGCCGGCCTCGCTGAACACGCGCAACTGCGGTGCCAGCGACGGCAGGCCGCGCGCGGCCTGGTTCAGCAGGGTCTGCGCGCCGTCCGCTTCGCGGAACGCGCCGAGTTGCACCCAGAAACCCTGCAAGGCGGTGGACGGTGCGGGCGCGCCGGGCGGCAGCGGCGGTGGCGACGATGGCGCGGCTTCCAGCGGCGCCAGCTCGTTCACCACGATGGCCGGGCGCGACGGCGGAGTGGACGGCGGCCACTGCGCCGATTCCGCGCCGCCGTTGGGCGGCGTGGTCGTGGTCGTGCTCATCGGCGTCTGCGGCACGACCGGCATCGTCGAGGCCGGCGGCGGTATGTCGTTGTAGGTGGCCGCAACCGGTACCGCCCATTGGGCCGGTACCTGCACCTGCTGCTGTGAACTCGCCACGCGCGTGGGCGGCATGCGCACGGGAACGGCCAGCGGCGCTGCAGCTGCTGCGCTTGGTGCAGCGGCATACACCGTGTCCGACTCGCGCCGCCAGGCGCCTGTGCGGATGTCCTCGTTCGTGATCCGCTCGATCTCCACCGGCGCCACGCCGCGCAGCAGGTCGAGCTTCAGCGCGGCCGTGTAGCTCAGGTCGATGACGCGGCCGTCGACGAAGGGGCCGCGGTCGTTCACGCGCACGATCACTTCGCGCCCGTTGGCCGGGTTGCGCACGCGCACGTAGCTCGGCAGCGGCAGCGTCTTGTGCGCGGCCGTCATGGCGTACATGTCGTACGGCTCGCCGCTCGAGGTCGAGGCCGCGTGGAACTTGGTGCCGTACCACGAGGCCATGCCCGATTCGCGGAACGGCCGGTCGTCGGTGAGCGGCGCGTAGCCGCGGCCCAGCACCGCGTACGGCTTGCTGGTGCCGCCGCTGGTGCGGATGGGTTCGATGCGGGGCTCGGCGTCGGGCACGCTGGCAAGGTTCGGCGGAATGTTCGCGCCGGGGCCGTCGCGGCCGCTGGCCACGCCACCGCCGCTGCTGCCGCCGCCGCCGCCGCGCGGACCGCTCGCGCAACCCGCGAGAAAGACGGCGACGGCCACCGCGCAGGCGGCCAGCGCGGTGGTCATGGGGGAGCGGATGCCGTCAGCCAAATACTGCCTTCCATAGCGCCAGCATGGCGTCGCGCTCGGCGGCCAGTGCGGGCGGGGTGACTTGCGTCGGTTCTTCGTTCAGGCGCGCGCGATGCTGCACGCGGCGCAGTTCCCGGTAAGCGCGTGCGGCGCTGCGGCCCACGCCTTCGGGCAGCAGGCCGGCCAGTTCGGCGCGCAGCAGCAGCGCGATGTTGCCCACGTTGGGAATCAGCTCGGGGTGATCGCCCGACGACGACAGCACCAGGAACTGCACCGCGAACTCGGCATCGACCATGCCGCCGGGGCTGTGCTTCACGTCGAAGCGGTCGGCCTTCACCGGCCGCGCGCCGCGCAGCTTGTTGCGCATCGCGATGATCTCGGCCTTCAGCGCCTCGCGGTCGCGCGGCGCCACCAGCACGGCTTCGCGCACCTGGTCGAAACGCGCGCCCAGTTCGGCGCCGTGGTCCTCGCTGCCCAGCACGAAGCGTGCGCGCGTCATGGCCTGGTGCTCCCAGGTCCACGCGGTGTTGCTGCCGCGCCCGAGCTGGTATTTCTCGTAGGCCTCGAAGCTGGTGGTCAGCAGGCCCGAGTTGCCGTTGGGCCGAAGCGCCGTGTCGATCTCGAACAGGTCGCCTTCGCGCGTCTTCACCGTGAGCCAGTTGATCAGCTTGCGCACGTAGGCCGCGTAGACCTCGCCGGCGCGCTCGTCGTCGTCGTCGTAGACGAACACGATGTCCAGGTCGCTGCCGTAGCCCAGTTCCTTGCCGCCCAGCTTGCCGTAGCCGATGATCGCGAACTGCGCCACCTCGCGGTGCCGGTTGCGCACATGTGGCCAGCACCAGCGCGCGGTCACGCGCAGCGTGGTGTCGGCCAGCGCGCTCAGGTCGTCGGCCACCTGTTCCACGGTGATGCGGCCGTCCACGTCGCGCGCCAGCGTGCGGAACACCTCGGCGTGGTGCGCGTGGCGCAGCAGGTTCAGCAGGCGCTCCTCGTCGGCTTCGCCGGTGCGGGTGAGCGAGGCGTGGCGCGCCTCGAGCTCGCGCTCGAACTCGGCGGCCATGAAGCGGCCCGACAGCATCTCGTCGCTCGCCAGCTCGTCGATCACGCCCGGGTGCTGCATCAGGTAGCGCGCGGGCCACTTGGCCGAGCCCAGCAGGCGCAGCAGGCGCTCCTGCACGGCGGGGCGTTCGACCAGCAGCGCCAGGTAGCTCTCGCGGCGCATCAGCGGCTCGATCCAGTCGGCCCAGCGCAGCGCGGCATCGACGTGGCGCGGCGTCTGCCCTTCGCCGTCGCCGTCGGGCTCCTTCAGCCAGACACCGGTGCGCTGCACCAGCTGGCGAAGCCGCACGCGGGTTTCCTCGCGCAGGGCCAGCACGCGCGGCTGTTCGCACCAGTCGCGGATGCGCTCGGCGAACGCGCTGGGCAGGTCGTCGAGCAGGTCGGCCAGGTCGGCGGGCGCGGCGGCCTTCTTGCCGCTGCACTTGCCGTTGCAGGGCTTCTCGCCGCCGAGCAGCTTGTCGAACTCCTGCGCGACGAACTCGCGGTGCGTGTCGAGCTGCGCCAGGAACGGGCAGCAGTCGGCATAGCCCATGGTCTGGGCGATCCAGCGCAGGTCGTCGTCGGCCACCGGCAGCACGTGGGTCTGCTGGTCGTCCAGGTACTGGATGCGGTGCTCCACGCGGCGCAGGAACTCGTAGGCCGAGGCCAGCGCATCGGCGGTTTCCTGCGGCATGAGGTTGGCGCGCGCCAGGCGCTGCAGCGCGTCCAGCGTGGGCCGCGTGCGCAGTTCGGGAAACTGGCCGCCGCGCACCACCTGCAGCAGCTGCACGGTGAACTCGATCTCGCGGATGCCGCCGCGCGACAGCTTCACGTCGTTGGCGCGCTCGGGGCGGCCCGCGCTGCGGCGCGCCGACTGCTCGCGGATCTGCCGGTGCAGCACGCGCAGCGAATCGAACACGCTGTAGTCGAGGTAGCGGCGGAACACGAAGGGCAGCACCGCGCCGCGCAGGCCCTGGGCCTGGCCGGCGAGCACGATGTCGCGCGGGGCGACCACGCGGCTCTTCATCCAGGCGAAGCGCTCCCATTCGCGGCCCTGCACCTGGAAGTATTCCTCCAGCGCGTCCAGCGAGACCACGCTGGGCCCCGAGTTGCCGTTGGGCCGCAGCGCCAGGTCGACGCGGAACACGAAGCCGTGCTCGGTGGTGTCGCCCACCAGCGCGTAGATGCGCTTCACGGCGCGCGCAAAGTATTCCTGGTTCGACAGCTTGCCCCGGCCGACGGCGTCGCCCTGGGTGTCGCCGTCGACGTCGTAGAGATAGATCAGGTCGATGTCGCTCGACACGTTGAGCTCGCGCGCGCCGAGCTTGCCCATGCCGACGATCCACAGCTGCGAGCGCTGGCCCTCGGGGCCGAGCGGCGCGCCGTGCACCGCGTCGAGTTCGTGGCAGGCGTCCTGGCACGCGATGTCGAGCGCGAACTCGGCGAGTTCGGTGACGGCCGTGGTCACCACGGCCAGCGGCGCCTGCGCGTCGCAATCAAGAGTTACAAGCCGCTCCATCACGAGCTGCCGCACAATCCGAAGCGCATCGCCCACGCTGTCCCCACGTTGGCGCAATGCCTCGTAAGCCACAGTCATCGAATCGCGCCGCGGCGCGCCAGGGGGAAGCAATGAAAGCTCGGCCGCATACCTGCGACGCAGGCGCTGCACGAAGCGTGAGTAGGAAGACGACGCGACCTGCGCGGCTGGCGTTGGAGTGGCTGGCAACTGGTTCACACTGATGCTGGTTTCCGTGGAACCCCTCTGAATGCTGGCGGTCATAATTCCCGACACAGCGCGATCCTCAATGAACGACACGGTGTCTTCCCCTTCACGTCTGCTCAAATTCACCGCTGTGACAGCGCGCTGGCTGTTGGGTCTGTTGATCGCTGCATGGCTTCTGCTGGCGCTGTCAGTCGTTGTCCTACACGCGTGGATTGTGCCGCGAATCGGTGATTTTCGCGGCGCTCTGGAGGCACAGGCTAGCAAGGCCATCGGCGTGCCGGTTCGCATCGGCTCGATCACCGCCCGCTCCGAAGGGCTTTTTCCGGCCTTCGAATTGCGCGACGTCACGCTGCAGGATGCCGGCAACCGCGAGGCGCTTCGCCTCGTGCGCGTGGTGGCCAGCGTGTCGCCGCGCTCGCTCTGGCGGCTCAATCTCGAGCAGCTCTACATCGAAGGTCCGCAGCTCGATGTGCGCCGCGACACTCAGGGAAAACTCCATGTGGCTGGTTTGCACATGGCGACCGACACGACCGGAGAAACCCGCGGCGCCGACTGGTTTTTCGCGCAGCGCGAACTGGTCATCGAAGGCGGCACCGTGCGCTGGACCGACGAGCAGCGCCAGGCCGAGCCGCTGCTGCTGACCGACGTGCGCTTCGTCGCGCGCAACGGCGGCCGGCGCCACGGCCTGCGCCTGGACGCCACCCCGCCGGCCGGGTGGGGCGAGCGCTTCACCTTGCGCGGGCAGTTCCGCCAGCCGCTGCTGTCGATGCGCACCGGCCACTGGCAGACCTGGGACGGCCAGCTCTATGCCGACCTGCCCTACATCGACGTGACACGGCTCGGCCAGTACGTGTCGCTGGACGCGCGCATCCGCGAAGGCAACGGCGCGCTGCGCGTGTGGGCCGACGTGGACGACGGCCAGGTCGTGGGCGGCGCGGCCGACCTCGGGCTGGACAAGGTCGACGTCTCGCTCGGCAAGGACCTGCCGCCGCTGGTGCTGCGCGCCGTCACCGGCCGCCTGGCCGGGCAGCTGACCGCGGACACGCTCGAGTTCTCGACCACCGCGCTGCAGTTCGACACCAGCGACGGCATGCGCTGGCCCGGCGGCAACCTGTGGCTGCAGCACTCCCCCAACAAGGGCCGCACGCCCGAGCACGGCGCGCTGCGCGCCGACCGCCTCGACCTGGCCGCGCTGGCGCTCATCGCCGACCGGCTGCCGCTCGGGGCCGCCACGCACCGCATGCTCGACGCCTACGCGCCGCGCGGGCTGGTCGAGCACATCGACCTCAACTGGCAGGGCTCGCTCGGCGCGCCCGAGCGCTACCAGGCCAAGGGCCGCGTGAGCGGGTTGCGCGTGGCCTCGCAGCCCGGCGCGACGGACGCGCCAGCCACGACCACCACCACCGCCACGCCCACCACCATCGCTGCGACCGCCACGGCCAACGCAGGCAATTCGGCAAACGCGGCGAACTCGGCTAACGCCGCCAATGCCACCCCGCCCAAGGTCCACCCCGGCACGCCCGGCCTGAGCGGCGCCACCGTCGACTTCGACGCCACCCACACCGGTGGCACCGCCGCGCTGGCCATCGCGCAGGGCACGCTCGAATTCCCCGGCGTGTTCGAGGAGCCGGTGATCCCCATCGACCGGCTCACGGCCCAGCTCCAATGGAAGCTCGACAAGGGCAACGCCCAGCTGCAGCTGTCCAGGTTGAGCTTCGCCAACGCCGACGCCGAAGGCGACGCCCAGGCCAGCTGGCGCACCAGCGACCCGGCCACCTCGAGCAGCAAGGCGCGCTTTCCTGGCGTGCTCGACCTGCAGGGCAAGCTGACCCGCGCCGACGGCACGCGCGTGTTCCGCTACCTGCCGCTGGACATTCCGCAGCACACGCGCGACTACGTGCGCAACGCCGTCACCAAGGGCACCGCCAGCAGCGTCGACTTCCGCGTGCGCGGCGACCTGCACGACATGCCCTTCATGGACCCGAAGCTGGGCGACTTCCGCATCGTGGCCAAGGTGGCCGATGTCGACTACGCCTACGCGCCGCCTCGCGTGCCGGTCACCACCGGGACCACCGCTGCCAGCTCGAGCGCATCGGCCACTGCCGCGCGCAACGGCATGCCCCCGCCCGTGTGGCCGCCGCTCACCGCGCTGTCGGGCGAGCTCGTGTTCGAGCGTGCCGGCATGCTGGTGCGCAACGCGCGCGGGCGGCTGGTGGGCGCGTCCGGCGTCGAGGTGACCAAGGCCGAGGCGCAGATCGCCGACATGTCGCACCACGCCTCGCTGCTGCGCGTCGACGCCCAGGCCAGGGGCCCGCTGGCCGAGGTGCTGCGCGCGGGCGCGCCGCTGGCCGGCGAAACCGGCGAGATCATGATGCGCGCGCGCGCCACCGGTTCGGCCGACTACAAGCTGCACCTCGAGCTGCCGCTCGCGGCCATGGACAACGCCAAGGTGCAGGCCAGCGTGGTGCTGGCCGACAACGAGCTGCAGATCGTGCCCGAGGCGCCGACCTTCACGCAGACCAAGGGCACGCTCAACTTCACCGAGACCGGCTTCGCGCTGGCCAACGTGCAGGCCAGGCTGCTGGGCGGCGACATCCGCCTGGAGGGCCGCGGCCGCTTCACGGGTCCCAACCGCGAGGTGGCGCTGAAGGCGCAGGGCACGGCCACCGCCGACGGCCTGCGCAACGCGCGCGAGGTCGACTGGCTCGCCCGCCTCGCGAAGAAGGCCACCGGCAGCACGCCGTATGCCGCCACCTTCTCGATGCGCGACGGCACGCCCGAGTTCTCGCTGACCAGCAGCCTGCAGGGCCTGGCGCTGCAGCTGCCGCCGCCGCTCGTGAAGAGCGCCGAGGAGCAGATGCCGCTGCGCATCGAGAAGAAGGTGCTGGCGCGCGAAACCCGGGAAGCCAGGCAGGGCGGCACCATGCCCGTGGGCACCGCCACGCTGGACCAGCTCTCGCTCGACCTCGGCCGCATCGGCAACGTGCAGTACGTGCGCGACCTGGCCGGCAACGAGGTGCGGGTGGCGCGCGGCAGCATCGGCGTGGGCCTGGCGGCCGGCGAGACGGCCAGCCTGCCCGACAAGGGCGTGTTCGCGAACATCAACGTCGCCAAGCTCGACATGGGCGCCTGGCAGGGGCTGCTCGGCGATACAGCCACGGCCGCGGCCAGCGGCGCCGCGTCCGCGGAAGCCACCGAGCGCGCCGACGACCCCGCGCTGGCCTACCTGCCCACGCGCATCGCCGTGCGCGCGCAGCAGCTCGCCATTGCGGGCCGCACGCTGCACAACGTGGTGCTCGGCGGCACGCGCGACGGCGCCCTGTGGCGCGCCAACATCGACGCCACCGAGCTCAGCGGCTACGCCGAATACCGCCACGCGCAGGCTGGCCGGCTGTACGCGCGGCTTGCGCGGCTGAAGATCGCGCCGAGCGAGGCCACGCAGGTCGAGACCCTGCTCGACGAGCAGCCCGACACGCTGCCCGCGCTCGACATCGTGGTGGACGACTTCGAGCTGCTGGGCAAGCGCCTGGGCCGCGCCGAGATCGACGCCGTCAACCGCGGCGGCGCGGGCCGCGAATGGGCGCTCAACAAGCTCGCCTTCACCACGCCGGAGGCCAGCTTCGCGGCCAAGGGCACCTGGGCGGGAACGCCCGGCGCGGGCGGCGGTCCAGCAGGCCAGCGCCGCACCGGCATGACCTTCAAGCTCGACATCGCCGACGCCGGCGAGCTGCTCACGCGCTTCGGCATGCCGGGCGTGCTGCGCCGCGGCAAGGGCCGCCTGGAGGGCGACGTCAACTGGCGCGGCTCGCCGTTCTCGCTCGACTATCCGAGCCTGGGCGGCCAGCTGCAGGTCGACGTGGAGCAGGGCCAGTTCCTGAAGGCCGACCCCGGCCTGGCCAAGCTGCTCGGCGTGCTGAGCCTGCAGGCGCTGCCGCGCCGGCTCACGCTCGACTTCCGCGACGTGTTCAGCCAGGGCTTCGCGTTCGACTTCGTGCGCGGCGACGCCAAGATCAGCAACGGCATCGCCAGCACCAACAACCTGCAGATGAAGGGCGTGAACGCCGCCGCGCTGATGGACGGCTCGGCCGACATCGTGCGCGAGACCACCGACCTGCGCGTGGTGGTGGTGCCCGAGATCACCGCCGGCACGGCCGCGCTGGTGGCCACGGCCATCAACCCCGCCATCGGCCTGGGCACCTTCCTGGCCCAATGGGTGCTGAGCAAGCCGCTGTCGGCGGCCGCCACGCAGGAGTTCCACATCGAAGGCAGCTGGGCCGACCCCAAGATAGCGAAGGTGCCGCGGTCGCTGCAGCTGCTGCCGCCGGGGCTGCCCGCGCTGCCAGGGCTGCCTGGGCTGCGCGGCCCCGCCACCGCGGACGAAGGCAGGAAATCGGAGACCACCCAATGAAAGTCGCAGCCATCCAGATGGTGTCCGCCATCGCCCGCGAAGTGAACCTCGCACGCGCCCACGACCTGCTCGCGCAGGCCGCCGCGGCCGGCGCCGAGCTCGCGGTGCTGCCCGAGTACTTCTGCATGATGGGCGCGCGCGACACCGACAAGCTGGGCCTGCGCGAGACCGCCGGCGCGGGCACCGTGCAGGGCTTCCTGGCCGACGCGGCGCGCGAGTTCGGCCTGTGGATCGTGGGCGGCACGCTGCCCATCGAGAGCACCGACGCCGAGCACGTGTTCAACAGCTCGCTGGCCTTCTCGCCCGAAGGGAAGTGCGTGGCGCGCTACGACAAGATCCATCTCTTCTTCTTCGACAACGGCACCGAGCGCTACGACGAGCGCCGCGTCATCGCGCCGGGCAGCGAGCCCGTGGTGTTCGAGCTGCCTTCGCGCGACGGCCACAGCTGGCGCGTGGGCATGAGCGTGTGCTACGACCTGCGCTTTCCCGAGCTGTACCGCGCGCTCGCCAAACAGGGCGCCGACCTGCTGCTGGTGCCCAGCGCCTTCACGCGCACCACCGGCGCGGCGCACTGGGAGGTGCTGCTGCGCGCCCGCGCCATCGAGAACCTGGCCTGGGTGGTCGCACCCGCGCAGGGCGGCACGCACGAGAACGGCCGCCAGACCTGGGGCCAGTCGCTGGTGGTGGACCCCTGGGGCACGGTGGTGGCGCAACAGGCCAGCGAAGAGGGCGTGGTGCTGTTCGACGTCGACGCCGCGCAGGTCGCACGCACGCGCAGGCAGCTGCCCGTGCTGTCGCACTGCGTTCTCTAGCAATGTCCTCCGATGCGCTGCTGACCGTCGCACCGCAGCGGTGGGCGCTGCTGGCGCTCGCGCGGCTGCGCTCGCTGTGGCAGCGCTGGTTCCTGTGGCTGCTGCTGGCGGTGCTGGTGTCGGCGCTGCTGGTCACGGTGGTGTGGCTCGCGGGCCGCCACGAGGTCGAGCAGGTGCAGGCCGCGCTCGACCGCGACACGGCCGATGCCGTCTCCGACCTGCGCAGCGGCTTCCAGCGCAATGCGCAGAGCCTGCGCGCCACGCAGGCGCCCGGCGCCGATCCCGCGCAGTGGCCCGACCTGGCCGCCGCGCTGCTGCGCGAGCACCGCGAATGGCTGCGGCTCGAATGGCGCGACGCCGCGCTGCGCCCGCGGCAGGCCGTGAACACGCCCTACCGCATGCGCATCCTCGACGAGACGACCCGCGGCGCCGAGCAGTCCGACGTCGCGCTGGCCTGCGCCGCCGCGCGCAAGCTCGGTGCGCCGGCCTATTCGCCGAGCCACTACGTGCCGATTGCCGGCGGCGGTGGCGTCGAGGTGATGGAGCTGTGCGTGCCGATCGACGCGGGCGGCTACCTCGTGGGCAGCTACTCGCTGCGCGACGCGCTCATCGAGCTGGTCGGCCCCACGCTCACGCGCGGCCAGGAAGTGGCTTTCACCGAGGCCGACGGCACGCGGCTGGTGGCGCTGGGCACCTCGCGGCGCACCGGCACGCGGGTGTTCACCGCGCAGCAGCTCATCGACCTGCCCGGCACCGCGCTGATGCTGCGCGTCGACGGCTGGCGCGCCGCGCCCGACCTGTTCCCGAACATGCTCACCGCGCTGGTCACGGCGATCTCGATCGCGCTGGTGTCGGTGCTGGTGCTGCTGGCGCGCGACACGCGCCGCCGCCTGCGCGCCGAGCGCGACCTGGCCGACGCGCTGGCATTCCGCAAGGCGATGGAAGACTCCGTCATCACCGGCCTGCGCGCGCGCGACCTGCAGGGCCGCATCACCTACGTGAACCCGGCCTTCTGCGAGATGGTGGGCTTCAGCCCCGAGGAGCTGATGGCCGACAGCGCCGACGCGCCCGAGGCACCCTATTGGCCCACCGAGCTGGCGCACGAGTACCAGCAGCGCCAGGCCAGGCGGCTGGCCGGCGGCATGCCGCCGCGCGAAGGCTTCGAGTCGGTCTTCATGCGCAAGGACGGCACGCGCTTTCCGGTGCTGATCTTCGAGGCGCCGCTGATCAACGCGCACCGGGTGCAGACCGGCTGGATGAGCGCGTTCATCGACGTGAGCGAGCAGCGCCGCATCGAGGAGCTCTCGCGCGCCAGCCAGGAGCGCCTGCAGGCCAGCGCGCGCCTGGCCACGGTGGGCGAGATGGCCTCGCTGCTGAGCCACGAGCTCACGCAGCCGCTGGCCGCCATTGCCAGCTACGCCAGCGGCTCGCTCAACCTGCTCGGGCCGAACGCCAAGGGCGACCAGGGCGAGGTGGCGATGGCGGTCAAGCGCATCGCCGAGCAGGCCGACCGCGCGGGCCAGGTGATTCGCAGCGTGCACGACTTCGTGCGTCGGCGCGACCGCACGCGCGAGGCCGTGGCGCCGCAGGCGCTGATCGACGCGGTGCTGCCGCTGGTGCGGCTTCAGGCGCGCAAGCTCGGCGTGATCATCGAGGTGGTGCTCGAAGACCGCCTGCCCGCGGCCATGTGCGACCGCACGCTGGTCGAGCAGGTGCTGCTGAACCTGGCGCGCAATGCCATGCAGGCCATGGACAGCCCCGACAACGTGGGCAGCCGCGTGCTGCGCCTGCGCGTGGCGCGTGCCGTGGCGGTGGGCGGCACGGGGCAGGAAGACGGCCGGCGCTGGATCGCGTTCTCGGTCGCCGACCTGGGCAGCGGCATCAGCGAGGCTGTGGCGCAGCGACTGTTCACGCCCTTCTTCACCACGCGCGCCGACGGCATGGGGCTCGGCCTGAGCCTGTGCCGCACGGTGGTGGAACAGCACGGCGGCGCGCTGGTGTTCGAGCCGAACAAGCCGCGCGGCACCATCTTCCGATTCACGCTGCCGGCCGCGGGCTGACGGCGCTTTCAGACAACCCAACTTCCGCTGGACCTCATGGCATGCAACCGCTGATCGATGGCTTGATCTTTATCGTGGACGACGACGCCAGCGTGCGCGAGGCGCTGGCCTGGCTGCTGCGCTCGCGGCGCCTGGCCAGCGAGCACTTCGGCAGCGCCGAGGCGTTCGAGCAGTTCCTCGACCAAGGCCCGTTGCCCGAGCAGCCGCTGTGCCTGCTGCTGGACGTGCGCATGCCCGGCACCAGCGGGCTGGTGCTGTTCGACCGGCTGGTGGAGCGCGGCCTGCTGCCGGCGATGCCGGTGATCTTCCTGACCGGCCATGCCGACGTGCCGACGGCCGTCGACGCGGTGAAGCGCGGCGCCTTCGATTTCTGCGAGAAGCCGTTCTCGGACAACGCGCTGGTCGACCGCATCGAGCATGCGCTGAATGCGTCGCTGCAGGCGCTGGAAGTGCAGCGCCTGCGCCGCGGGCTGGCCGAGCGCATCGCCGAGCTGACCGACCGCGAGCGCGACGTGATGCGGCTCGTGGTCGAGGGGCTGCCGAACAAGCTGATTGCCGACCAGCTCGCGATCAGCGTGCGCACGGTGGAGGTCCACCGCGCGCGCGTGTTCGACAAGATGGAAGTGAAGTCGGCCGTCGAATTGGCGAACCGGCTCAGGGACCTTTAAAGGCCCAGGCCCTTCAAGCGCTTCAGGCCTTTTCGGCGACGAAGATTTCCACGCGGCGGTTCTGCGCGCGGCCGGCTGCCGTTGCGTTGTCCGCCAGCGGTTCGCGCGAGCCGCGGCCGTCGGTGGTGATGGCCGTGGTCGACACGCCGCGCGCCACCAGGTGGTTGCGCACGCTGTCCGCGCGGCTCACCGAGAGGCGCTCGTTGCCTTCTTCGCTGCCCGTCGCGTCGGTGTGGCCCACCACGCGCACGCTGGCGGCGGTGGCGCTCTTCAGGCCTTCGGCGACCTTGTCGAGCACCTGCGCCAGGTTGCGCTTGACGTTGGAGCGGCCGGTGTCGAACGACAGTTCGTTCGGAATCACCACGTGCAGCTGGTTGTCGGCGGTCTGCTCGATGACCACGCCCGTGCCCTTGGTCGAGGCTTCGAGATCGGTCTTCAGCGCGGCCAGGCGGGCCGTCCAGCTGTTGGCTGGCGCTGCCGGTGCGGCGGCCGGCGCGGCGGCTGCCGGCGGCGTCGACTGCGAAGCGCAGCCCGCGATGAACATCAGTGCGGCCGCGGCGGCGCTGGCAACTACAAACTTCCTCATGAATTTCCCTCTCTATGGACCAATGGAATGGCGGTGGGAACCGGCCTTTCGGCGCGGCCGGTTTCCCTGTGGGTGACGTGGTGCTGCGGTGCTGCGGCGTGGCCGATCAGCCTCGCGGCCCGCGTTCACCCACGTAGATCTCGACACGGCGGTTCTGCGCCCGGCCCGCGTCGCTGTTGTTGTCGGCAATCGGCTCGCGCGAACCGCGGCCTTCGATGCGGAAGGCCGCCGCGTTCACGCCGCGCGCCACGAGGTAGTCGCGCGTGCTGGTGGCGCGTTCGACCGACAGCGGGTTGTTGATGGCGTCCGAGCCGGTGTTGTCGGTGTGGCCGATGATGCGCACCTCGGCGTTCGGGTTGTTGCGCAGGCCGTTGGCGAACTGGTCGAGCACGGGCGCGAAGTTCGACTTGATGTTGGCGCGGCCCACGTCGAAGGACACGTCGCTCGGAATCTGCAGCTTCAGTTCGTTGTTCTGGGTTTGCGTGACGGCGATGCCGGTGCCTTGCGTGGCGGCTTCCATCTGGCGCTTCTGGTTTTCCATGCGCTGCGACCACAGGTAGCCGCCGAGCGCGCCGGCTGCCGCGCCGACCACCGCGCCCGTGCCGATGGCACCGCGGTTGCCGCCCGTGGCCGAGCCGATGGCCGCGCCGCCGAGCGCACCGATGCCGGCACCGATGCCGGTGTTGCGCTGGGTGTCGGTCATGCCGCCGGCGCAGCCGGACAGGACGATGGCGGTGGCACAGGTGGCAAGTACGAACTTTTTCATGGCGATCCCTTTCAAGGTTGATTCAAGCGGGACACAGCTTAGCGCCGGGGGGGCATGCGATGGTACGGCCTGAAAGCCCTATGGAAAATAAGAAAAGCTTCGCAATCGCCCATGAATGCTACGATGATTGCTACTAAAGTAATAGCATTGAGGTGCTTCTCCGACAGAGCGGCGCGGCGTCGGGCTACACAAGCAATTCACGGTTTCGGCGGTGGGTTCCTGTCGGTGGCATCGCGGCCGCCGTCGGCGTCGTCCTCGTCGTGCAATTCACCCTTGTTTCGGCCGGAAAACATGGTCCACCAGATGATCAAGATGAACACGAGTCCCGCGGCGAGGGCTTCAAGCAGAATCAAACCCATGAGAAATGGACTCCAGTGGCTGGTCGGGCTTGTGATCGTAGCAACGCTCGCGGCCTGTTCCACCGGCCCGCGCGCACCCGATGCGCCCACCCGCCCCCCCGCCGTCACCCCGCCGCGCGACCTCGGTCCGCTCACCAGTTCGCTCGCGCACCCCAAGAGCCGCTGGGTGCCGGTCGGCTGGTCGGAGTTGCCCGGCTTCGGCGAAGACCCGCTGCACGAGGCGTGGATCGCGCTGCTGGCGAACTGCTCGCGCCCCAACGCCGCTTTTGCGCCGCTGTGCCGCGACGTGCGCCAGCTCACCATTGCCACCCCCGAAGAGCAGCGCCAGTGGATGACCGACCGGCTGCAGCCCTACCGCATCGAGGCGCTCAACGGCCAGACCGAAGGCAAGCTCACCAGCTACTACGAGCCCGTGTACGAGGCCTCGCGCGTGCCCACCGCCACCTTCAACGTGCCGATCTACCAGGCGCCCGACGGCCTCGCGCCGCGCCGCCCCTGGTACACGCGCCAGGAAATCGAGACCCTGCCCGAGGCGCAGGCCGCGCTGCGCGGGCGCGAGATCGCGTGGATGGCCGACCCCATCGACGCGCTGATGCTGCACATCCAGGGCTCGGGGCGCCTGCGCATCACCGAGGCCAACGGCTACCAGCACACCGTGCGCATGGCGTTCGCGGCCACCAATGAGCAGCCGTACCGCAGCGTGCAGCAGTGGCTCATGAGCCAGGGCGTGAGCAAGGTCGGCAAGTGGCCCGACGACACCAAGGCCTGGGCCGCGCAGAACCCCCAGCGCGTGCCGCAACTGCTGTGGAGCAACCCGCGCTACGTGTTCTTTCGTGAAGAGACCATGAGCGAGGTCGATGCGGCCTTCGGCCCGCGCGGCGCGCAGGGCGTGCCGCTGACGGCGGGGCGTTCCATTGCGGTCGACCGCGAGAGCATTCCCTATGGCACGCCGGTGTGGCTTGCGTCCAACGGACCGGCCGCGCAATTGCAGAAACTGGTGGTGGCGCAGGACACCGGCAGCGCCATCCTCGGCGCCGTGCGCGCCGACTATTTCGCGGGCACCGGCGCCGATGCCGGACGGCTGGCGGCGAGCATGAACCAGCCGCTGCGCCTGTGGGCGCTGTGGCCGCGGCAATTGCCGGCGCCTTGACCGTGGGCTGACCGTGCGCTGATCACGTATTGAGCGCGCAGGCTCGTCAGGTAGATCGATTCAACCTGACGAGAACCTGAGTGATTCACAGAAGCGTCATACGAAGTGCCTAACTTCGCGGGCTGGTTTCCTTTCCATCCCACGAAGAAAGACATTGCGCATGACCGCAAACACCCGCTCCGACGATCCCTCGGTCGATCTCGACGACATCGGCACCAACCCCACGTCGAACCCCTCGTTCACCGACCTGATCGCCTCGCGCCTGAGCCGCCGTCACCTGTTCGGCCTCGGCGTCGGCACTGCCGGCACGGCGCTGCTGCAGGCCTGCGGCGGCGGTGGCGGAGGCGGCGTCGCCTTCCCCGTGCTGCCGCCCGCACCGGCACCCGCACCTCCCGCACCGCCGCCGCCCCCGCCGTCGCCGGCCCCGATCAAGCTCAACTTCAACGCCGTCGGCAAGACCCTGGCCGATGCCGTCGCCGTGCCCGCCGGCTACACCGCGAGCGTGCTGTACCGCCTGGGCGACCCGATCGCCACGGGCGTGTCGGCGTATGCGAACAACGGCACCGACGCCGGCAACACCTTCGACCGCCGCGCCGGCGACCACCACGACGGCATGACCTACTTCGGCATGAACGCGTCGAACAAGTGGGAAACCGCCGCGGCCGCGCGCGGCCTGCTCGTGATGAACCACGAAGCCATCACGCCCGTGTTCCTGCACCCCACCGGCCAGACCAGCACCGGCTCCGGCAACGCCGCCGTGCGCACCGTCGCCGACGAAGTGCTGCGCGAGTTCTACCTGCACGGCGTGAGCGTGATCGAGGTCAACAAGGCCGGCTCCGCCTGGAGCTACAAGCAGGACTCGACCTTCAACCGCCGCGTCCACACGCTCACCGAGATGACCTTCTCGGGCCCCGTCGCCAGGACCGACGTCCTCAAGACCAAGTTCTCGACCGACGGCAGCAAGACCCGCGGCACCGTCAACAACTGCGCCAACGGCACCACGCCGTGGGGCACGTACCTGACCTGCGAGGAGAACTGGGCCGGCTACTTCCGCCGCATCGCCGCGAACGACAACGTCAACCGCACGCCCAAGGAAATCACCGCCTTCGGCCGCTACGGCGTTGCCGGCACCGGCCGCGAGCTGTGGGCCACCGTCACGCCCGACACGCCCGACAACCTCTACGGCCGCTGGAACACCGAAGTGCTGGGCGCCACCTCGGCAGACGACTTCCGCAACGGCGCCAACACCTACGGCTGGGTGGTCGAGATCGATCCGTTCACGCCCGGCAGCACGCCCAAGAAGCGCACCGCCCTGGGCCGCTTCGGCCATGAAGGCGCCTGCCTCGGCCCGGTCGTGGCCGGCAAGCCGCTGGTCTGGTACATGGGCGACGACTCGCAGAACGAGTACATCTACAAGTTCGTCTCGACCAAGGCCTGGGACGCGGCCGACGTGGGCGGCGGCATCGCGGCCGGCGACAAGTACATGGACGACGGCAAGCTCTACGTCGCCAAGTTCAAGGCCGACGGCACGGGCGACTGGCTCGAGCTGAAGCTCGGCATCAACGGCATCACGGCCGCCTACCCGACCTATGCCTTCGCCGACGCGGCCGACGTGCTGGTGAACGTGCGCCTGGCGGCCGACGCGGCCGGCGCCACCAGGATGGACCGTCCGGAATGGACCGCCGTGAATCCGAAGAACGGCGAGGTGTACGTCACCCTCACCAACAACACGGCGCGTCCGGTGGGCGGCACCGACGCGGCCAACCCGCGCTCGTACAACGACCCCAAGGGCGTGGCCCAGACCGCGCAGAAGGGCAACCCGAACGGCCACATCGTGCGCTTCGCCGACACCGGCGGCGACCCGGCGGCCGTCACCTTCAAGTGGGACGTGTACCTGTTCGGCGCGCGCTCGACCGCTTCGGCCGACGTGAACCTGTCGGTGCTCGGTGCCGACAACGACTTCTCCAGCCCTGACGGCATGTGGTTCAGCCAGGCTGCGCCCGGCCTGCTGTGGATCGAGACGGACGACGGCAAGTACACCGACGTGACCAACTGCATGCTGCTCGCGGCACTGCCGGGCACGGTCGGCGACGGCGCGGCCAAGACCATCACCAACGTCGACGGCGGCACCACCGGCACGCAGGCGACCTTCGTCGGCAAGGCCCCGGGCACCGACGGCCTGCGCCGCTTCCTGGTCGGCCCGGTGGACTGCGAGATCACCGGCATTGCCGAATCGGGCGACGGCCGCGCGCTGTTCGTGAACATCCAGCACCCGGGCGAGAACACCGTCAAGAGCGACATCGGCGATCCGACCAAGTACCTGAGCCACTGGCCGCAGGGCGGCAACGCACGTCCGCGCTCGGCCACCGTGGTGATCACGAAGGACGACGGCGGCCTGATCGGCCTGTAAGCCTCGCGCTTCGGCGCAGCTGAAGATTCAGGACGGCGCTGTCGGCAACGGCAGCGCCGTCTTGTATCTGACCTGCTTGAGCGCAAAGCTCGAGCGGATCTTCTCGATCCCAGGAATCGGCGTGAGCTGTTCCATGATGAATTTTTCAAGTGCCGCCATGTCGGCCACCGCGATGCGGATGAGGTAGTCGCGGTCGCCCGTCATCAGGTAGCACTCCATCACCTCGTCGTGCTCGGCGATGCGCTGCTCGAAGTCGGCCAGCGACTGCTTGCTTTGCGTGCGCAGGCTGATCGAGATGAACACGTTCAGCCCCAGCCCCAGCGCCTTGGGGTTGGCGAGCGCCACGTAGCGGTCGATCACGCCCCGGGTTTCCAGCAGCTTCACGCGCGCCAGGCAAGGCGAGGGCGACAGGTGCACGCGGCGCGCGAGCTCCACGTTCGACAGGGCCCCGTCGCGTTGCAGCTCATCCAGAATGCGCAGGTCGATGGCGTCGAGTTGCATGAAATGCTGTCTCCAATTTAGTTTGAAAAATTTTATGCTGCGACGCGCGCATGGACTTGCATGCGCCGGTAGCTAATTCTTCGGGGTGCGGCCTAAAGTGCCGATATGAACGCCCCGATCTCGCCCGACCAGATGCGCGCCCTGCTGCTCGACACGCCGCTTGCTTCGTCGTCTCACGACCCCGATCCCGCGGAAACCGCCGAATGGCGCGACGCCTTCCTGGCGCTGGCGCAAACGCAGGGGCCGCAGCGCGCCCGGCAGATGCTGGTCGAGCTGGCCCGCCTCGCGCGCCAGCAGCGCATCGGCTGGCAGCCCGAGCTGGCCACGCCGTACGTCAACACCATCGCCGCGGCCGACCAGCCGCCGTTCCCGGGCGACCTGGCCGTCGAGGAAAAGCTCGCCTCGCTGATGCGCTGGAACGCGCTCGCCATGGTGGCCAAGGCCAACCAGGCCTACGGCGAGCTCGGCGGCCACATCGCCAGCTATGCCAGCGCGGCCGACCTGTTCGAGACCGGCTTCAACCATTTCTTTCACGCGCGCAGCGAGCAGCACCGCGGCGACCTCGTGTTCTTCCAGCCGCACAGCGCGCCCGGCGTCTATGCCCGCGCGTACCTCGAAGGCCGCCTGAGCGAAGAAGACCTGAAGCACTACCGCCAGGAGCTCACCGCGCCGGCCTTCGTCAATGGCGACGGCAGCGGCGCGCGCGGCCTCAGCAGCTACCCGCACCCGTACCTGATGCCGGACTTCTGGCAGTTCCCCACCGGCTCGATGGGCATCGGCCCGATCAGCTCGATCTACCACGCGCGCTTCATGCGCTACCTCACGCACCGCAACCTGCTGAACTGCGAAGGGCGCAAGGTGTGGGGCGTGTTCGGCGACGGCGAGATGGACGAGCCCGAGTCCATGAGCGCATTGACGCTCGCCGCGCGCGAGAAGCTCGACAACCTCGTGTGGGTGGTCAACTGCAACCTGCAGCGCCTGGACGGCCCGGTGCGCGGCAACGGCCGCATCATCGACGAGCTCGAGAAGCTCTTCGCCGGCGCGGGCTGGAACGTCGTCAAGCTGGTGTGGGGCAGCGACTGGGACGGCCTGTTCGCGCAGGACGTGAGCGGTGCGCTCGCACGCGTTTTCGCCGAGACCGTCGACGGCCAGATGCAGACCTTCGCCGCGAAGGACGGCCGCTTCAACCGCGACAACTTCTTCGGCCAGAACCCCGAGCTCGCGCGCCTGGCCGAAGGCATGACCGACGAGCAGATCGACCGCCTGAAGCGCGGCGGCCACGACCTCGTGAAGATCCATGCCGCCTACGCCGCGGCCGCCCGCCACAAGGGCCAGCCCACCGTGATCCTCGCCCACACCAAGAAGGGCTACGGCATGGGCAGCGCCGCGCAGGGCAAGATGACCACGCACTCGCACAAGAAGATGGGCGACGTGGACCTCATCGAATTCCGCGACCGCTTCAACCTGCCGCTGACCGACGCGCAGGCCACCGCGATGGACTTCTACCGCCCCGCCGAAGACAGCGCCGAGATGCGCTACCTGCGCCAGCACCGCGAAGCGCTCGGCGGCGCCATGCCGCGGCGCGAGACCGCCTGCGACGTGGTGGCCAAGCCCGAGCTCGCGAGCTACGCGCAGTTCGCGACCGCCGCGGCCGGCAAGGAGATGAGCACCACCATGGCCTTCGTGCGCATGCTGGGCAACCTGCTGAAAGACAAGGCCCTGGGCCCGCGCATCGTGCCCATCGTGGCCGACGAGGCGCGCACCTTCGGCATGGCCAACCTGTTCAAGCAGGTGGGCATCTATTCGAGCGTGGGCCAGCGCTATGCGCCGGAAGACATCGGCTCGGTGCTGAGCTACCGCGAAGCCACCGACGGGCAGATCCTCGAAGAGGGCATCAGCGAAGCCGGCGCCATCGCGAGCTGGACGGCCGCCGCCACCAGCTACAGC
This sequence comes from Variovorax sp. OK605, assembly GCF_900115445.1. Lineage (NCBI taxonomy): Bacteria > Pseudomonadati > Pseudomonadota > Betaproteobacteria > Burkholderiales > Comamonadaceae > Variovorax > Variovorax sp. OK605. The sequence goes on from NZ_FOWL01000006.1 coordinate 338,876, forward strand.
GTGCACGGCCTGGCGATGCTGCCGTTCTACATCTACTACTCGATGTTCGGCTTCCAGCGCGTGGGCGACGCCATCTGGGCCGCGGCCGACCAGCGCGCGCGCGGCTTCCTGCTGGGCGCCACGTCGGGGCGCACCACGCTCGGCGGCGAAGGCCTCCAGCACCAGGACGGCAGCAGCCACCTGGTGGCCGCGACCATCCCCAACTGCAAGGCCTACGACCCGGCCTATGCGGGCGAGATGGCAGTGATCGTCGACGCGGGCATCCGCGAGATGATGGTCGAGCAGAAGGACGTGTTCTATTACGTCACGCTCATGAACGAGAACTACGCGCAGCCCGACGTGCCCGAGGGCGCGGAAGGCGACATCCTGCGCGGGTGCTACCGCTTCGGCGTGTATGCGCCCGCAGCGGGAAAAGCCACGAAGAAGGTCACCCTGATGGGCTCGGGCGCGATCCTCACCGAGGTGGTCAAGGCCGCGCAGCTGCTGGCCGACGAGGGCATCGAGGCCGAGGTGTTCAGCGTCACGAGCTGGAGCGAACTGGCGCGCGACGGCGCGGCATGCGAGCAGCGGGCGTTGGCAGGCGCCAATTCGGAAGCGGCTGGCACCGCGTTCATCGCGCAGCAGCTCGGCAAGGGCAAGGCCCCGATCGTTGCCGCCACCGACTACGTGCGCGCCGTGCCGGACAGCGTGCGCGCCTTCCTGCCCGAAGGCCGCCGCTACCTCACGCTGGGCACCGACGGCTTCGGTCGCAGCGACACGCGCGCGGCGCTGCGCGGGTTCTTCGGGGTGGATGCGCAGAGCATTGCGCGGGCGGCGCGGCACGCGTTGTAGGAGGCGCTGCTGCGGCGGCCGCAGCGACGTGCGACTCAGCGCCGCAGCAGCGCGTTGAGTTCGTCCACGCTGTGCGTGTAGTGCCTCTTGCGCGGATGGAAATGGACGTCCTTCAAGGTCGTCGATGCAGCGAGCGGTCGCAGGTCGCCGTCCTTCAGGTCCCAGAATTTCAGCGACGCCAGCTTGCGCATGCGCGGCGCGAAGGCCGCCGAGTCGAGTTCGGAGACGAACAACGCCTCGATCGTCTGGTTGTCCGCCAGGAACGCGCAGTCCCTGAGGCGCGCGCATTTTTCGACGTACAGCGTGGCCAGGCGGGGCAATGCGTTGACGGCGCGGATGTCCAGCAATGCCGGGCAATGATCGATCCGCAGGGACGCGAGCTGGCCCAGCGTTTCGATGCCCGACAGCTGCTCCATGCGGCCACCGCTGATCCTCAGCTTCTGCAATCCGGTGAGCCCCGACAGGAACGCGGCGTCCTTGTTCCTGCTCGACACCAGCAGCAGGTCTTTCAGCGCGGGCAAGGCCAGGGGTTGCACGGCGTGATCGGCACCGGTGATGTGCAGCGTGTCGAGCGTCGCGAGCCGGGAGAAGTCGATGCGGCCCCGCAGGTACGGGACCGACAGCGATGCCAACTGCTTCAGGCGGTACAGCGGGCCCAGGTCCGTGCCCTTCAGGTCGATGTTGTCGCCCGACAGGTTCAGGGACAGCAGCGGGCTGTCGTCGTCAAGCGCGCCAAGGTCCAGCGGGCGTGCCTTGGCGGGCGAGGGGCCGCCCATGACCCGGACCTTCCAATGTCCGCTCTTGCGCGCATGGTCGATGCCGGCTGCGAACTGGTCGGCCGGTATTTCCAGCATGTCGATGTTCTCGTTGTAGACGAATTTCTTCAAAGCGTGCTCCTGAGGCTCCCGCGCGATGTTGCATGACAATCCCGCCTTCATGACCGCCCGCTTCCAATCCATCGCCCCCGGTGCCCGCCTGGCCGACCAGGTGGCCGATGCACTGGCCACCGAGCTGCGCAGTGGGCGCTTGTCCGAAGGCGACCGGCTGCCGACCGAGACCGCACTGGCCGAGCAGTTCGGCGTGAGCCGCACCGTGGTGCGCGAGGCGGTGTCGCGGCTGAAGTCGCTGGGCCTGCTCGATTCGCGCCAGGGCAGCGGTGTGTACGTGCGCGCCGCCGGCGTCGAGCCGCTGCGCTTCGAGATGCCGCACGTGGCCTCGCGCGAGGCAGTGATCCAGATGGTCGAGCTGCGCCGCGCGCTCGAGGCCGAAGTGGCCGCGCTGGCCGCCGAGCGCCGCAGCAAGACCGACCTGCGCCGCATCCGCGAAGCCATCAAGGCGCTCAAGGTGGCCGTGGCGGCCGGCGGCAACGGGGCCGACGAAGACGTGCGCTTTCACACCGCCATCGCGGAGGCCGCACGCAACCCCTTCCTTCTCGGCACCCTTCAGTACCTGCGGCAGTTCCTGCACGGCGCCACGCGCGTGACGCGCGCCAACGAGGCGCGCCGCGCCGACTTCGCGGCGCAGGTGGCGCAGGAACACGCGCTGATCGTCGAGGCCATCGATGCGGGCGACGCGGTGCGCGCGCGCGAGGCCGCCAAGGCGCACATGGACAACGCGATCCGCCGCATCGAGCAGGCCGATCCGGCCTTCTGGCAGCAAGAGGGCGCGCGGCTCGCAAGGCCGTTGGTCGAAGACTGGCCGGCGAGCCGCTGAGCGGGCGCATGGCCTGGTGTGCGGGTTAGATGGGATCGGCGCAACGGACCTGAATTTGTATGATGACCTGACAAATTGAAGCGCGAGGCCCCAAGGCCTGCGCTGCACCTCTCACACCGGAAAGCCTCTGCATGACCACCACCCATCCCCCTGTTGTCGGCCTTGTCGGCCTCGGCGCCATGGGCGCCGGCATGGCGCAATCGCTGCGCCGCGCGGGCCACGCGCCGCATGTGTTCGACGTGCGCCGCGACGTGGCCGAGGCCTTCGCGCGCGACGGCGGCACCGCCTGCGACACGCTGGCCGGGCTCGGCGCGCAGTGCGACGTGGTCGTGAGCGTGGTCGTCAATGCCGCGCAGACCGAGTCGGTGTTGTTCGGCGACGGTGCCGTGCCGGGCTGCGCCGCGTCGATGAAGCCCGGCAGCCTGTTCGTGATGTGCTCCACCGTCGATCCCAACTGGTCGGTGGCGCTCGAGGCGCGGCTGGCCAAGCTCGGCCTGCTGTACCTCGACGCGCCCATCTCCGGCGGCGCCGCCAAGGCCGCCAGCGGCCAGATGACGATGATGACCGCGGGCACCCCCGCCGCCTACGAGAAGGCCGGCGCGCTGCTCGACGCCATGGCCGCCAAGGTCTACCGCCTGGGCGACAGCGCGGGCGCGGGCAGCAAGGTGAAGGTCATCAACCAGCTGCTGGCGGGCGTGCACATTGCCGCGGCAGCCGAGGCCATGGCACTGGGCCTGCGCGAAGGCGTGGACCCGGCCGCGCTGTACGAGGTGATCACGCACAGCGCGGGCAACAGCTGGATGTTCGAGAACCGCATGGCGCACGTGCTCGCGGGCGACTACACGCCGCTGTCGGCGGTCGACATCTTCGTGAAGGACCTGGGGCTGGTGCTCGACGTGGCGCGCGCCACCAAGTTTCCGCTGCCGCTGTCGTCCACCGCGCACCAGATGTTCATGCAGGCCTCGACCGCGGGCTACGCGCGCGAGGACGACAGCGCGGTCATCAAGATCTTCCCGGGCATCGAGGTGCCCGGCCCCCAAAAAAAGGCCTGAAAACAAGCCCGAACCCGAAGGACACACGCTCATGAACATCCTCATCACCGGCGGCTGCGGCTTCCTCGGCGCCCGCCTCGCTCGCACGCTGCTGGCAGGCGGTCCGCTGGCACTGGCCGGCGGCGCAGCCAAAGAAATCTCGCGCATCACCCTGGCCGACCGCGTGCCGCCGCCCGCCGACCTGGCCGGCGACGCGCGCGTGCAGTTCGTGCAGGGCGACCTCTGCGAGCAGGCCGGCAACGGCGCGCTGCCGCTGGCGGACACCCACGCGGTGTTCCACCTGGCCGCGGCCGTGAGCGGCGAGTGCGAGGTCGACTTCGACCTGGGCATGCGCAGCAACCTCGACACCACGCGGGCCCTGCTCGAAGCCTGCCGCCGCGCGGGCCACGCGCCGGTGTTCGTGTTCTCCAGCTCGGTCGCGGTGTTCGGTGACTCGCCCGAGCAGCGCCTGCCCGCGGTGATCGAAGACACGACGTTGCCCACCCCGCAGAACAGCTACGGCATCCAGAAGTTCATCGGCGAGCAGCTGGTGGCCGACTTCACGCGCAAGGGTTTCGTGCAGGGCCGCAACGTGCGGCTCATGACGGTGTCGGTGCGCCCGGGCAAGCCCAACGGCGCGGCCTCCAGTTTCCTGAGCGGCATGCTGCGCGAGCCGCTGGCCGGCGAGCGCGCGCGCTGCCCGGTGTCGCCCGACACGCCCGTCGCGCTGGCATCGCCCGGCAACACCGTGCAGGGCATCGTGCGCGCGGCCACGGCCAGTGCCGCCGAGTGGGGTGCGCGCACGGCCATCAACCTGCCCGCGCTGACCACCACCGTGCGCGAGATGGCGCAGTCGCTCGAGCGCATCGCCGGCAAGGACGCAACGGGCCTGATCGACTGGGCGCCCGATGCCGCCGTCGCGAAGATCGTCACCAGCTGGCCCAGCCGCATCCACGCGGCGCGCGCCGAGGCGCTGGGCCTGAAGGCCGACGCGAGCTTCGACGCGATCCTGCGTGACTACGTGCGCGAGAACGCACAGGCGGTCAAGCTGCCGGTGAAGGACTGAGCCATGGCCCAGCTCGTGCTTGGCTGCATCGCCGACGATTTCACCGGCGCCACCGACCTCGCCAACAACCTGGTGCGCGCCGGCATGCGCGTGGTGCAGGCCATCGGCGTGCCCGACGGGCCGCTGGACGCCGACGTCGATGCCGTGGTGGTCGCGCTCAAGTCGCGCACCATCGCGCCGGCCGAGGCCATCGCACAGTCGCTGGCCGCGCTGCGCTGGCTGCGGGCGCAGGGTGCGCAGCAGATCTACTTCAAGTACTGCTCGACCTTCGACAGCACACCGCAAGGCAACATCGGCCCGGTCACCGAGGCGCTGATGGACGCGCTGCAATGCGACTTCACCGTCGCCACGCCCGCCTTCCCCGACAACAAGCGCACCGTGTTCAAGGGCTACCTGTTCGCGGGCGACGTGCTGCTCAACGAGAGCGGCATGCAGAACCACCCGCTCACGCCCATGGCCGACCCGAACCTGGTGCGCGTGCTGCAGGCGCAGTGCCGGCGCAAGGTGGGGCTCATCGACTACACGGTGGTGGCGCGCGGCGCGGCCGCCATCGGTGAGCGCATCGCGCAGCTGAAGGGCGAGGGCGTGGCCATCGCCGTCGTCGATGCGGTCTCGAACGACGACCTGCTGCGCATGGGCCCAGCGCTCGCGAAGATGCCGTTGCTCACGGCGGGCTCGGGCGTGGCCATCGGCCTGCCGGCCAACTTCGGGCTGGCGCCATCGTCGCAGGCCAGCGCGTTGCCGAAAGCCGGCGGCAGGACGGCGGTGGTCTCGGGCAGCTGCTCGCTCGCCACCAACCGCCAGGTGCTCGACTTCATCCAGCGCGGCGGCGAGGCCGTGGCCCTCGACCCGTTGCGCATCGCGGCGGGTGTGGACGTCGCGGCCGAGGTGCTGGCCTGGGCCGCACCGCTGATCGACAAGGGTCCGGTGCTCGTCTACTCGACTGCGGAAGCCGGCGCCGTGAAAACGGTGCAGGGCCGCCTGGGTGTGGAGGAGGCTGGCGCGATGGTCGAGCGCACCATCGCCGCGATCGCACGCGGCCTGGTCGAGCGCGGCGTGCATCAACTGGTGGTGGCCGGGGGCGAGACCTCGGGTGCGTGCGTGCAGGCGCTGGGCATCGCGCAGATGCAGATCGGGCCGCAGATCGATCCGGGCGTGCCGTGGTGCCATGCGCGTTCTGAAGCGGCGCCCGAGTCGGGCTTGCACATTGCCCTGAAGTCCGGCAACTTCGGCAGCGATGACTTTTTTACGAAGGCCTTTGCGGTGCTCGGCCGTTGTGCGTGAGGTGCGTTGTTCGGGGCGCACTCACGCCGACGGGGTACCTTGCTCCGCGAATGTCCCCCGGCCTGCGGCCTCCTCCTTAATTTCGCTGCGCAAGGCACCCCATCGACGTGAGCGTTGTCAGCAGCGGTTGTTGATCGAGCGAAACAACCGCGGCGCCTCTTGTGCTCAGAGGGTCGGGTGCTCCCTGCAGCGAAACAAAGCAGGAGGCCGCAGGCCGGGGGACATTCGCGGAGGGGAGTACCCGGCGGCCTGTGCACGCGCCCTGAACAACAACTGCCGAAACAAAACCCCGCAGACTCTTGATATGAACGAAACCCAAGCCCGAGAAGAAATCTGCCGCACGGGCCGTAGCCTGTTCGAACGCGGCTACGTTCACGCCACGGCCGGCAACATCAGCGTGCGATTGGACGACGGTTTTCTCATCACGCCGACCGACGCCTGCCTGGGCTTCCTGGACCCCGCGCGCCTGGCCAGGGTGGATGCGAAAGGCCAGCAGACCAGCGGCGACCGCGCCAGCAAAACGATCGCGCTGCACACCCGCATCTACACCGCCGCGCGCAAGTTCGATGCCGACACAGCCTGCGTGATCCACACGCACAGCACCCACTGCGTGGCGCTCACGCTGAACAACCCGGGTGACGAGTTGCTCGCTGCGCTCACCCCGTACTTCGTGATGAAGGTCGGCCACGTGCCGGTCATTCCGTACCACCGCCCCGGCGCACCCGAAGCCGCCGAACAGGTGGCCCAGGCCATCGAACGCTTCGGCACCGCCGGCACGCCGGTGCGCGCCGTGATGCTCACGCGCCTGGGCCCCAACGTCTGGCACGACACACCGGCCGCCGCCATGGCCGTGCTCGAGGAACTCGAGGAAACCGCCCGGCTCCAGATGCTTGCGGGCCCTGCAAAGCCTGCACCGCTGAACGCCGACCAGATCGATGAACTGCGCCGCACCTTCGGTGCGCGCTGGTAGTACAAACACGCCATGCCCCAATTCGCCGCCAACCTCTCGATGCTCTACCCGGAGCTCGCCTTTCTCGACCGCTTCGACGCCGCCGCGAAAGACGGCTTCAAGGCCGTGGAGTACCTCTTTCCGTACGACTTCGCGAAGGAAGAACTCCTTGCGCGGCTCCAGCACAACGGCCTGCAGCAGGTGCTGTTCAACGGCCCGCCCGGCGACTGGGCCGGCGGCGATCGCGGCCTGGCCTGCCTGCCCGGGCGCGACGCCGAGTTCCGCGAAGGCATTGCCAAGGCCATCGACTACGCCGTGGCACTGGCCTGCCCGCGCATCCACGTCATGGCCGGCCTCGTGCCCGAAGGGCTGGAACGCGACGCGCTGCAACCCGTGTACCTCGACAACCTGCGCTGGGCCGCGGCCGAAGCCGCCAAGGCCGGCCGCGATGTGCTCATCGAGCCCATCAACACGCGCGACATTCCCGGTTTCTTCCTCAACCGGCAGGACCACGCGCACGAGATCGTCGAGGCCGTCGGCGCGCCCAACCTCAAGGTGCAGATGGACCTGTACCACTGCCAGATCGTCGAGGGCGACGTGGCGATGAAGATCCGCAAGTACCTGCCCACGGGCCGTGTCGGCCACATCCAGATCGCGGGCGTGCCCGACCGGCACGAGCCCGACACCGGCGAGCAGAACTATCCCTACCTGTTCGACGTGCTCGACGAGGTGTCGGCGCAATGCGGCTGGCAGGGCTGGGTCGGCTGCGAATACCGGCCGCGCCGTGGCGCCGTGCCGGGCGGCACGTCGGAGGGGCTCGGCTGGCTGCGCGAACAGCGGCAACGCAGCGGCAGCGCCGCATGAAGCTTGAAGCGCTGCGCATTCCGGCGCCGTTGCGCGGCTTCGCGGCAGGCGAAGCGCAGCTGTTCGACATCGCGCTGGCGGGCGACAGGGTCGAGTCGGTCGTGCCGAGCGCCCAGCAGGCGCAGGCGCGCGGCACCTTGCTGAGCGCGCTGGTCGACGCGCACGCGCACATCGACAAGAACTACACCGTGCAGGACGTCGGCGCCGCGCAGGGCAACCTGTTCGCCGCCATCGAGCGCATGAACAGGCACCGCGAGAGCTGGACCGGCGAGTCGCTGCGCCTTCGCATGGAGCGTGCGCTGCACGACGCATGGCGGTCGGGCACGCGCGCGCTGCGCACGCACCTCGACTGGGTGCAGGCCGAGCCGCCGGCCGCGCTGGCCGTGTTCGAGGCATTGCGCGAGGAATGGCGCGGCCGTGTCGAGTTGCAGTTCGTCTCGCTCACGCCGCTCGACCTGTTCGCCGACATGGCTGCGGGCGAGCGCATCGCGCGAGAGGTGAAGCGCGCGGGCGGCACGCTGGGTGCGTTCGTGTACCGCAACGAAGGCATCGTCCACAAGCTCGGGCGCGTGTTCGACCTCGCGCAGCAGCACGGGCTGGGCCTCGACTTCCACGTCGACGAAGGGCTCGACGTGGAGGCCAGCGGCCTGCGCAGCATCGCGCAGCTGGTGCGGGCGCGCGACTTCGCGCAGGGCGTGGTCTGCGGCCACTGCTGCTCGCTCTCGGTGCAGGACGACGCGGTGGCCAATGAAACGCTCGCGCTGTGCGCGGGCGCGGGGCTGCACCTCGTCGCGCTGCCCACCACCAACCTCTACCTGCAGGGCGCCTGGGACCGCACGCCGGTGCAGCGCGGCATCACGCGCATCCGCGAGGCGGCGGCACGGGGCTTGCGTGCGAGCCTGGCAACCGACAACGTGCAGGACGCCTTCTATCCCTACGGCAGCTACGACCTGCTGGAGACCTTCGGCCTCGGCGTGCAGATGGCGCACCTGGCGCCGGCCTCCGACTGGCTCGACACCGTCACCGTGAACCCCGCGAAGGCGCTGGGGCTCGCGTGGGACGGGCGCATTGCGCCGGGCTGCCCGGCGGACCTGCTGGTGCTGTCGGCCACCGACGAACACGAGCTCATCGGCCCGCGCGGACGGCAACGCACCGTCATCCGCGCAGGCCGCGTGCTCGACACCTTGAACTGAATCTGGAGAACACCCATGAGCATGGGCAAGCCAATGGCCAACTATGCCGCCGCCAAGCGCGTCGGCGATTTCGTCTTCATGAGCGGCGTGGTCGCCGTCGACCCGGCCACGCGCCGCGCGGTGGCCGGCTATGACGCCATTCCCGAAGAGGCACGCACCGCGCTGCAGGGCGTGGGCTATTCCACGGGCCAGATGTCGGTCGATGTGTTCGAGGCGCCCATCGTGGCGCAGAGCTGGTTCGTGCTGGAGCGCATCCGCCAGATCGCGGCCGAGCACGGCGGCACCATGGAAGACGTGGTGAAGCTGGTGCAGTACTTCCGCCACCTGCCGCACTACGCGTTCTACAACCGCGTGCGCGGCCTGTTCTATCCGGGCGAGCCGCCGGTGAGCACGGTGGTCGAGGTGTCGCGCTTCCTGCCCGGCGACGAGGTGCTGGTGGAAGTGGAAGCCACCATGTACCTGCCCAGGCGCGCGTCTTCTTCTATTTGACGCCCGCGCCCTTCAGCAGGAATTCGGTCACCTGCTCGATCAGGTAGCGCCGGTCCCGGTCGTCGCCCAGCGTGGCCGCGCCGCGGTAGTAGGCGGCCTGCGTGGCGTGGTCGGCGTAGAACTGCGTCACGGCCCAGATGTGGAACAGCACCAGCATCGGGTCGGCGCTGTCCATCAGGCCCTGGTTCATCCAGTTCTGGATCACGGCGGCGGCCTGGTCGGTGCGCTGCTTGCTCGTGTCCATCATGTTGTTGATGACGGGCGCGCCGCGCATCATCTCGGCCGTGAAGATGCGCGAGCGCAGCGGGTGCTCGAACGAGAACATCATCTTGCGATGGATCAGGTCGCCCAGCACCTTGCGCGGGCCGAAGGCCTCGTCGCTGAAGCCGAACACCACGATCCAGTCGGTCAGGATGTCCTGCAGCACCTGGCGGTACAGCGCTTCCTTGCTCTCGATGTAGTAGTGCAGCTGCGCCTTCGACAGCCCCGCCTTGTCGGCGATGGCCTGCGTCGACGCGCCGGCCAGCCCTTCGGTGGCGAACACCTCGATGGCGGCCTGGTTGATGAGGCCGAGCACCTGCGTGTACTTGCGCGAGCGCCCGCGCGTGGCGGGCGCCTCGGCGTCGCCCTCTTCGGCCATCGGGGGGGCTGCGCTCACAGCTGCAGCACCAGTTCCAGGCCCTTGGCGCGCGAGCAGCACAGCGCCACCTTGTGGCGGCGCTCGCTGCCGGTGAGGCAGAAGTCGCGGTGCTCGGCGCCTTCGCCGTCGCCCTCGACCACGCAGGTGCCGCACAGGCCCTGCTGGCACGACACGGGAATGTCGATGCCGACCTCATGCAGCGCATCGACCGCCGTCTGGTCCGCGGCCACCGGCACCGTGATGCCGCGCTGCGCGAGCTTCAGCGTGAAGGGCAGGCCGGTGGTGGTGTTGGCGTCGGTCGGCGCGGCGAAGTATTCGGCGTGCAATGCGTCCTCGGGCCAGTGCGTGCTGGCATCGCGCACTGCCTGCATGAAGCCGCCGGGGCCGCACACGTAGAGGTGCGTGCCGGGCGCGCGCTCGGCCAGCAGCGCGCGCAGGTCGATGCGCTGCGACGCATCGCCTTGGCCTCCCTGGTCGAGGTGCAAGCGCAGGTGCGGCGCCAGCGCGGGGTCGCGCAGCGCATCGGCAAAGGCCAGGTGCTCCTCGCTGCGCGCGAACACGTACAGCGTGAACGCGGCGCCGCGCGCGGCCAGCGCCTGCGCCATGGCCAGCAGCGGCGTCATGCCGATGCCGCCGGCCAGCAGCAGGTGGTGCGTGGCCTCCTCGCGCAGCGGGAAGGTGTTGCGCGGCGCGCTGATGGGCAGCAGGTCGCCCTCGCGCACGCGCTCGTGCATCGAGGCCGAGCCGCCGCGGCTGCCGGCCTCGCGCTTCACGCCGATCACATAGGTGCCCGCGTTCGATGCGGCGGGCGCGCGCGCCAGCGAGTACTGGCGCGAGAAGCCGCCGGGCATGTGCACGTCGATGTGCGCGCCGGCCTCGTACGCGGGCAGCGGCCGGCCCCACGGGTGGGCCAGCTCGAAGGCGAGGATTTCCGGCGTCTGGCGCGAGATGCGTTCGACGCGGACGGTGAGCGTGCGTTCGAGGCTCATGGTGGCTCCCTGTACTCGTTGTGACTCGTTCTGTGATCGGTGTCTGTGACCGGTGATGTCGATCGTGCGGTCTAGATGCTGCCCAGCTTGCGCGACACGCGTTCGATGAAGTGCGTGCGGTCGCTCGCCGTCACGGCGTTCATGTCGTGCAGCTGCAGCCACGTCACCTTGCAGCGCCACGCGAACAGCGCGCGCAGCGCCCGCGTGAAGAGCCGCCGGCCCGGATCGCCGATGACCATCACGAACCAGCGCGGCGAGCCGCCGGTGGTCACCACCGTGAGCCGCTGGATGTGCCGCAGCCCCGACCTGGCGAGCTGGCCCTTGCGCTCGGCGGGCAGGAAGGCCACGCCCGGCAGCCACACCCGTTCGAGCCAGCCCTTGAGCATCGACGGCGGCCCGTGGAACCAGGTGGGAAACACGAACACCAGGTGCTCGGCCCACAGCAGCGCGTCGACGTGGGGTTTCACGCGTTCGCGGATCAGGTCGGGGTTGTCGAGGTAGGCCAGGCGCTCTTCGCGTGTCAGCGTCGGGTCGAAGCCCTCGGCATACAGGTCGATGGCCTTGACGGCGTGGCGCGGTTCGAGTGCCTCGAGCGCGGTGCGGTACAGCGCGTGGTTGAAGCTGTCAGGGTTCGGATGGCAATGGACGACGAGCGTTTTCATGAGGGCCGGTTCGCCTGTCGGCGAGACGGGGTCAGAGCCCAGGGGATAAAAGGCCGCGCGTGCCTTATGGCAACCCAGGCGCCGGCATCTGACCCCGGCGCAAGCCCCGCGCGACCCACGGGAAAAACAAAGAGAGCGAAGGCGGCTTACTTGCCCGTGAGCTTCTTGCGCACGTCCACGCCCACGCCCTTGTTGACGAACTGCGTGGTCACCACCTTCGACAGGTCGACCTCGCCCGCCTTGTACAGGCCGGCCTTGACCATCTTGTCGTAGAAGTCCTTCACGCGGGCCTCGTCCATGGCGCCGATGCCCTTGGTGAGCGACTCGCCGCTGTCCACGATGCCCATCTTCTTCATCAGCTCGATGGAGCCCTGCAGCGACGCGACGGGCGAGTCGGGGTTGGTCTTGGCGATGAGCTCGTTGGCGGCCTTGTTGTCGCCGTAGAGGTAGTTGTTCCAGCCGATGATCGAGGCCTCGACGAACTTGCGCACCGTCTCGGGCTTGGTCTTGATCAGGTCGGCGCGCGTCTCGATGGTGGTCGAGTAGGTCGAGAAGCCGTTGTCGGCCAGCAGCTGCACCACCGGGTCGAAGCCGGCCTGCGCCTTGATCGACAGCGGCTCCGAGATGGCGTAGCCCTGCTGGATGGACTTCTTGTCGGCCAGGAACGGGCCCACGTTGAAGGTGTAGGGCTTGAGCTGCGAGTCCTTGAAGCCGTGCTCGGACTTCATCCACTGCCAGAAGCTGAACTGGCCGTCCTTGCCGATGAAGGCCACGGGCGCCTTGGTCATGTCCTTGAAGGTGTCGAAGCCCTGGCCGGGGTGCGCGAACATGGCCTGCGGGTCCTTCTGGAAGAAGGCCGCCACCACCACCGTGGGCACGCCGTTCTTCACGTTGTCGAAGGACTGCAGCAGGTTGCCGGTCATCAGGAAGTCGACCTTGCCGGCCGGCAGCATGGGCCGGTTGTTGACCATCGGGCCGCCCTGCTGGATCTCGACGTCGAGGCCGTACTTCTTGTAGGTGCCGTCCACCAGCGCCTGGTAGAAGCCGCCGTGCCCGGCCTGCGCTTTCCAGTTGGTGGCGAACACCACTTTTTCCTGCGCCTGCGCGGCAAAGGCGGCGCCGGCGAGGGCCAGGCCAAGGGCAACGGCGCCGAGCGGGCGGATGTGCAAAGCGGGGATGCGCATGGGGACGGACTCCTGTGGAGGTTTTTGGAAAGTACGGGACGCGAAGACTAATCTTTTCAGCGCTCGACGGCCATCTCTGCAGACCAGCCGCGCGTCTTGCCGGGGTTCATGAGGCCCATCGGGTCGCTGCGCTTCTTGAAGTCGATCTGCTGGGTGTCGATGGTCTTCATGCCGCCGTCCTCGATGGTGACCACGTGCGGATTGAAGATCGTGCAGCCGCCCTGCGACTCGATCTCGCGGATCAGCTCGTACTGGTGCGCCTCGCCCTTCCAGCGCACGAGCAGGATGCCGAAGGTGCCGCACTCGCCGCCGGCGCGCGCGAAGTCCTGGTGCTGCAGCACGTCGTCGCCGAAGATCCGCAGGTGCCGCTCGACCACCGCCGGGTCGAAGGGCTGGGCGTAGGCCACCTGCAGGTAGGTCCAGCCGCGGTCGGCCTTCAGCGCCTGCAGCGTCGTGTGGTTGAACGCGCACTCGTAGGCCGGCGGCAGGCCCTCGGCGAGCAGCTCGGCCTCGGTGCCCGCCACGGAGATGGTGCCGCCCTGCGCCGCGGCCAGCGCGCGGAAGCCGGCCATCGACTCGGGCGAGACCATGGCGAACACCGCATGCCTGTCGGCCGGAAAACGGTCGCGCATGGCCGTGTAGTAGGGCGAGAAGCGCGCCTCCACCGTGGACAGCAAGAAGATGTCGAGCGTGGGCGCCTGCGCGGCAATGCCGAAGTCGAGCGCGCCGCGGTAGCTGTCGAACAGCACCGTGCAGTGCACCCATTCGACCGCCGGGCTCAGGGCGACCTCGACGTCGAGGATCACGCCGTTGGTGCCGTAGGCGTGGTGCACCTGCTGGATCTCGTCGCCGACGAGCTCGATGACGCGCGGTTCGCGCTCCACCGTCATCACGCGCGCGCGCAGCAGGTTGCCGGGGTCGCGCAGGATGCCGTGGCGGAACGAGCCGATGCCGCCGAAGCCGCCCGCGATGAAGCCGCCGATGCTGGCCACATGCCAGGTCGAGGGCCACATGCGCAGCGCCTGGCCGGTCTCGCGGGCCGCGAGGTCGATGTCGTGCATGCGCGCGCCCGCCTCCACGCGCATGCGGCCGGGCTGGATGTCCAGCACGCGGCACATCTGCGTCACGTCGAGCACGATGCCGCCTTCCAGCGGCACGCACTGCCCGTAGTTGCCTGTGCCGCCGGCGCGCACGGTGAGCGGCAGCTTCCATCGGGCGGCGACGGCCGCGGCCTGGCGCACGTCGTCCTCGGTGCTGACCTTCACGACGAGGTCGGCCACGCAGCCCGCGAGCTGCGCGGTGAGGATGGGGCTGTACCAGTAGAAGTCCTTGGACAGCTGCTTGCGCTGCGCGGGCGCGGTGATCACGTTGAGGCCGCGCAGGTCGGCGCGCACGGCGTCCCAGTCCACAGGGGGCGCCATGGTTCTAGCGTTCACGGCGCATCTCGCTTTCGTGCCAGTGGCCGAGCACCAGGCGCGACAGGGCGGCGAACACGATGAAGATCACGATGCCCAGCAGGGACACCAGCAGCAGCGCCGCGAACATCATCGGGATCTCGGTGCGAAAGCTCGACTCGAGGATGCGCGAGGCCAGCCCCGTTTCCTTGCCGGCCGTGCCGGCCGTGAACTCGGCCACCACCGCGCCGATGAGGCTCAGGCCGCCCGCGATCTTCAGGCCCGCCATGAAGTACGGCAGCGCGCTGGGCGCCAGCAGGTAGCGGAAGGTCTGCCAGGGCGAGGCCTTGTAGAGCTGGAACAGGTCGCGCAGGTTGCTGTCCGCGCTCTTCAGGCCGATGACGGTGTTCGACAGGATCGGAAAGAACGCCACGATCCACGCGCACAGCAGCAGCGCCGCCGTGGTGCTCGACACGTAGATCAGGATGAGCGGCGCGATCGCGATGATCGGCGTGACCTGCAGGATCACCGCGATCGGGAACAGGCCGATCTCCACCCACTTGAACAGCGCGAACGCAATGGCCAGCGCCACGCCGCCGACGATGGCGGCGGTGAGCGCGAGCAGCGTGAGCTTCACCGTGAACCACAGGGCGCTCGACAGCGAGTCCCAGTTGTCGAACAGCGTGCGCAGGATCAGCGAGGGCGCGGGCAGGATGTAGTGCGGGATGTTGTTGGCCCGCACCATCCACTCCCACAGCAGCAGCAGCGCGAGCACGATGCCCGCGGGCACGACGATGCGCAGCATCGACTCGCGGCGGCGCAGCCGGTCTTCGTGCGCGCGCAGCATGTCGGCGCTCGGGGTGGCCTCGGTGTCCGTGGTGGTGTTCGGGGGCGCTGCGGGCATGGTGGTTTCAATGGTCGATGTCGATGCCATGGAGCGCTCCGTGCAGGGATTGGGACACTGCCGTGCAATGCGCGTTGTAGCGGCTCGAGGTGCGGAACTCTTCGCCGCGCGGATAGGGCTCGTCGATGCGGATCTCGTCGATCACGCGGCCCGGGCGCGCGGCCATCACCACGATGCGGTTCGACAGGTACACCGACTCGTACACGCTGTGCGTGACGAACACGACCGAGAAGCGGTGCTCGCGCCAGATCGCGAGCAGGTCGTTGTTGAGCTTGATGCGCGTCATCTCGTCGAGCGCGGCGAAGGGCTCGTCCATCAGCAGCAGGCGCGGATGCGTGACCAGCGCGCGCGCGATCGACACGCGCATCTTCATGCCGCCCGAGAGTTCGCGCGGGTACACGTCGGCGAAGCGCGAGAGGCCCACCATCTCGAGCGCCTGCTGCACCACGGGCGCGGCCGCGTCGCGCGAGTTGCCCGCGAGCTTGAGCGGCAGCCACACGTTGTCGAACACCTTGGCCCAGGGCATGAGCGTGGGTTCCTGGAACACGAAACCCAGCTCGCGGTCGCTGCGCGTCTGGCCGGTGTTGGCGCCCGACCAGTGCATCTCGCCCGAGCTCAGGCGCGTGAGCCCCGCGATGAGGCGCAGCGCGGTGCTCTTGCCGCAGCCCGAGGGGCCGAGGAAGCTGATGAAGTCGTGCTCGCCGATGTCGAGCGACATGCCCTGCAGCGCGAGCGTGCCGTTGGCGAAGCGCTTGCTGACGTTGCGCAGGGTGACCAGCGGCGGCGTGGCTGGCGAGGCGGGTGGCGTGGTGCTTTCCATGGCGTGGTCCTGGTGCGGATCGTGGTGCAGGTGCGGGGCCTGAACCCTAGCGCCAGGCGGGCACGTTGGCCAGCCGCGACAGCGGAAAGCGGTCGACCTCCTGCAGCAGCTCGACGAAGCGACGGCCCACGTGGTCGAGCACCGCGGCACCCTTCTCGGCGGTGGCGCGCGTGGCGTCGCCGGCGGCGCCCGCAGGGTTGATGTCGTGCATCTGCCAGCCGAGCTTGCCGCTGGGCGTGATCGACAGGAACTTGTTCTCGGCGGCCAGCTGCTCCGTCATGGAGCTGAAGTTCTGGAACCGGTCGCGGCGCACGTGGTCGGGCGTGAGGTGCAGCATGACCGAGCTTTCGAGGTCGCCAGCGTGGATGCCGTGCCTGCCTTCGTGGGCGGTGAACAGGCCCTCGGGCAGGCCCAGCGTGTACCAGTTGGCGGCCACGACCATCATGTCGTGCTCCTCGCGCAGGTCGCGCGCCACGATGTCCATCACGCTCATCTGCCCGCCGTGGCTGTTGTAGAGCACCAGCTTGCGCACGCCGGCCTTGGCGACGCAGGCGCCGATGTCCTTCCACAGCGAGATCAGCGTGGCGGCCGACACCGTGAGCGTGCCTGGATAGCGCGAGTGTTCGTTGCTCTTGCCGTAGGGCACGGTGGGCAGGAACAGCACCGGCAGGTCGTCGGGCAGGTACGGCAGCGTGGCGCGCACCATGCCGTCGATGGTGGCCGTGTCGGTCGACATCGGCAGGTGGGGGCCGTGCTGTTCGGTCGCGCCCACCGGCAGCACGGCGATGAGCCGTTCGCGGTCCAGGCGGGAGAACTCTTCGCTGGTCAGGTCGGACCAGAAACGGCTGCGCGGGCGGAGCGGGTTCATCGTGACACACCTCTTTGACGTCGGGTTGGACAGTTTAAATTATCCACGTGGTCAAAAAAAGTGACTCGGCAATTACCCGAACGCATTCGACGGGTGAGTTAGCCAATGCTCAAATCAGAGCAAATGGTCAATTTCGTATGTCGAAAACGAGGCTGCGAGAGGCCGTCACCAGCGCAACCGCACCCCCAGTTGCCCCTGCACCCCGGTCTGCTCGGTGTTGCCGACGGCGCTGGTGTAGGCCAGCCCGCCGTACACCGACACGGTCCGGTTGACCTGGCCCACGACGCCGGCCCCCACCTCCAGCGCGCTCGCGTTGCGCCGGTTGGCGATCCGGTCGGCCGGGCCGAAGAAGATCGCGTTGCTGCCGCTGAAGGTGTGCCACAGGTTGGCCTTGAGGTACGGGCGCCAGACGCCGCCGCCGGCGCTGAAGCGGCCCTCCAGCCGCGCGCCCAGCCGGCCGGTGACGGCGTTGTCGCGCTGGAATCGCACCGCGGAAATGCCGTCGTCGAAATCGTCGAGCGAACTGCGCTGCCACACCAGCTGCACCTGCGGCTGCAGCGTGACGTTCTCGGACAGCGCCAGCGGATAGCCCGCCTCCAGCGAGGCCGTGACCGCCGTGCCGCGCGGGTTGCCGCCGCGGCCCAGCGTGGAGCGGGCGTCGGCCCGGTAGCGGGTGGCCATGAGCACCGCGTCGCTGTACCAGCCGCTCGAGGCGATGCGGGTCCAGTAGGCGCCCAGGCTGTAGCCCTCCACGGTGAGCCGGCCGGTGGCCGTGTTGGTGCCTCCGCTGGCCACGCCGCTGGTGTCGCCGCTGGCGCGGGTGTAGCCGCCGAGCACGCCGATCCGGTGGCGTCCGCCCGCGCCGTCGGTGGCCGCGAGGAAGTCGTGGCCCAGCTGCAGGCCGCTGATCTGCCCGTCGAACTGCGGATCGGTGTCGCCGCGCAGGCGTTGCCGGGTGCTTTCGCCGAACACGCGGCCCCAGGAGGCCGGCGTGCCCTGGCCGCCCGGATCGCCGGCGAGCAGTTGTGTATCGCCCTGCCGGTCGTTGAAGCTGCCGAGCTGCGCCAGCCCCAGGCGGCGCACCACCAGCGGCATGCTGCCGTAGAGCGCCACTTCGGGCCGGTACAGCTTCACGGGCTGCACCGGCATGGCGGCCTCGCCGCTGCCGGGCGACAGGGTCTCCATGAGCGCCACCGCCTCGGCCAGCGAGCCGACCACCGTGGCGCCGACCGCATAGCCGCTGTTGCGCAGGTACCAGCTGTCGGCATTGCCGCCGGCCACACCGCCGCGGTACAGCCGGTAGCCGTAGGCGCCGGCCTCCACGGCCTGGGTCAGCGAGAACGCGCCGGGCGCGGTGGTGGCGCCGTTCACGGCCTGCACCACCAGGATGCCGTCGGCCAGCGTCGGCGCGCCCAGCCCGCCGCGGTTGAGCACGCGCACGGCGGTGCTGCCCGAGGCGGTGCCGCCGTCGATCACGAGCCGGTCGGACGGCGAGTTGTCGCCGCCGAGCACGGTGTTGACCTGCATCGCCGCCGCGCCGGTGCCCAGGTAGTTGCCGCGCACCGTGAAGGCGCCGAAGTTCACGCCGTCGTTGGGCCCGGGCAGCAACGTTCCCTGGTGGGTCACGTTGCCCGCGAAGGTGCCGGTGCCGGCCACCGTGGTGCCGGGCAGCACCGAGATGACGGGGCTGGTGAGCGTTGCCGGAAGGTCGAAGCGCCCGGACTCGATGCGCACCCCGTCCGAGAAGCTCGCATCGGTGAGCCACGACCATGCGGTGCCGCGCATGGTCAGGTTCTGGAAGTTGCGAAAGGCGTCGTCCACCGTGCCGCTGCCTTCGAGGAAGGCATCGGCGCGCGCGGCCCCGCCGTCGGCGCCGCCCCGGATGACCGAGCCGGTCTGCAGTATCAGCGTGCCGACGCCGAGCGCGCCCATGTAGATCGCGTCGGTGTTGCCGGCGCCGCCGTGGCCCTCGATGGTGCCGGCGTTGACCAGCACGTCGTTGCCGTTCTGGCCGCGGTAGCCGTAGCCGTTGGCGCTGGAGAGCGTGCCGGTGGCCCGGTTCTCCACGCGCGAGGAGAAGGTGGCGCCCAGCGTGTTCGCATGCACCGCGTCGGCGCCGCCCGAGGGCGAGTTGGCCCCCGTCGTGGCGATGGTGCCCGTGTTCACGAGCAGGTTGGCGGCGAGGTTGCCGCCCTGCAGGTAGACGCCCTTGGCCGAGGTGCCGTTGACCGCGATGGTGCCGTTGTTGAAGACCGTGTTGCCCGGCCCCAGCGTGGAGATGCCGTGGGAGCTGCCGCCGGACGTGACGATGCTGCCGTTGTTGGTGAGGAGTGTGCGCGTGCTGCTGTTCGACGTCACCAGCATGCCGGCGGTGCCGCCGCTCGTGGTGCGGATGGCGCCGTTGTTGGTCAAGGTGTTGTCGTTGCCCGTGGCGACCATCGCCGCGCGCGCCGAGCCGGACCCGCCCGACACCGTGATCTGGCCGTTGTTGGTGATGGTGCTGGCGTCGCGCACCAGCAGGGCCTGCGTGGCGTTGGTGGCGAGCGTGGCGCCGGCGTTCACGGTGATGGCGACGCCGGTGCTGCCCGGCGCGGCGATCACGCTGGCCGAGCCGGTGGTGGTGCCGTCGCAGACCACGGCGGTGTTCGAGCCCGGCGTGGCGGTGGGGCCGCAGGCGGCATGCGCGCCGTTGCCGGCCAGTGCAGCGAGGGCGGCCGCCAGGCCGTGGACGATAGAAGAAAGGGGAACCGGGGGAAAGCGAAGGCGAGCGCGCCGGGAAGGTCTGGAGGAAGTTGAAGAACGAGGGAACGGAAGACGGCGTGCCGATCGATGCGATCGCTCGATGCTCATGCTTGCTCCTTTGTTGTCAGGCGGCGGCCCCGGGGCTGGGCGCTGTCCTGGCCGTTCGCCAAGGCATTTAGCACGGTTGACAGGCAACAAACAATCGGACGACCCGCCTTCGTGTTGCGGTGGCGAGACGCGCGATCGAGCGACCGACCGCGCGATGGAGCCGGCCGCAGGCGGCCGACCGGCGCGGGCCTACCGCCGCACCACGTAGCGCGTGACCACCGGCGCCATCTCGCCCAGGTGGAACGCCAGCCGGCGTTCGCGCAGCGCCATGTCGCTGGCGGTGGCGCGGTTGAAGCGGCGCAGGTGGTCGGTCCACGACTCGTCGACGATCTGCTCCACGTAGCGCTCCGGCTGCGCGATGTCGTGCAGCAGCTCCCAGCCGATGGCGCCCTGGCTCAGGCGCGCGCGGCGGGTCTGCTGCATCACGAGGTGGAAGGCGGCGGCGCGCGCCGGGTCGATGAGGAACTCCACCGTGATGACCACGCGGCCGTCTTCCTGCGGCGCCTCGGCGGGCGGGCCCGCGGCCCAGCCGGCCTGCGCGGGGCTGGTGTCGTCCTCGCCGATCACGTCGGTCACCCAGCGCAGCGCCACGAGCATCAGCAGCGTGCCGCTCACCGCGGCCACGCACAGGCTCGCGAGCAGCGAGGTGACCGTGGCCACCTGGCCCCAGAGCGCCGCGCCGATCGCGCTGGCGCCCATGATGGCCATCTGGTAGGTCGACATGCCGCGCGCGCGCACCCAGTCGGGCAGCGCGAGCTGGGCCGACACCGAAAGCGAATTGGCCACCGTGATCCACGCCATGCCGCCGAAGAACATGGCCGGCACCGCGACCCATGCGTTGGGCGCGAAGGCCATGACGGCGGTGGCGCCCGACTGCAGCAGCGTGCCGCGCAGCACCAGCTGGTCGCGCCCCATCGCCTGGCGCAGCCGCGGCAGGAACAGCACCGCGATGATCGCGCCCGCGCCCATGGCCGCCAGCAGCAGCGTGAAGGTGCCCGCGCCGCCGCCTTGCAGGTTGCGCGCGAGCAGCGGCAGCAGCGCCAGCAGCGCCGTGGAGTGGAAGAAGAAGATCGACACGCGCGCCAGCACCGCGCGCATGCGCTGCGACTGCCGCACGAACTGCACGCCCACGCGCATCGCGCCGATGAGCTTCTCGCGGCCCAGCGGGTTGGGCGTGTGCTCGCGCCGCCAGCGCAGCACCACGAAGCCCGAGGCCACCGACAGCACCGCGTTCAGCGCGAACACCCACACGCTGCCCGCGCTCGCGATCAGCACGCCCGCGGTGAGCGGGCCGACGATGCGCGAGGCGTTCATCGCGATGCCGTTCAGGCCCAGCGCGGCCGGCAGCTGCGGGCGGGGCACCAGCTCGGGCACGATGGCCGCGAACACCGGCCAGCGCAGCGCCAGCCCGATGCCGTTGGCGAAGGTGAGCGCCAGCAGCAGCGGCGCGGTCATGAGGTCGAGCGCCAGCGCGGCGCACAGCACGATGGCGGTGCCGGCCAGCCAGAACTGCGTGGCCACCAGCCAGCGCCGGCGGTCCAGGATGTCGGCCAGCGCGCCGCTGGGCAGGCCCAGCAGGAACACCGGCAGCGTGGAGGCCGACTGCACCAGCGCCACCCAGATGGGCGAGGTGGTCAGCGAGGTCATCATCCACGCGGCGGCCACGTCGTTCATCCACATGCAGATGTTGGCGACCAGCCAGGTGCTCCACAGCATGCGGAACACGGGGAGCTTCAGGGGCTCGAGGGCCGCGAGCTTCGATGGCTGCGGCCGCGCGGGCGGTATCGGTGTCTCTTCGGGGGATATGGGTGGCATGTGGCGCTATTGTGGCGCGGGCTTTTTTTGCCTCGGCCCGCTCAGCCCCTGTCGCTGCGCGCCAGGTGGATCTCCAGGCGGCGCAGCAGCGTGGTCAGCACCAGCGTCATGACCCAGTAGACGACCGAGATCGCCAGGTACGGCTCCCAGTAGCGCGCATAGGCGCCGGCCACGGTGCGCGCGGCGTAGGCCAGCTCGGCCAGGCCGATGGCGGACACAAGCGAGGTGTCCTTGAGCAGCGCGATGGCGTTGTTGCCCAGCGGCGGCAGCATGCACCGAAACGCCTGCGGCAGCACCACGTAGCGCATCACCTGCGCGGGCGTGAAGCCGATCGAGCGGCCCGCGTCGAACTGCCCGCGCGAGATCGACTGGATGCCGGCGCGGAACACCTCCGAGATGTAGGCCGCCGAGTTGAGCGTGAGCGCGACCACGCCCGAGATCAGCGCGCCGTGCTCCTGCTTGAGCGTGCGCGCCAGTTCGCCGTCGATCAGGATGCCCGAGGTCGGGTGGATGAACACCGGCATCACCGCGAAGTGGATCAGGAGGATCTGCACGAACAGCGGCGTGCCGCGAAAGAAGCTCACGTACACCGTGGCCGGCCAGCGCAGGAAGAAGCGCGCCACCCAGGTCCAGGGCGCGTGGCGCGGCTGCGCGAGGCGCGCGAGCGCCAGGCACAGGCCCCAGCTCGAACCCAGCAGCACGCAGACCACCGTCATGCGCAAGGTCATCCAGGCGCCTTGCCAGAACAGGTCCTTGTATTCGACGAGGATGTCCCAGCGGAACCACCCAAACAGCAGCACCGGTTGTTCCATGCTTACCTCCTCAAACTTTCTCTATCAACGGGAAACGAAACGGCCGCTGAAGCGCGGCCGTGTTCAGGGAAATGCCGTGCGGCTCAGCGCACGTTCGGGTCCTTGTTGAACCACTTCTTGTAGATGGTCACGTAGCTGCCGTCCGCGCGGATGGCGGCCAGGCCGGCCGTGAGCTTGTCCAGCAGGGCCTTGTCGCCCTTCTTCACGACGATGCCGAAGCCCTCTTCGGGGAACGACTTGTCGTCCAGCGTCTTCAGCTCGGGGTTCTGCGCCACGCGGTAGGCAATGACGCCGTTGTCGCCCATGGCGGCGTCGACGCCGCCGCCGGCCAGCTCGGAAATGATGAGCGGCGTGCTCTCGAAGCGGCGGATGTCGGGGCTGGTCTTGCCGAACTCGCGCGAGGCGATGTCGTCGGCGGTGGAGGCGCTGACCACGGCGATCTTCTTGCCGGCCAGGTCCTTCAGCGAGGCGATCTTGCTGTTCTTCGGCAGCGCGATCAGCTGGCGCGCCGCGAAGTAGGGCGGCGTGAAGTCGTAGCTCTGCTTGCGCTTGTCGTTGATGGTGACGCCCGAGATCACGAGGTCGACGTCGCCGTTGTTCAGCGCGCCGAAGATGCCGGTGAAGGGCGTGTTGACGATCTTGATCTTCAGGCCCTGCTGCTTGGCGATGGCGTTGATGATGTCGATGTCGAAGCCGACGATCTGCTTGTCCTTGTTCTCGAAGGCGAACGGCGCATAGGTGGCGCTCGAGGCCACGGTGAGTTCCCGGTTCTGGGCCTGGGCGGCGCCGAGCGTGAAGAAGGCGGTGCTGGCGAGAAGACCAAGCGAAAGGGCGCGCCGGATGCGGTTCATGGGGTCTCCCGGGGAGTGGTTTGTGTCTTGGGGGCCGGGAATTCTATGCCTGCAGGCGCGGTGCCCGGCACGGTGCAATGCCGGCCGTCGGCGTTGCCGCACGGCGTCATACCGGCCTTTTTTTGTGCATTTGTTCTCGAAGCCCCTAGGGAATCCACCCCTTCCCATTTTTGTTTGGAAGTATTTAGTTAACAAAGATAACAATAACTAACTGTTTGCAACAAACCGGCTAGGCGCGCATGTCATTGGTTCTGGGGGTCATGGGGATCCCGAAAGTGGAGGTCGAGCTCTTGCGGATCATCGTCCGGCTGAGTTCCAACCTGCGCACCCCCTGGACCGTGAGCGAATCGGGCACCTGCGACGTGCTGCTGACGGACAGCGCCACCGCCACCGAGTCCTGGCACGCGCCCGCGGCGCCGCTGGTCGTGGTGCCCATGGTGCAGCGCGGCGAGGCCGGCGCCACCGCCCCGGCCGCCGGCCGCAGCCTGGCGCGGCCGATCTTCGCGGAAGAGCTGGTCGACCTGCTCAACGAGATCACCGCCAGCGTGCGCACCGGCAAGACGGTGGCCGCGGCCGCCGTGCGTTCGGCGCGCAACCACGCCTCCCGCGCCTCGCTGATCCGCTGGCCCGCGCAGGTCACGCTGCAGAAGAACCCCGTCTACCTGCGGCTGGCCGCGGCGCTCTCCAAGAGCGCGCAGTCCGCCGAGAGCCTGAGCGCGCTGGGCCGCGTCGACGTCGACGAATGCTCGACCTTCCTCGGCCTGCTGGAGCAGGAAGGCGTGCTGGCCTGGTCGGCCGAGGCCCGCGCGGGCCACACGAACGACGCCGGCCTCGCCACGGCCACCGCCGCCGCGAGGGCGCTGGCCCTGGCCGGCGAACCCGCCCGGCACCGCGCCGGGCTGCTCTCGCGCATCCGCCGCCGCCTCGGGCTGGCCTGAACGAACGACCATCCAGGGGATATCGACTTGAGGGAATACAAACTCGTCTTCACGGGCCCGATGGGCGTGGGCAAGACCACCGCCATTGCCGCCATCAGCGAGGCGCCGCCCATCTCCACCGACGTGGTGAACGCCGACACCTCGGTGGCCAAGGCCACCACCACCGTGGGGCTGGACTTCGGCCAGCTCACGCTGGACAACGGCGACCGGCTGCGCATCTACGGCACGCCGGGGCAGAGCCGCTTCGACTTCATGTGGCAGATCCTGATCCGCGACGCGCTGGGCCTGGCCATCCTGCTCGACAACTCGCGTCCCAAGCCGCTCGAAGACCTGGACACCTACCTCGACGGCTTTGCCGCTGCGCTCAAGGAAATGCCTTGCGCCATCGGCGTGAGCCGCCATGACACCCATCCCTCGCCGTCGCTGGACGACTACGCGCGCGCGCTCCAGGCCCGCGGCCTGGTGCTGCCGATCGTGGCGGTCGACCTGCGCAGCAAGGACGACGTGACCTCACTGATAGAGACCCTCCTGATGCAGATAGAAGCCATCGACGCGGGAGCACCGCTGTGAACATCAGCCTTGCCCTGAAGCTCAAGGCCGCCTCCGAGGCGCAGCACATCCTGGACGAGATCGCCGGCGTCACCGCCGTGGTCATCGCCACGCCCGACGGCTTCGAGATCGCCAGCGCCAGCCTGCGCAGCTTCGACCCGTCGCGCATCGCCGCCATGGCCAGCTCCATTTCCGCCATGGGCGCGGTGGTGTCGCAGGAGGCGCGGCTGGGCCGCTGCAAGTGCATCACCGTGGGCACCGACGACGGCTTCGCGCTGTTCAGCACCGCGCGCAACGAGGAGGCGGAGCTGGTGGTGAACGTGCTGGCCAACGCCAACGCCGTGCTCGCGCAGGCCATGTACCGCACCGCCACCTGCGTGAAGGTGCTCGAGGCGCACAAGTCGGGCTGGCTGCCCCCCCGGATCAGCGAGTGAGGGCGCGTCTTCATGCGGCGCTCTCGCTCTTTTCATACGCATGACCGTTAGCAACCCAACCAGGAACACCAGATATGGCGACCATTCAGCAAAGCATTGACAACCTCCTGACCGCAGACGGCGCCATGTGCGCCGCGGTGGTCGACTCCGCCAGCGGCATGATGCTGGGCGCGGGCGGCACCGGCGTGGACCTGGAAGTGGCCGCCGCCGGCAACACCGAGGTGGTGCGTGCCAAGCTCAAGACGATGCGCTCGCTCGGCCTGAACGACGTGATCGAGGACATCCTGATCACCCTGGGCAAGCAATACCACCTGCTGCGCCCGCTGGCGCAGAAGGAAGGCGTGTTCATCTATTACGTGCTCGACAAGGCCAAGTCGAACCTGGCGCTGGCACGCCGCAAGCTGCAGGAAGTCGAGAAGGACATCACCTTCTGATCAAAGGAAGGCAGAGCAATGAAAGCCGGCTTCGAGAGGAGCCGGCTTTTTTCGTTGATGGCGCCTGCGCGGCTGCTTGGCCGATTGGCTTGACCGGCTATTTCGCGAGGTGCCCCAGCGGCAGCGCGCTGCTGGCCTTCACCTCGCCCAGCGAGAAGCTGGTGTGCAGGTCCTTCACGTTCGGCAGGTTCATGAGGTGCTGGCGCGCGAAGGCCGAGAAGCTGTCCAGGTCCTGCGCCACCACCTGCAGCTCGAAGGTGCCGGTGCCGCTGATGTAGTGGCAGGCCACCACGTCGGGCAGCTTGCGGATCGCGTCCTCCAGCTTGCGCGTGGCCTCGTGGGTGACGCGCTCGGTGTCCACGCGCACGAAGGCGAGCACGCCCAGGCCGATCTTGTGGCGGTCGATCTCGGCGTGGTAGCCCTTGATGAAGCCGGCTTCTTCCAGTGCGCGCACCCGGCGCCAGCAGGGCGCGGCCGACAGGCCCACGCGCTGCGCAAGCTCGGCGTTGGTGAGGCGTCCGTCGGCCTGCAGTTCTTGCAGGATTGCAAGGTCGAACTTGTCAATGCTTTCCATGGATGCCGATATTAAGCAAGATTCTTTCTGGAAGCGCGTTTTCCAGGGCAAAGAACGCAAACACCTGTCGCGGACCCCGGCATACACTTTGCGGGATCATGGGCTCGCGCCCTACCCGGGCACAGACCCACAGCCATCAGCCAGGCCCACAAGGCCCTGCCACACGGAGACAGAGACATATGAATGCACCGCTGCCAGCGCACATTCGCAAGGCCCTAGAAACGGTCACGCTCGACGACAAATACTCCCTCGACTACGGTCGGGCCTTCATGAGCGGCGTCCAGGCCCTCGTGAAGCTGCCGATGCTGCAGCGCCTGCGCGACCAGCAGGCCGGCAAGAACACGGCCGGCTTCATCAGCGGCTACCGCGGCTCCCCGCTCGGCGGCTACGACCAGGCGCTGTGGAAGGCCAGCAAGTTCCTCAAGGAACAGAACATCGTCTTCCAGCCCGGCGTGAACGAAGAGCTCGCGGCCACCGCGCTGTGGGGCACCCAGCAGCTGGGCTTCTCCCCGCAGGGCACCAACAAGTTCGACGGCGTCTTCGGCATCTGGTACGGCAAGGGCCCGGGCGTGGACCGCTGCTCCGACGTCTTCAAGCACGCCAACATGGCCGGCACCACCGCCTGGGGCGGCGTGATCGCGGTGGCCGGCGACGACCACATCTCCAAGAGCAGCACGGCCGCCCACCAGAGCGACCACATCTTCAAGGCCTGCGGCACGCCGGTGTTCTTCCCGGCCAACGTGCAGGAAATTCTCGACCTGGGCATTCACGCCTTCGCCATGAGCCGCTTCTCGGGCGTGTGGTCGGGCATGAAGACGATCCAGGAAATCGTCGAGTCGAGCGCCACGGCCATGATCGACCCCGACCGCGTCGAGATCGTCATTCCCACCGACTTCGAGATGCCGCCCGGTGGCCTGCACATCCGCTGGCCCGACCATGCGCTGGAGCAGGAAGCCCGGCTCATGCACTACAAGTGGTACGCCGCGCTGGCCTACATCCGCGCCAACCGCCTGAACCACAACGTGATCGAAGGCCCGAACGACCGCTTCGGCATCATGGCCAGCGGCAAGGCCTTCAACGACACGCGCCAGGCGCTGATCGACCTGGGCCTGGACGACGCGGCCTGCCGCCAGCTGGGCATCCGCCTGCACAAGGTGGGCGTGGTGTGGCCGCTGGAGGCGCAGCTCACGCGCGAGTTCGCCACCGGCCTGCAGGAGATCCTGGTGGTCGAGGAGAAGCGCCAGGTCATCGAGTACCAGCTGAAGGAAGAGCTCTACAACTGGCGCTCCGACGTGCGGCCCAACGTGGTCGGCAAGTTCGACGAAGGCTTGGGCGCGAGCGACGACGGCTACTCCGGCGGCGAATGGTCGATGCCCAACCCGACCGCCCACACGCTGCTGCGCGCCAACGCCGACCTGAATCCCGCGCTCATCGCCAAGGCCATTGCCGCGCGCCTGAAGAAGACCGGGCTGCTGGCCGCCGCCGGCGCCGACATGTCAGCGCGCATCGACGCGCAACTGGCCATCCTCGAAGCCAAGGAGCGTTCGATGGTGGTGCAGCAGGCCTCCACCAGCGTGGCCGACGCCACGCGCCAGCCGTGGTTCTGCTCGGGCTGCCCGCACAACACCAGCACCGTGGTGCCCGAAGGCTCGCGCGCGATGGGCGGCATCGGCTGCCACTTCATGGCGACCTGGATGGACCGCTCCACCATCGGCTTCACGCAGATGGGCGGCGAGGGCGTGCCGTGGGTGGGCCAGCAGCCCTTCACCACCGACCAGCACATCTTCGCGAACCTGGGCGACGGCACGTATTTCCACAGCGGCCTGCTCGCCATTCGTCAGAGCATCGCGGCGGGCGTGAACATCACCTACAAGATCCTCTACAACGACGCGGTCGCCATGACCGGCGGCCAGCAGGTGGGCGAGCGCCCCGAAGGCCACTCGGTGCTGCAGATTGCCGAGAGCCTGCATGCCGAAGGCGCCGTGAAGGTCGTGATCGTGACCGACGAGCCCGAGAAGTACGAGGGCGTGAACATTCCGGGCGACCACGTGGCGGTGAAGCACCGCGACCTGCTCGACGACATCCAGCGCGAGTTCCGCAAGATCCCCGGCACCACGGCCATCATCTACGACCAGACCTGCGCGACCGAGAAGCGCCGCCGCCGCAAGCGGGGCACGGCCGTCGACCCGGCCAAGCGCGTGGTCATCAACGAGCTGGTCTGCGAAGGCTGCGGCGACTGCAGCGTGCAGAGCAACTGCCTGAGCGTGGAGCCGCTGGAGACCGAATTCGGCCGCAAGCGCACCATCAACCAGAGCAGCTGCAACAAGGACATGAGCTGCCTGAAGGGCTTCTGCCCGAGCTTCGTGACCGTCGAGGGCGGCCAGCTCAAGAAGAAGAGCAAGAACAAGGGCGCCACGCCAGCCGAGTTCGGCCTGCTGAACGAGCCGGCGATTCCCTCGCTGGCGGGCGGCAAGGTCTGGGGCGTGGTGGTGGCGGGCGTGGGCGGCACCGGCGTGATCACCATCGGCCAGCTGCTGGGCATGGCCGCGCACATCGAGGCCAAGGGCATCGTCACGCAGGACGCGGCGGGCCTGGCGCAAAAGGGCGGCGCCACCTGGAGCCACGTGCTCATCGGCGACACGCAGGACGACATCCGCACCACCCGCGTGGGCACCGCGGCGGCCGACCTGATCCTGGCCTGCGACCCGCTGGTGACGGTGAACGCCGAGACCATGGCGCGCATGCGCGAAGGGCGCACGCACGTGGCGCTGAACAGCCACAGCGCGCCGACCGCCGCCTTCGTGCGCAACGCCAACTGGCAGAACCCCGAGGACGCCTGCGCCGCCGAGATCGCGCGCGCCGTGGGCATCGACGGCCTGGGCACCTTCGACGCCGATGCCGCCGCCACCACGCTGATGGGCGACACCATCTACGTGAACCCGATGATCCTGGGCTACGCCTGGCAGAAGGGCTGGCTCCCGCTGGCGCACGAGTCGCTGATGCGCGCCATCGAGCTGAACGCCGTGGCCGTCGAGAACAACAAGACCGCCTTCGAATGGGGCCGCCAGGCCGCCGTGCGGCCGGACGAGCTGCAAAAGCGCGTGCGCCCGGGCCAGGTCGTGGAGTTCAAGAAGCGCGAGACGGTGGAAAACCTCGTGGCGCGCCGCGCGGAGTTCCTCACCGGCTACCAGAACGCCGC
This sequence comes from Variovorax sp. OK605, assembly GCF_900115445.1. Classification (NCBI taxonomy): domain Bacteria; kingdom Pseudomonadati; phylum Pseudomonadota; class Betaproteobacteria; order Burkholderiales; family Comamonadaceae; genus Variovorax; species Variovorax sp. OK605. The sequence goes on from NZ_FOWL01000006.1 coordinate 368,213, forward strand.
CTACGCCGAGGAATACAAGCAGTTCGTCGGCAAGGTGCGCCAGGCCGAATCGGCGGCCGGCAAGGGCACCGCGCTGACCGAGACCGTGGCCCGCTACCTGTTCAAGCTGATGGCGTACAAGGACGAGTACGAAGTCGCTCGCCTGCACACCGACCGCAGCTTCCTCGACCGCGTCGAAGGCATGTTCGAGGGCGACTACAAACTCAACTACCACCTGGCCCCGCCGATCATTGCCAAGAAGAACGCCAAGGGCCAGCTGCAGAAGCAGAAGTTCGGCCCCTGGATGCTCACGGGCTTCAGCTTCCTGGCCAGGCTGAAGGGCCTGCGCGGCACGGCGCTCGACGTCTTCGGCCGCACCGAGGAGCGCAAGACCGAACGTGCGCTGATCGGCGAGTACCGCGCCAGCATCGAGGAAGTGATCGGCGCGCTGCGTGCCGACAACCACGCGCTGGCGCTGGAGATCGCGGCCCTGCCCGAGCAGATTCGCGGCTACGGCCATGTGAAGGAGCGCAACCTGGCCGCCGCCCGCACCCGCTGGAGCGAGCTGCTGGCCAAGTGGCGCAACCCGCAGGCACAGCGCGCGGCGGCCTGATCTTCCGGGCTTGCGCAGGCAACACGGGCGTCCACTGGACGCCCGTTGCTATTGAAAACGTAGCAAACTTCCAACGGATTGAATACCCGGAAAGCCCTCCCCACCGCGCCGGATAAGCGCGTGGAGCGGTCATGCGTGCCGAATACAATGCCCGGTGCTGTGCGCGGCCAGGCCCCGCCGCGCTTTGACTCGCAGTCCGCATCCCACGCGGGCTCGAAGCCCAAGGAATTGCGGGCGCCGCCGGCGCTCCCCTCGTTTTCTCTTCCCTCTGCTGGAGACTCTCTTGTTCATTTCCTCTGCTTTCGCCCAGACCGCACCTGCTGCAGCCGGCGGCGGTGACATGTTGTCCTCGCTCGGCAGCATGCTGCCCCTGGTGCTGATGTTCGTGGTGCTGTATTTCGTCATGATCCGGCCCCAGATGAAGCGCCAGAAGGAATCCCGCGCCATGATCGAAGCCTTGGCCAAGGGTGACGAAGTCGCCACCGCCGGCGGCGTGCTCGGCAAGATCACGTCCATCAGCGACCAGTACCTGGGCCTCGAGATCGCCAATGGCGTCGAGATCAAGGTCCAGCGCAGTGCCGTGGTGCAGGTCCTGCCCAAGGGCGCCGTCAAGCAATAAAAGCGTGAGCTGACCCTTGCGCTTTGCGGCGCAGGGCCCCAATTCACGCCGTGTTCCGTTTCAGAAAAGCGCTTTCTCATGAACCGTTACCCGGTCTGGAAGTACACGATCATCGTGATCGTGTTGCTCGTGGGGCTCATCTACGCCCTGCCCAATTTCTTCGGTGAGGCGCCTGCGGTGCAGGTGTCGGCGTCCAAGACGACCGCCAAGGTCGACGCCGCCACCCAGACCCGGGTCGAGGAGGCGCTCAAGGCCGCCAACCTGGCGCCCGACCTGATCACGCTCGACGGTGGCTCGCTGCGCGCGCGCTTCCTCAACGCGCAGGACCAGCTCGCGGGCCGCGACGTGATCCAGCGCGCGCTGGTGCCCGACAGCAACGACCCGTCGTACACGGTGGCGCTGAACCTGCTGTCGCGCTCGCCCAAGTGGCTGACCGCGCTGCACGCCTTCCCCATGTACCTGGGCCTCGACCTGCGCGGCGGCGTCGACTTCCTGCTGCAGGTGGACATGAAGGGCGCAATCGACAAGAAGGCCGAGTCCTTCGCGAGCGACCTGCGCACCACCTTCCGCGACAAGAACATCCGCGGCACCCAGGTGAGCCGCAACGGCCAGACGGTCGAGGTGAGCTTCCGCGACGCGGCCGCCCTCGAGGCGGCCAAGCGCCTCATCCAGGACCAGTTCACCGACCTGAGCACCACCGACAGCCAGGACGGCAGCACGTGGCGCCTGGTGGCCAGCATCAAGCCCGAAGCCGCGCGCCGCCTGCAGGACGCCGCGCTCAAGCAGAACATCACCACGCTGCACAACCGGATCAACGAACTCGGCGTGGCCGAACCCGTGATCCAGCAGCAGGGCCTGGACCGCATCGTCGTGCAATTGCCCGGCGTGCAGGACACGGCCAAGGCCAAGGAAATCCTGGGCCGCACCGCCACGCTCGAAATGCGCATGGTCGACGAGAGCGCCGAAGGCCGCTCGGCCGAACTCAGCGGCGGACCGGTGCCTTTCGGCTCCGAGAAATTCCTCGACCGCCAGGGCCGTCCGGTGATCGTGAAGAAGCAGGTGCTCGTCACCGGCGAGAACCTCACCGACGCGCAGCCCGGCTTCGACCAGCAGAGCAACCAGCCCAAGGTCGACCTGACCATGGACGCCAAGGGCGGTCGCATCATGCGCGACGTCAGCCGCGAGAACTACAAGAAGCGCATGGCCATGCTGATCTTCGAGAAGGGCAAGGGCGAAGTGCTCACGGCTCCCTCGATCAACGGCGAGCTGGGCAACCGCTTCCAGGTGTCGGGCTCGATGACCGTGGTCGAGGCCAACGACCTCGCGCTGCTGCTGCGCGCCGGCTCGCTGGCCGCGCCGATGGAAATCATCCAGGAACGCACCATCGGTCCGAGCCTGGGTGCCGACAACATCGAGAAGGGCTTCAAGAGCGTGATGTACGGCTTCCTGGCCATCATGGTCTTCATGTGCTTCTACTACGCGCTGTTCGGCCTGTTCTCGTCGATCGCGCTGGCCGTGAACCTGATGCTGCTGATCTCGATTCTCTCGATGCTGCAGGCCACTCTCACGCTGCCCGGCATCGCGGCCATGGCGCTGGCCATCGGCGTGGCCATCGACTCCAACGTGCTGATCAACGAGCGCGTGCGCGAAGAGCTGCGCAACGGGGCGTCGCCGCAGGCGGCCATCCACGCGGGCTACGAACGCGCCTGGGGCACCATCCTGGACTCCAACGTGACCACGCTCATTGCGGGCATCGCGCTGCTGGCCTTCGGCTCGGGCCCGGTGCGCGGCTTCGCGGTGGTGCACTGCATCGGCATCGTCACCTCGATGTTCTCGGCCGTGTTCTTCTCGCGCGGCCTCGTGAACTTCTGGTACGGCCAGAAGAAGAAGCTCAAGACGGTGTCGATCGGCACGGTCTGGCGGCCGACGACCGACGGCTCGACCGCGGTCACCAAGTAAAGGTCGAGGACAAGCGTCATGGAATTCTTCCGCATCCACAAGACGATCCCGTTCATGCGCCACGCGCTGGTGCTGAACATCGTCTCCTTCGCCACCTTCGCGCTGGCGGTGTTCTTCCTGTTCCACCGCGGGCTGCACCTGTCGGTCGAGTTCACGGGCGGCACCGTGATGGAGGTTGCGTACAAGCAGTCGGCCGACATCGGCAAGGTGCGCGATGCCATCGGCAAGCTCGGCTACCCGGACGTCCAGGTGCAGAGCTACGGCTCGTCCGAGAACATCCAGATCCGCCTGCCGGCCCAGAAGGGCATGAGCTCCGACCAGCAGAGCGCGCAGGTCATGCAGGCGCTGAAGTCGGTCGACGAGTCGGCCACGCAGCGCGGCATCGAGGTCGTCGGCCCGCAGGTCGGCGAGGAGCTCACCACCAATGGCATGAAGGCCCTGGCCATGGTGGTCGCGGGCATCATGATCTACCTGGCGTTCCGCTTCGAATGGAAGTTCGCGCTGGCCACCGTGCTGGCCAACCTGCACGACGTGGTGATCATCCTGGGCTTCTTCGCCTTCTTCCAGTGGGAGTTCTCGCTGGCGGTGCTGGCGGCGGTGCTCGCGGTGCTGGGATATTCGGTGAACGAGTCGGTCGTGATCTTCGACCGGATCCGCGAAAACTTCCGCCGCTACCGGAAGATGACGACCACCGAGATCATCGACAACGCGATCACCTCGACCATCAGCCGGACCATCATCACCCACGGCTCCACGCAGCTCGTGGTGCTGTCGATGTTCTTCTTCGGCGGTCCCACGCTGCACTACTTCGCGCTGGCGCTGACCATCGGCATCTGCTTCGGCATCTACTCCTCGTGCTTCGTGGCCGCGGCCATCGCCATGTGGCTGGGCATCAAGCGCGAAGACCTGGTCAAGGGCGGCCCGACGAAGCGCGACGGCGAATCCGAGGACGATCCCAACGCCGGCGCCGTGGTCTGACGGAAACTTGGATACTTCAGGGTTAAACAGAGCGGCAGCGGTGGGTGCCGCGCCGCGGTTCGCATGCAACGTCGGGCACACTCCACACTTGTGCGGTTGCGCATCACGATGCAAGCTCGCAGTTGTTGCTGACGAATCGAATATCCAGGTCCTCCCGACTTTTCAATGAGCATTGCGCGGTCCGCCTCTTCCCTGCAGCTCGCACGCGAGACGCGTGAGCGTTTCGTTGCGGCCACCGAGGGTGCGATCGCGCCCCTGGCCCGCTCGATCCGGGACCGGCTGACGGCCCTGTCCTCCGAGGCCGGCAACGCCCGCGCCATGCAGGAGCACCGCGACGACTTCGTCGCCTTCCACGGCCAGGCCACCCAGTGGGTCACGCTCTCGCAGACCGGCTGGCGCAAGGCGCTGGGCACCACCGTCAGCGGTGCCGTGGGTTCGTCGTCCGCGCTGCGGCTCGAACTCATCGGCGACGAGGTGGTGGAAAGCAACATCCTGTCGTCGCGCCTGGCGCAGATGATCCACGACAAGGGCAGCTTCGAACTCAGCGACCTGCGCCTGCGCATCCAGCACCTCGAAGGCACGACCGAGCTCGACGCCAAGGACGTGCTCAAGCCCGAGACGCTCGCCAAGCTGCTGGTCGAACAGTGGCTGGCCGCCGGCCTGAGCCGCGGGCTCTGGACCCGCATCCAGGACACCGTGCAGCAGGGCCTGGTCGAGGTGGTGGTCAAGGCCTACCAGAGCGCCAACGCCTTCCTGATCGCCAACGGCGTGATGGAGGAAATCGACCTCAAGAGCTTCGTGCGGCGCACGGGCAATGCCAGCGGTAACGGCGGGGGCGGCGGCGGATCGACCGCTTCTTCCAGCGTGCCGATGGACAGCGGCATGTCCTCCGGCCCGCGCAGCGTCCAGCGTCCCGGTTTCGGCTTCGACGCGCAGCAGGCGGCTTCCGTGCCGGGCGGCGCGAGCGCGGCAACCACCACCGGCGGGTCGCCGCTCATGATCGCGCGGCAGCGCGCGCAGACCGCGCTGCTGAACCTCAAGCGCTTCGTCACCGCGCGCATCGGCGGCGACGCCGGCGCACAGGCCCCGGCCACCAGCGCCGACGGGCGCGCCACGGGCGGCGGTGCGGGCACCGGCGGCGGCCATGCGGGCCAGGGTCAGGGCACGGGTGCCACGGCGCCGCGCGTCTTTTCGCGCACCTTTGCCGGCGCCATCGCCGACGCCGAGGTCGCCTACCGCATGGCGGCCACGCAGTACATGGACGGCAACGGCGAACAGGCCACACTGATCCAGCAGACCGCGGTCGATCTGCGCCGTCGCACCGCCGAGCTCAAGAAGCGCGCGCCCACCACGGCCGACAAGGCCACGGTCGAGATCGTGGCGCTGATGTTCCAGGCCATCCTGGCCGAGGAGCGCATTCCTTTCTCGGCGCGCGTGTGGTTCGCGCGGCTGCAGATGCCCGTGCTGCGCGTGGCCATCGCCGAGCCCGAGTTCTTCGGCACGCTGCAGCACCCCGCGCGCATGCTGATCGACCGCATGGGTTCGTGCGTGATGGGCTTCGACGCCGCGGCCATCACCGGTAGCGCGCTCGAAGGCGAGATCCGCCGCGTGGTGCAGGTCATCGAGCAGTATCCGGAAACCGGCCAGCGCGTGTTCAAGCTGGTGTTCGACGAATTCGTCGCCTTCCTCAACCGCTACCTGACGCAGAGCGACTCCACGCAGCGCGTGATGAGCGTGGCGCAGCAGGTCGAGCAGAAGGAGACGATGGCGATCCAGTACACCATCGAGTTGCGCAAGATGCTCAACGACATGCCGGTGCGCGACGAGATCCGCGAGTTCCTGTTCAAGGTCTGGGCCGAGGTGTTGGCCATTGCCGCGCTGCGCTACGGCGCGCAGGGCGAGCAGACCGTCATGCTCAAGCGCGTGGCCTCCGAGCTGGTGTGGGCCGCGAGCGCCAAGCCCAACCGCACCGACCGCGCCCGCGTGATCCAGGACCTGCCGCAACTGCTGCAGCGCCTGCGCCAGGGCATGGCGCTGCTGGGCATCGTCGACGAGCCTCAGGAAGCGCACATCAAGACCATCGGCGCCACGCTGTCCGACGCCTTCCTGTCGAAGACCGAGGCGATCCCGCAGGCCAAGATCGAGGCCATGGCCGAGCGGCTGACGCACCTGGAAGATTTCGTGACCGACGTGAGCGGCTCCGCCGACCTGCCGCTGGACGCGCACAGCATCGAGCTGCTGCTCGGCGTGGACGCCGCGTCGATCGAGGTCATTCCCGACGCCGCCGGCGCCAAGGTGCCCGAGGACATGCTGGCCTGGGCGCACGAGCTGCAGGTGGGCAACTGGTTCATGCTGGACCACAACGACCGCGTGAGCCAGGTGCAGTTCGTCTGGCGCAGCGACCGCAAGCAGTTGCACCTGTTCGCCACGGCGGACGGGCGCAGTTTCCTGATCCAGGCGGGGCGGTTGGCGGCTTACCTGCAGGCGGGCTTGCTGGTGCCGGCCGAGGAAGAAACGCTCACGGTGCGTGCCACGCGCGAGGCGCTGGCGAAGCTGGACGCGAACCCGGAGCGGCTGCTGAACTAGCCAGCCGGGTGGTCGGCGTTGGCCGATGAAGGCCAGTGCTGATCAGTGTGCGACGCGGCCTTCGCGCGATTCGCAGAGTTCGTCGAGCACCAAGGCATCGGGCTCGATGCCGGTGCTCCAGTGCACCATCAACACGATGATCTTCAGCTCGTCGAGCGCGACCGGGTCGCCCGGCGCCGCCATTGCACGCTCGATGACGATCTCGCGCAGGCCGCAGGGCAGCACGCTCGAGGATTCAAGGAAGCGGATGAAGCCCAGGCATTCGGCGCCCAGATGCTCCTGCTCGGCCTGCGAGTAGACGCGCATCGCGTTGCTCGACTGCGGCAGGGCTTCGTCGGGTGCGCCGCGCAGCCTGACCGTGGCACTGGCCTCGTCGTTGGCGCTGCGTTCGATCTGCATGCCTTGCGTTGCAAGGCTCAGGCCGTCGAGCCAGTGAAGGGCTTCGCGGATCTCGTCTGCCTCGAAGCCATGTGCGCTGAGCTTGCGGCCCAGCTGTTCGGGTTCGGGGCAGGCATCGCCGCGCCAATAGTTTTCGTAGACAAAAACAAGCACTTCGAACATGGGCCCAATATAGCCGACGTTCGTGCAACACGGGCTAGGTGGATGCCATTCGCTGGAAAAGGCCGCCGGGCAGCCGCGCGACATGGCCGTCGAGCTCGAGCTCGAGCATCTTCGCCTGCAGCGCGGCCGCGCTCCAGCCGGTGCGCGCGCTCAGCGCGTCGAGGCTCACGGGGTCGTGGCCGAGGGACACGAGCAGCGGGTCTTCCGAGGTGTCGGTCGTGCTGTCATGCCCATTGCCGCTGCCATTGCCATTCCCGTCGCTGGAATGTGACGCTGGCGCCGCGGCAGCCTGCCGGGCCTGCATGGGCGGCAGTTCCTCGAGGATGTCGTTCACCGACTCCACGAGCTTCGCGCCCTGGCGGATCAGCGCGTGGCAGCCGCGCGACTGCGGCGAGTGGATCGAGCCCGGAATGGCGAACACTTCCTTGCCCTGCTCGGACGTGAGGCGCGCCGTGATCAGCGAGCCCGACTGCAGGGCCGCCTCCACCACCAGCGTGCCGCGCGCGAGCCCGGCAATCAGCCGGTTGCGCTTGGGAAAGTTCTGCGTGAGCGGCGGTGTGCCCAGCGGCAGCTCGCTCACGATCAGCCCCTGCTGCGTGATGCGGTGCGCCAGGTCGCGATGCCGTGCGGGGTAGACGCGGTCGAGCCCGGTGCCGACCACCGCCACCGTGGCCAGCCGCGGCACGTCGCCGGCCGCGTCGAGCGCGCCCTGGTGCGCCGCGCCGTCAACGCCCAGCGCCAGGCCCGACACCACGGGCAGGCCCGCGTCGCCCAGCGCGCGGGCAAAGCTGCGCGCATTGGTGGCGCCTTGGGGCGTCGGGTTGCGGCTGCCCACCACGGCGATGCTGTGGCCGAGCTGCGCCAGGTCGAAGTCGGCGTTGCCCAGCACGTAGAGCATCAACGGCGGGTCGACCATTTCGAGCAGCGACGCGGGGTAGCCGGCATCGCCGAGCGTCACCACGCGGCGCGAGGCGCCGTTGTCGCCGGCGTGCAGCCACTGCCAGGTCAGGTCGATCTGGGCCTGCAGGTTGGCCGGTGGTTGCTGGAGTGCCGATGCCTGCGCGAGCGAGACGACCTCGCGCAGCGCCGCATCGGGCTGCGCGAAGATGCGCTCGGGCAGCCCGAAGGCCGCGAGCAAGCGGCGCGCGGCACCGTCACCGATGCCGGGCGTCAGTGAAAGCCGCAGCCAGCCTGCGAGTTCTGCGCGTTCCAAACGATTGAGCGGGAAGGGACGCCGGAGTCGCGGGTCAGGGATTGACGAGGAAGTCGCCGGCGCGCGGAGTGTCGTTGATTTCGAGCACGAGCGCGTAGGACACCTTCTCGAAAGTGCGGAACACCATCAGCAGGCCGATGCGTTCGTTGGGCAGCTTGATGGTTTCCTTGCGGGCGCCGGTGCGGTCGAGGATGGTCTCGCCGTTCTTCAGGATGGCCAGCACGTGGCCGTTGTCGATGCCGTCGCGCGTGCCCTTGTTGATGGCCACGACCTGGTTCTGCGCCGCGAACTGCACCGCGTTGCCGTACACCGAGACGATGCGGCCGTCGACCTGCGTCGACGGGGCGCGCGGCACGTAGCTCAGCAGCTGGCGCGGCGGCTCGGGCAGCAGGCGGTCGCCGGCGCGCATTTCCTCGCGCGACGCGATGATGTCGATGCTCGCGGGCACCACGGTGATCACGTCCTTGTCTTCCACCGTCTCGATGGTGGTCGACTCGCCGCGCTGCAGGCGGGCCTTGCCCAGGTACTGCGCCTCGTAGCCGAGGATTTCGCCCGTGCCCGGGTCCTTCAGCGGCGTGGCGTTGCGGAAGATGCGGAAGTTCTGCACCGGGCCGGCGGCTTCGACCAGCGGCGCCTCGGCGCTGCCGCGGGCATAGGCCCGGTCGCCGCGCGACAGCAGCACGCGGCTGTCGTTGCCCGCGACGATGCGCGGTGCGGCGTCCAGCGTGCCGGCGTCCACCACGATGGGTTCGCTCAGGAAGGGCTCGATGATGCTCGGGTTCAGCGTGGGCAGTGCCATGCCGGCCAGCGAGTCGAAGCGGGTGCGTGGTGACAGCTTGATGGTTCCGCCGTCGCCGCTGAAGCCGCCGCGGCGGGTGGTCAGGCGTGCGCGGCCGCCGCTCTTGTCCAGGTAGAGCACCTGGCCCGGATAGATCCGGTGCGGGTTGGCGATTTCGTTGATGTTCATGCCCCACAGCTCCGGCCAGCGCCAGGGGCGCAGCAGGTACAGGCGGGAGATGGCCCAGAGCGTGTCGCCGGGCTTGATGGTGTATTCGTCGGGCGCGTTGGGGGCCAATTCGCTCAGCGGCACGCCGGCCTGGGCGGTTTGCTGGGCGGTGGCGCGTTGCTGCTGCGTGACGGGGTAGTTCTGGGCCCAGGCCGTCGTCGCGCCGCAACTGCCGATGACCGCCAGGGCGGTCAGCGTTGCAAGAAGGGACGGGCGCTGGCGTTCGGTGAGTCTGAGCTTTTTCATGTCTGGATGGTGAGCGCCCGCAGTAGCGTGGCGCATACGAATCTCACAATTTGCTACGAATTCTGCGCTGAACCCCTTGGGAGGGCAACGTTTTCGGGTCCACGGGGCGCGTCGCGTCGCGGAATTGGCGAAAATAGCCACAACTTTCCCCCGCTTTCATGGCCAAACGAATCATTCTGAGTTACCCGGACAAACGACTGCACACGGTGGCCAAGCCGGTGCAGGGCGTCGACGCACGCATCAAGACCCTGGTCGCCGACATGCTGGAGACGATGTACGACGCCAACGGCATCGGCCTGGCCGCGACGCAGATCGACGTGCACGAGCGCCTCGTCGTCATCGACATCTCCGAGGAACGCAACGAACCGATCGTGCTGATCAACCCCGAGATCACCTGGGCCAGCGACGAGAAGGTGCTGAACGAGGAAGGCTGCCTCTCGGTCCCCGGCATCTACGACGGCGTGATGCGCTCCACCTCGGTGAAGGTGCAGGCGCTCGACGAGAACGGCGAGTCGCGCACCCTCGAGGCCGACGGCCTGCTGGCCGTGTGCATCCAGCACGAGCTCGACCACCTGCTGGGCAAGGTGTTCGTCGAATACCTCTCGCCGCTGAAGCGCAACCGCATCAAGAGCAAGCTGCTCAAGCAGCAGCGCGAAGACCTGCGCGAACGCGCCTGAACGCCATGACTTCACGCCGTTTCGGCTCCTTCGCTGCGTTGGCGCTTGTCGCCGCTGCCGGCCTCGGCCTCGCGGGCTGTGCCAACGAGCCCACCCGCACCCAGCCGGGTGCCACGGCCGCCGACACCCTGCAGCGCCTGGGCGCGCCCACGGGCCGCTACCCGCTCACGGGCGGCGGCGAGCGGCTGCAGTACTCGCGCATGCCGGCCGGCTTCGAGGTGACCGACATCGACGTCGACGCCGCCGGCAAGGTCGTCTCGGTGACGCAGGTGCTCAGCGAGGCGCGCTTCGGCGCCGACATCAAGGTCAACCAGTGGCGCCAGAACGACGTGATGGCGTTCTACGGCCGCCCCTATGAAATCTCCCGCGTCAGTTCCTTCGACGGTGCCGTCTGGACCTGGCGCTACAAGGCCGTGAACGAGCGCCGCATGCTCTATATCTACATCGACCCGACCGGCGTGGTCCGGCGCTATCACACGGGGGACGATCTCGAGCTTGATCGGATCCGGGATTGAGCCGCCTCCGAGTCGTTTTCGCGGGCACGCCCGAGTTCGCGCGCGTCGCCCTGGAGGCCATCGCCGCCGCCGGCCATGACATCGTGCTGGTGATGAGCCAGCCCGACCGCCCCGCCGGCCGCGGCATGAAGCTGCAGGCCTCGCCCGTCAAGCAATGCGCCGTGGCCAACGACTGGCCCGTGGCCCAGCCGCGCAGCCTGCGCCTGGACGGCAAGTACCCCGACGAGGCTTGCGCCGCGCGCGACACGCTGCTGGCCGCCCGGCCCGACGTGATGGTGGTCGCCGCCTACGGGCTGATCCTGCCGCAATGGGTGCTCGACCTGCCGGTGCACGGCTGCCTGAACATCCACGCGAGCCTGCTGCCGCGCTGGCGCGGCGCCGCGCCGATCCACCGCGCCATCGAGGCCGGCGACGCGCAGACCGGCATCACCATCATGCAGATGGACGCCGGCCTGGACACCGGCGACATGCTGCTGCGCGAGTCGCTCGACATCGGCGACGACAGCACCGCCCGCCTGCACGACCGCCTGGCCGACATGGGCGGGCGGATGATCGTCGAGGCGCTCGCGCGCATCGGCACGCTCACCCGCACGCCGCAGCCCGCCGAGGGCGTCACCTACGCCAGCAAGGTCGAGAAGCAGGAAGCGCTGATCGACTGGGCGCAGCCGGGCGACGCCATCGTGCGGCGCGTGCGCGCCTTCGATCCGTTCCCGGGCGCCAACAGCCCGCTCGACGGCGAGACCATCAAGCTGTGGAGCGCCCATGTGGACCGTGCCGCCACCGCGTTGGCCGCGTTGGATGTGCCGGGCACCATCCTGGCCGTCAGCGACACCGGCGTCACCGTGGCCGCCGCCGATGCGGCCGTGACCGTCACCGAACTGCAGCGCCCGGGCGGCAAGCGCCTGGCCGTGGCCGATTTCCTGCGCGGCTTCGACCTGAAGCCTGGGCAGGCCTTCGGCTGATGTTCCTCTCGCAAAGCATCCGCAGCCGCCCTGAATTCCGCATCGGCGTGCGCGACATGTCGCCGGTGGCGATGGGCATCGGCGCCTGGGGCCTCATGACCGGCGTGGCCATGGTCAAGTCGAACATGAGCGTGATCGAGGCGCTGGCCATGACGCTGCTCGTGTACGCGGGCAGCTCGCAGCTCGCGGCCATTCCGCTGCTGTTCGCGGGCGCGCCGGCCTGGGTCATCCTGGCGACGGGCTTCTGCGTGAACCTGCGCTTCGTGGTGTTCAGCCTGCACCTGCGCCCCTACCTCATGCACATGCCGCGCTGGCGCCGCATGACGCACGGCTACCTCACGGCCGACATGAGCTACGCGCTGTTCACCAAGAAGTATCCGCAGCCGCCACTGACCATCGCCGAGCAGGAATCGCAGGAGGCCTACCTCACCGGCAACTACTTCGTGACCTGGTGCGCCTGGATGGGCATGAGCCTGCTGGGCGTGGCGCTGGCCAACTTCATTCCGCAGGACTGGGGCCTGGGCTTCGCGGGTGTGCTGAGCCTGGTGGCCATCGTCTGCTCGATGGCCACCACGCGACTGCGCGTGCTGGCCGCGCTCATTGCCGGCGCCACGGCCGTGGCGGCCTACGCGCTGCCGCTGAAGCTCAACATCGTGGTGGCCATCGGCGTGGCGGTGCTGCTGTGCTTCTGGCTCGAGAAGCAGTTCGGCCTCGACCCCGACGCCGAGGACGACAAGTGAGCGGCGCCCCCGCAACCACCGACTGGTGGACCCTGGGCGTGATCGTCGGGCTGGCGCTCGTCACCGTGCTCACGCGCTGCTTCTTCTTCATCCTCGACCGGCCCTGGGGCCTGCCCGAGTGGGCGCACCGCGCGCTGCACTACGCGCCGGCCGCCGCGCTCGCGGGCGTGATCGCGCCCGAGATCGTCATGACGCAGGGCCACCTGATCACCACGCTGCACGACGCCCGCCTGTACGCGGCGGTGGTCGGCGCGGCGTACTTCTATTGGCGCCGCGGCGTGCTCGGCACGATGATCGCCGGCATGGCCGTCTACCTGCCCCTGCACCTCGGCCTGGGCTGGTAGCCTGCCGCCCGGTGAGGCCGGGCGGTGAATTCGGCGATGTGAGGCGGCGCGGGATCAGTCCAGCTTCACGCCGGCCGTCTTGATGATCTGCCCCCAGCGCTCGCTCTCCGCGCGCGAGAGCTTGTAGAAGTCCTGCGGCGTTCCGGGCAGCGCCTCGAAGCCGAAGTCCGCGAACAGCTTCACCACCTTCGGTGCCTTCATCGCCTTGTGCAGCTCGCTGTTGAGCCGCGCCACCGCCTCGGCCGGCATGCCGGCCGGGCCGATCAGGCCGTGGAAAGCATAGGCATTGACGTCGCTGAAGCCGGACTCCACGAAGGTCGGCACGTCGGGCAAGGCGCCCGCGCGCTGCGGCAGCGCAATGGCCAGCACCCGCACCTTGCCCGACTTGATGATCGGCAGGCCGGAGGCCAGGTCCAGCATCATCACCGGCACCTGCCCGCCCATCACGTCGGTCATGGCCGGCGCGGCGCCCTTGTACGGCACGTGCGTGATCGTGAGGCCGGCCTTCTGCTTGAAGAGCTCCATCGCCATGTGGTGCGGCGAGCCGTTGCCGGGCGAGGCGTAGCTCACCTTGTCGGGGTTGGCCTTCACGTAGCGCACGAACTCGGCCACGGTCTTGGCGGGAAAGTCGGGGTGCACCACCAGCGCCACCGGAAAGCGCCCGATGGTGCCGATGTAGGTGAAGTCGCTCGCGGGCTTGTACGGCAGCTTGACGAACATGTGCTCGTTGAACAGCAGCGCCGCGTTCTCGGCCTGCATGACCGTGTAGCCGTCGGGCTTGGCCTGCATCATCACGGACACGCCGATGTTGGTGGAGGCGCCCGGCCGGTTGTCGATGATGAGCGGCTGCCCGAGCGACGGCTGCATCGCCTCGGCCAGCGCGCGCGCCAAGTTGTCGGTGCCGCCGCCGGCGGAGTAGGGCACGATCCACTTGATCGGCTGGGTGGGGTAGGCCGCGGGCTGCGCCGAGGCGAAAGAGGTGGCCAGCGCCAGGGCCGCGGCCACCAGGGGAAGGAATCGTTTCATCGTCTTTTGTCTCCGTTGCTTGTCTTGAAATCGGTTCAGTTCATTCGCCGCGCAAGACCTGCCAGAGCTCGCGGTCGCGCTCGGCGGTCCACACCACGGGGTGTTCAATGCCGCGCAGCTCGTCATAGGCGCGCGACACGTCGAAGGGCAGCACGTGCTGGAACACGGGCCAGTTGCCGAAGCGCGGCGTCATCGCGGCTTCGGCGCGCGCGAAGCAGCCCTTGAGCGTGTCGCCCGCGGCAATGCCGGCCTTCACGCTGTCCAGCAACGTCGAGAGAAATGCCTTGGTGAGCCCGATGGCCTCGGCGCACGCGGCCTCGTTCTGCAGCACCGCGCCGCGCCCGGGCACCAGCACGCGCGGGTTCAGCGCGCGCACCGCGTCGAGCGTGCCGGCCCAGTCGCCGATGTAGGCGTCGCCCGCGTACACGCCGCAGTGGTTCTCGACCACGTCGCCCGAGAACAGCACGCCGCAGTCCGGCAGCCAGGCCACGGTGTCGCCGCTCGAGTGACCGCGGCCCAGCGCCATCAGGCGCAGTTCGCGGCCCGTACCGGGGCGCGGGCCCAGCCACAGGCTCATCTCGCCCTGGAAGCTCATCGTCGGAAAGGTGAGGCCCGGAATCTCTTCCACGCCCTCGAACAGGCGCGGGAAGCGGCCCACCTCCGAATCGAAGTCGGCCTGGCCGCGCGTGCGGATCCAGTCGAGCGTGCCGTTGCTCGCAATGACCTGCTCCACCTCGTCGAAGGCGCTCGCACCCATCACGCGCACCGCGTGGTAGTGCGTGAGCACGATGGTCTTGATCGGCTTGTCGGTCACCGTGCGAATGGCTGCGAGAAAGTCGCGCGCCATGCGCGGCGTGGGGCGCGTGTCGATCAGCACCACCTGCTCTTCGCCGACGACGAAGCCGCAGTTGGGATCGAAGTCGCTGATGTAGCCGTGGACACCGGGCGCAAGCTCGCGCAGCCGGGGCTTCTGCTCGCGGGTGTCGGAGGCAGAAGCAAAGGAGACGTTCGTGGTCATGGGGTGGTGGTTGTCGTGAGGTCTTCTTCCGCCGCCGCCCGGATGCAGGCAAGCAGCACGTCCTGGTCGGCGCACTGGTTGGCCAGCAGCAGCACGAGGCGGGCGTTGAGGTCGGCGCTCCGGGCTTCGGTGCGGCCCTCGTGCGCGGCGAGCAGGGCTTCGTAGAAGCCGTCGGGGTCGGGGATGCGGGGCTCGGTATTCATGGCGTGGGGTCGATGTCCAGGGCGAGCGCGGTGCGCAGCGCAGAGGCGATGGATTGCGGCGTGGCGTTCGCCAGCACCGCGGCGCGGTAGGCGTCGGGGCGCACCAGCGCGAAGCCGCCCGTGCCGCCGATGCAGAGGTGGGCGGCCAGCCTGTCGTCGGCCTGCAGCGTGGGCAGGCCGCTGTCGCCGCTGTCGCCGTTGTCTCCGCTGTAGTCGCCGATGGCCAGCAGGCGCAACGGCAGCGAGGCCGTGGCTTCGCGCGCCGCATCGGCCTGCGCGCGTGTCGGCATGCACCACAGCCCGATGCATTGCGTGCCGTCGGCCAGCAGCTGCATCAGCGTGGTCTCGCGGCCATCGGCCCAGCGCAGCGGCAGGTTCTGCACCGTGTGCCCGCCGTCGGGCAACTGGGGTGCAACGGGGTAGTCGTTCGCGACCGACATGCGCCCCGTGTTCACCAGCGTGCGCGCAAACGGATGGCGCGCCGCCAGCGCCACCACGGCGCGGCGCAGCGTGTGCTCGGCCGGCGAGCGCGGCGCGAGGAAGCGTGCCGAGCGGCTCGTCACCTGCAGGTTCTGCCGTGCGGCGGGCTGGCGTTCCGCGTCGTAGCTGTCGAGCAGCGCGTCGCCGGCCTGGCCCTGCGCCACCAGTGCGAGCTTCCAGCCGAGGTTGGCCGCGTCCTGGATGCCGCTGTTGCCGCCGCGCGCGCCGAACGGGCTCACCACGTGCGCCGCGTCGCCGATGAAGAACACGCGCCCGTGGCGGAAGCTGTCGAGCAGGTGGTCGCGGTAGCCGTAGGGGCCGATCCACACGAACTCGAACTCCACGTCGGGCCCGAGCTGTTCGCGCAGCCGCGCGCCCGCCACTTCGGGCTTGCTGATGGTGGCCGTGTCGCAGTCCTCGGGCATCTGGTAGTCGATGCGCCACACGCCGTCGGCCATCAGGTGCTGCCACACGCCGCGGCCTTCGTTGAAGGGCGCGTCGACCCAGGTCCAGCGCTCGGTGGGCAGCGGCTTCTTGAAACGCACGTCGCTGATGCACCAGCGGTCGGTGCTGCGCGAGGAATGCGTGTCGATGCCCAGTTGCGTGCGGATCGGGCTGTTGGCGCCCGTGGCGTCGATCAGCCGGTCGGCCTCGAGGGTGTAGCTGCCGGCGGGCGTCTCGATGCTCAGCCGCACGCCGTCGGCCAGTTGTTCGACATGGGTCACGCGGCTCTTCCAGCGCACGTCGGTCAGGCCGAGCGCGAGAATGCGCTCGACCAGGAACCACTCGATGTAGAACTGCTGCAGGTTGATGAACGGCGGTTGCCTGGAGACGCTGTTGGCCTGCAGGTTGAAGTTGTAGACCTCCTGCTCGCCCGAGAAGGTGCGCCCGAACGACCAGGTGATGCCCTTGGCCGCGATGCGTTCGTAGATGCCCAGGCGCTCGAAGATCTCCAGGCTCTTCTGCGCGTAGCAGATGCCGCGCGACGAGGCGCCGCGCACGCCCACGGTGTCGTCCTCGTCGAGCAGCACGGCATGCACGCCGCGCTGCGCGAGGTCGCAGGCCAGCGTGAGGCCCGAGGGCCCGGCGCCGACGATCACGATCGGGTGGCGCACGGGCGTTGTGCTGCCCAGTTCGGGCGGCGGCGTGAACGGCCAGCTCGGCAGTTCGTAGGCCGGCGCGAATGCAAAGTTTTCCATGGCTCTGTAAGGGGCTGAAGGAAGGCTTACAGCGCGTGCGCGAATTCGGCGATGGCGTCCGCCGCATTCGGCACCAGCCCGGGCTGTCCCGCGAGGTAGTGGTTGCCGCCCACGATGTCGACATTGCGGATGCGCGCGCCGCCCGCCGCCATCCACGCGTCCCGCGTGCTCGGAAAGGTCGACTGGTCGCCCGTGTAGGTCAGCAGCAGCTTGGGCACCGTGGTGCGCGCGAGGTTGGTCGGCCCGTCGGCCTGCGAGCGCGACGACCACTGCGAGAGGAAGGCGGTCAGCGAGGTGGTGCGCCCCATCGCGTTGGCCGAGTAGTTCACCTGGCGCGCGTCGCCCCACACGCTGCCGGGCAGCCGGTCGTTCGCGTCCAGCGACAGGTCCACGCAGCGCGGGTCGGCGTGCGTGCGGTAGATGACGAAGGCCTGGTCGCGCGGCGCGCCCGGGGTGCGGCGCAGCAGCGCGAGCCGGTCGACGGCCCAGCGCTCGATGCGGTCGAGCCGCGACTTCTGCGCGGCGCTGAAGCGCGCGAGAAATTCGCTGTCGTAGGGCACGCGGTGGCGCGCGTCGTACATGTCGAGTTCGGGGTCGACCGAGAGCGGGTCGTGCTCGTCGGTGACCGAGGGGTCGATCCAGTCGCGCATGAGCCGCGTGCGGCCCAGGTGCGCGGCGCACAGCGCGATGCCGTCCACCGGCGGCAGGTCGCCCGGGTGCAGGTGCGTCGGGTCGCCGTCGGGCAGGTGCGTGGCGGTGAGCTTCTCGGCCTGCGCCTGGTAGAAGGCCGCGAGCGCCGCGCCGCCTGAATTGCCGACGAGAAACACCTTCTCGTAGCCCGCCGCGCGCAGGTGCTGCACGCCGGCTCCCAGGTCCTGGATGGCGCGTTCCATCAGCAGCACGGTGTCGTTGCCCACGAAGCGCGAGTTCAGCCCCATGCAGCAGATGCCGCGCTCGGCCAGCGGGCCGATCAGGTAATGGCCCATGAAGTTGCTGGTCGGGTGCATCACGATGGCCGCCACCTTCTTCGGGCCCTGCGGTGCGCGCAAGGCGCCGTAGATGCGCGGGCGCAGCATCTGCAGGCCCGACTGGCTCTCCATGGCCGCGCCGGGCTTCACGTCGATGACGGCGAGTTGCAGCTCAGACATTCGGCGCGCCTTCCGATGCTGCGGCTGCGGCACGAAGCCCCGCCTTGCGCACGGTCCACGCGTCGAGGTCGGCGCGCGCGCGCAAGGCGTGCGCGTCCATCTCGGCCTGCGGCACGGTCGGCGTGGTCAGCTCCACGCGGATGCCGTTGGGGTCGAAGAAGTAGATCGACTCGATGATGTGGTGGTCGGTCACGCCCAGCACCTCGACGCCCGCGGCTTCGAGCCGCGCCTTGGCGGCCAGCAGGTCGGCCACCGCGTCCACGCGCAGCGCGATGTGGTTCACCCAGGCCGGCGTGTTGGGCGAGGGCAGCGCGGCCACATCGTCGCCCAGGTCGAAGAAGGCGATGTACGAGCCGTCGCGCATCTGGAAAAAGATGTGCACGTAGGGGCAGTACTCGCCGGTGCTCGGCACGTGGTCGCTCTTGATGACGTGGGCCAGCGGCAGGCCCAGCAGGTCTTCGTAGAAGCGGCGGGTTTCCTCGCTGTCGCGGCAGCGCCAGGCGAAGTGGTGCAGCCCGCGAATGGGCGGTGGCGGTGTTGGCATGGCTCGTGTCTCCGGTAAGCCGCGATTGGGCGATGCCGCGTCTTATGATGCAATCGAAATTAATTCATCGATTGATGAAATAACCATATATATGAACCTCACCCTGCGCCAGTTGCGCGCCTTCGCCGCCGTGGCCGAAAGCGGCAGCTTCACCGCCGCGGCGCAGCAGCTGCACCTCACGCAGTCGGCGCTCAGCGTGCTGGTGCGCGAACTCGAACGCGAAATGGGCGTGCAGCTGCTCGACCGGAACACGCGCAGCGTGCAGCTGTCCGAAGCGGGGCGCGAGTTCCTGCCGTCGGTGCACCGGCTGCTGGGCGACCTCACCAGCGCGGTGGCCGGCGTCACGGATTTGCGTGACAAGAAGAAAGGCTTGTTGCGGCTTGCGGCGCCGCAGCTCATGGCCTGCACGCTGATGCCGCGCGTGATCGCGGTCTACCGCGCGCAGTACCCCGACGTCGACGTGCGCCTGGCCGACACGCTGCCCGAGCACCTGCTGGCGGGCGTGATGGCCGGCGACGTGGAGCTGGCCGTGGGGCAGGACGTGGCCGTGGACGGCGCCATCGAGCGCCGCACGCTGTTCCGCGACCGGCACTGGCTGATCTGCCCGCCGGACCACGCCTTTGCCAAGCGCCGCAAGGTGCGCTGGCACGAACTGGCGCCCTACACCTTCATCGCGCCCACGCGGGACTTCCGCCAGCGCGTGCTGCCCGAACTGGGAGCGCAGGAGCGCGAGTACATGCTGCGCGCGGGCACGCAGGAGGTGTCGTACATGACGACCGCGCTGGGCATGGTGGCCTCGGGGCTCGGGCTCACGGTGTGCCCGACCTATTCCGCGCCGCTGGTGCGCGCCCACGGCCTGCAGATGGTGCGGCTCGAATCGCCCGATTTCCACCGCGAGGTGTGCGTCTACAGCGCGGCGCGGCGCACCCTGTCGCCGGCGGCGGCGAGCTTCGTGGAGATCCTGGAGGGCTTCGCCAGGGCGCAGCCGAAGGGGTAGCGCAAGGAGCGGGCGACGGGACCGGGGAAGGACTGGGAAAGGGCCGGGGAAGGGCCGGGGAAGGGCCGGGGAAGGGCCGGGGAAGGCCGAAAAGCATCAGAACACGGCAAGAGGCGCGCAGTGCCGCGGCGGGGCGAAACCTACAATGCAGGCCGACCCGTCTTCCACCTCCTCCAGATCCATGAACGTCATTCGATTCACCGACCTCTGCGCACAGGGCAAAGCCGCCGGCCAGCGCGTTTTCATCCGTGCCGACCTCAACGTGCCGCAGGACGACGCAGGCAACATCACCGAAGACACGCGCATCCGCGCTTCCGTGCCCTGCATCCAGCTCGCGCTGGACGCCGGCGCGGCCGTGATGGTCACCTCGCACCTGGGCCGCCCGACCGAGGGCGAATTCAAGCCCGAGGACTCGCTGGCGCCCGTGGCCAGGCGCCTGGGCGAACTGCTCGGCCGTGAAGTTCCGCTGGTCGCCAACTGGGTCGACGGCGTCGACGTGAAGCCCGGCCAGGTCGTGCTGCTCGAAAACTGCCGCGTCAACAAGGGCGAGAAGAAGAACGACGAAGGCCTGGCGCGCAAGCTCGCCGCGCTGACCGACATCTACGTGAACGACGCCTTCGGCACCGCCCACCGCGCCGAAGCCACCACCTACGGCATTGCCCAGTTCGCCAGGATTGCCGCGGCCGGCCCGCTGCTGGCGGCCGAGATGGACGCCATCACCAAGGCGCTGGCGCAACCCAAGCGTCCGCTGGTGGCCATCGTGGCGGGTTCGAAGGTCAGCACCAAGCTCACCATCCTGAAGAGCCTGTCGGCCAATGTGGACCAGCTGATCGTCGGCGGCGGCATTGCCAACACCTTCATGCTGGCGGCGGGCCTGAAGATCGGCAAGTCGCTGGCCGAGCCCGACCTGGTCGACAACGCCAAGGCGGTGATCGACGCCATGCGCGCGCGCGGCGCCGACGTGCCGATTCCGGTGGACGTGGTCACGGCCAAGACCTTCGCGGCCGACGCCGCTGCCACCGTCAAGGACGCGAACGACGTGGCCGACGACGACCTGATCCTGGACATCGGCCCGAAGACGGCCGCGATCCTGGCCGCGCAGCTGCGCGAAGCCGGCACCATCGTCTGGAACGGCCCGGTGGGCGTGTTCGAGTTCGACGCCTTCGCGGGCGGCACCAAGGCCATTGCGCAGGCCATCGCCGAGAGCAGCGCGTTCTCGATCGCCGGTGGCGGCGACACGCTGGCGGCCATCGCCAAGTACGGCATCGAAAAGCAGGTCGGCTACATCTCGACCGGCGGCGGCGCCTTCCTCGAGGTGCTGGAGGGCAAGACCCTGCCGGCCTTCGAAATCCTGGCCAAGCGCGCGGCCGCCTGATCGCCGGCGCGGCGGGCGGCGAGACGAAAGCCCGTCACGGGTGACTTCCGTCGGACACACAAAGTGTATACAGTAGCGAATACAAAACGGAGACTACCCTCATGAGCACGGACCGCATCCCCCGCCACGCCACCAAGATCGTTGCCACGCTCGGTCCGGCGTCCAGCACCCCTGAACTGCTGTTGCAGATGATCCAGGCCAAGGTCAGCGTGGTGCGGCTGAATTTCAGCCACGGCACGGCGCAGGACCACATCGATCGCGCCACCATGGTGCGCGAAGCCGCCCGCAAGGCGGGCCGCGAAGTGGCCATCATGGCCGACCTGCAGGGCCCCAAGATCCGCGTGGGCAAGTTCGCGCAGGGCAAGGTCTGGCTGGAGCCGGGCGCCAAGTTCGTGCTCGACGCCTCGCGCACCGAGCCCGGCGACATCGACTGCGTCGGCCTCGACTACAAGGACCTGCCGCGCGACGTGAAGCCCGGCGACAAGCTGCTGCTGAACGACGGCCTCATCGTGCTGACGGTCGACGCCGTCAAGGGCGACCAGGTGCTCACCACCGTCAAGCTCGGCGGCGAACTGTCGAACAACAAGGGCATCAACAAGCAGGGCGGCGGCCTCACCGCCCCCGCGTTGACCGCCAAGGACATGGAAGACATCAAGACCGCGATGAGCTTCCAGGCCGACTACGTGGCCGTGAGCTTTCCCAAGAACGCCACCGACATGGAAATGGCGCGCCAGCTGTGCAACGTGGCCGCGGCCGAATACGGCCACAAGCCCGGCATGATCGCCAAGATCGAGCGCGCCGAAGCCATTCCGCGCCTGGAAGAAATCCTGCGCGCCAGCGACGGCATCATGGTCGCGCGCGGCGACCTGGCCGTGGAAGTGGGCAACGCCGCGGTGCCCGCGCTGCAGAAGAAGATGATCCGCATGGCGCGCGACATGGACAAGGTGGTCATCACCGCGACCCAGATGATGGAGTCGATGATCACCAACCCCGTGCCCACCCGCGCCGAGGTGAGCGACGTGGCCAACGCCGTGCTCGACGGCACCGACGCCGTGATGCTCTCGGCCGAGACCGCCTCGGGGCGCTATCCGCTGGAAACCGTGCAGGAGATGAGCCGCATCTGCGAAGCCGCCGAGGCCGCGGAAGACAAGACGCTGGACGCCGACTTCAGCGGCAAGACCTACAGCCGCATCGACCAGTCGATCGCCATGGGCGCGCTGTTCACGGCGCACCACCTGGGCGCCAAGGCCATCGTGGCGCTGACCGAGTCGGGCTCCACCATGCTGTGGATGAGCCGCCACCGCGCGCACATTCCCATGTACGCGCTGACCTCGCGCCTGACCACGCAGCGCAAGCTGGCGCTGTACCGCAACGTGCGCCCGCTGCTGATGGACTCGCAGACCGACCGCGACACCGCGCTCGAACAGGCCGAGGCCCACCTGAAGAAGCGCGGCATCGTGCAGACCGGCGACGTCTACGCCATCACCTGCGGCGAGCCCATGGGTGCCCCCGGCGGCACCAACATGCTGAAGATCTGCCGCGCGAGCTGAACCCGCCCGGCCGGGCGCCCGCTCAGCCGTTGCGGAACAGGAAGCTGTAGGCGTTCAGCGCGGGCACCCCGCCCAGGTGCGCATACAGCACCTTCGAGCCGGCCGGGAATTCCCCGAGCCGCACCTTCTCGATCATCCCGTGCATCGACTTGCCCTCGTACACGGGGTCGGTCAGCATGCCCTCGAAGCGCGCGCACAGGCGAATGGCTTCCAGCGTGCCGTCGTTCGGCAGCCCGTATTCGGGGCCGCCGAAGCGGCGGTCGAGCACCACGTCCTTCTCGGTGATGTCGCGGCCCAGCTCGACCAGCTCGGCCGTGTTCTTCGCGATGCGCAGGATCTGGTCGAAGGTCTGCTGCGGCTTGGCCGAGGCGTCGATGCCGATCACGCGGTCGGCCCGGCCGTCGGCCGCGAAGCCCACCACCATGCCGGCCTGCGTGCTGCCGGTGACCGAGCAGACCACCACGTAGTCGAACCGGATGCCCAGCTCGGCTTCCTGCTGGCGCACCTCCTCGGCGAAGGCCACGAAGCCGAGCCCGCCGCGCGGGTGCTCGGAGCAGCCCGCCGGGATGGGGAACGGCTTGCCGCCGGCCTTGCGCACGTCGGCCATGGCTTCTTCCCAGCTCTTGCGGATGCCGATGTCGAAACCCGCCGCGTCCAGCCGCACGTCGGCGCCCAGGATGCGCGACATCTCGATGTTGCCGACCCGGTCGTACAGTGCGTCGGAGTAGTTGACCCAGTTCTCCTGCACCAGCACGCATTTCAGCCCGAGGTGCGCGGCCACCGCGGCCACCTGGCGCGTCTGGTTGGACTGGATGCCGCCGATGGACACCAGCGTGTCGTAGCCGCCCTCGAGCGCCTCGGGAATCAGGTACTCGAGCTTGCGCGTCTTGTTGCCGCCGAAGGCCAGGCCGCTGTTGCAGTCCTCGCGCTTGGCGTAGAGCTCGACCTTGCCGCCGAGGTGCGCGCTCAGCCGCTTCAGCGGGTGGATCGGCGAGGGGCCGAAGGTCAGGGCGTGGCGGGGAAACTTCTTCAGGTTCATGGTGCGGCTCCAGGAGGTTGAAGCCTTGAATCGTAGGAAGAAGGGCTCGCAACGTGCTTGCGAAGTTCTCTGGCTTATCGGAACAAAAGAAGGCACGATGGGCAGAGTTGAAACTTTCAAGCCGGAAAACAAGGCATGGGCACAACAAAATTGCGTTCCCCCCCGGAGCTCGATCGCACCGACCGCGCCATCCTTCGCACCCTGCAGCGCGACGCCTCGCTCTCCAACGTGGCGCTGGCCGCCAAGGTGAACCTGAGCGCCGCCGCCTGCCTGCGCCGGGTGGAGCGGCTCAAGGAGGCCGGGCTCATCAAGGGCATCGTCGCGCTGCTCGACCCCGACGCGCTCGACCTGGGCATGCTCGTGATGATCGGCGTGGTGCTCGACCGCTCCACGCCCGACTCGTTCGCCGACTTCGAGAAGGCCGCGCAGAAGGTCTCGGGCTGCCTCGAATGCCACGTGGTCACGGGCGAGTTCGACTACTTCATGCTGGTGCGCACGCGCGACAACGACAGCTTCAACCGCCTGCATGCCGAGCAGCTGCTCTACCTGCCGGGCGTGCGGCAGATCCGCACCTTCGTCGTTCTCAAGCAGGTGCTGTCGACCACGCAGCTTCCCATCTGACGAAACCGGCGGCCGGCGGCGTGCGTACTGTGACGATGACCTTCCGTTCCCTTCGCTTCTCTTTTGCGGCCCTCTCCGTCTCCACCGCCGCCGCGCTGTCGGCCTGCTCCCCCGTCAAGGTGCTCAACGGGCTGGTGCCCACCGACACCTACCAGTTCCAGGGCGGCCTGGCCTACGGCAAGGCGCCGCGCCAGGTGCTCGACGTGTACCAGCCGCTGCCGTCCACGGCGCCGGCCCGGGGCGCGCGCCCGCTGGTGGTGTTCTTCTTCGGCGGCACCTGGACCACCGGCGACCGCGCCAGCTACCGCTTCGTGGGCGAGGCGCTGGCCGCGCGCGGCGCGGTGGTGGTGGTGCCCGACTACGGCCTGTCGCCCGCCTTCACCTACCCGGCGTTCGTGCGCGACAGCGCGCTGGCCGTCAAATGGGCGCTGGACAACGCCGAGCGGCTCGGCGCCGATCCGAAGCAGGTCTACGTGATGGGCCACAGCTCGGGCGGCTACAACGCCGCGATGGTGGCGCTGGACGCCCGCTGGCTGGGCGAGGTCGGCGCCAGCCCGAAGCAGCTCGCGGGCTGGATCGGCCTGGCCGGCCCCTACGACTTCCTGCCCATCGGCGACCCGCAGGCGCAGGCCGCCTTCAACTGGCCGGACACGCCGCGCGACTCGCAGCCGCTGGCGCACGTCACGCCCGCGTCGCCGCGCGCGCTGCTCATGGCGGCCTCGAAGGACAAGCTGGTCTACCCCGACCGCAACACCCTGCAGATGGCCGCCGCGCTGCGCGCCGCCGGCGTGCCGGTGGAGGTGAAGCTGTTCGACAACCTGAGCCACGTGACGCTGATCGGCGCCTTCGGCAAGCCCATCCAGTGGCTGGGTGGACCGGTGCTGCCGCCGGTCATGGACTTCCTCGGGTTGACGTCAGTGCAGTCCGACAAGGGCCCTCGGTAGAATTGCGGTAGTTTTCTCTCGTCTTTCCGCCTTCTTCTTTCCCTAATTCCCGCGAGGTATTTCCCCATGGCACTCGTCTCGATGCGCGAACTGCTCGACCATGCCGCAGCCAATGGCTACGGCATCCCGGCCTTCAACGTCAACAACCTCGAACAGGTCCAGGCCGTCATGGAGGCCGCCAAGGAAACCGGCGCGCCCGTCATCCTGCAAGCCAGCGCCGGTGCCCGCAAGTACGCCGGTGAAGCCTTCATCAAGCACCTGATCCAGGCCGCCATCGAGCAGTACCCGAACATCCCGCTGGTCATGCACCAGGACCACGGCCAGAACCCCGACGTCTGCAAGGGCGCCATCGACCTGGGCTTCAGCTCGGTCATGATGGACGGCTCGCTCGAGGCCGACGGCAAGACCATCGCCAGCTACGACTACAACGTGGACGTCACCAAGAAGGTGTCGGACATGGCCCACCGCCTGGGCGTCACCGTCGAAGGCGAGCTCGGCTGCCTGGGTTCGCTGGAAACCATGAAGGGCGACAAGGAAGACGGTCACGGCACCGACGACACCATGACGCGCGAGCAGCTGCTGACCGACCCCGAGCAGGCCGCCGACTTCGTCAAGCGCACCCAGATCGACGCGCTGGCCATCGCCATCGGCACCAGCCACGGCGCCTACAAGTTCACGCGCGAGCCCACCGGCGACATCCTGGCGATCGACCGCATCAAGGAAATCCACCGCCGCATTCCCAACACCCACCTGGTGATGCACGGCTCGTCGAGCGTGCCGCAGGAGCTGCTGGCCATCATTCGCCAGTACGGCGGCGACATGAAGGAAACCTACGGCGTGCCCGTGAAGGAAATCCAGGAAGCCATCAAGCACGGCGTGCGCAAGATCAACATCGACACCGACATCCGCCTGGCCATGACCGGCGCGGTGCGCAAGTTCCTGGCCGAGCACCCCGAGAAGTTCGACGCCCGCGAGTGGCTCAAGCCGGCGCGCGAAGCCGCCAAGCTGATCTGCAAGCAGCGCTACATCGAGTTCGGCTGCGAAGGCCAGGGCGCCAAGATCAAGGGCGACACGCTGCAGGTGGTCGCCGCCAGGTACGCCGCCGGCGAACTCGCGCAGGCCGTGGTCTAAAACTTCCGGGCGATTCGAAGGCCACCGTTCGCGGTGGCTTTTTTCTGCGCGCACAATCCGCTTTCACCGTTCCCACGTTTCTCACCGCATTTGTTGTTGCTCCCATGACCACCGTCCACACCTCCTCCATCCAGAGCCTGCCCCTGCTTGCGCGCGGCAAGGTGCGCGACAACTACGCCGTCGGCGAAGACCGCATCCTGATGGTCGCGAGCGACCGGCTCAGCGCCTTCGACGTGATCATGGGCGAGCCCATTCCGGGCAAGGGCGAGATCCTCACGAAGATGGCCCTGTGGTGGTTCGAGCGGCTCGGCCAGCTCTGCCCCAACCACCTGACCGGCGAGGCGCCCGAGAGCGTGGTGACCGAGGCCGAAGTGCCGCAGGTCACCGGCCGTTCGATGCTGGTCAAGCGCCTGAAGCCCATTCCCGTCGAAGCCGTGGTGCGCGGCTACCTGGCCGGCAGCGGCTGGAAGGAATACCAGGAAAGCCGGTCGGTGTGCGGCGTGCCGCTGCCCGAAGGCCTCACCAACGCCAGCAAGCTGCCGCGCCCGATCTTCACGCCCGCCGCCAAGGCCGCCGCCGGCGAGCACGACGAGAACATCAGCTACGAGCGCGTGGTGGAAATCGTCGGCCCCAAGCTGGCCCAGCAGATCCGCGAGACCAGCATCGCCATCTACGAAACCGCCGCGCAGATCGCGCTGGCCAAGGGCATGATCATTGCCGACACCAAGTTCGAGTTCGGCCTGGACGAGGCCGGCACGCTGGTGCTGATGGACGAGGTGCTCACGCCCGACAGCTCGCGCTACTGGCCGGTGGAGGGCTACCAGGACGCGCTGGCCGCCGGTGCCAACCCGCCGAGCTACGACAAGCAGTTCGTGCGCGACTGGCTCGAGGCCACCAAGATCAACGGCAAGCCCTGGGACAAGACGCCCCCGGCGCCGCGCCTGCCGGCCGAAGTGATCGAGAAGACGGCCGCCAAGTACCGCGAGGCGCTGGAGCGGCTCACGGGCTGAACGGCTGGGGGCCTGCAGGGCCCTGCAACGCCACAAGGGGAAGACCGGCCGAGGCCGGTCTTTTTCATTTCAGCGCCCGCCGCTGTTCAGCAGCGCCACCGTGCGCCCGCTCGCGTCCAGCAGCGCCAGCCGGCCCGGGCCGGCCAGGCGGTAGCTCGCGGTGCTCTGCAGCGCGGAGACGAACTGCGCCTCGGAGCCGCCGCGCGCCGGGTCGAGGCAGGCCATGCGGGTCGCGGCCATCTGGCCGATCCTCAGCGTGCTGCCGCTGCGCGTGAAGGTGCCCGAGATGCGGTTGCAGCCGCCCGAGCCGCTCACGCGGCCGCTGCTGCGGTCGAACTGCACCTGCGCCTCGCCGCCCGGCGCAATGGGCTCGTCGCCCAGCTGCACCAGGCGCCAGGCCGGGCCTTCGATCGGTTCGTCGAGGCTGATGCCGCTGCCGCAACCGGCCAGCGCGGCAAGGGCGGTGACCATGGCGGCGAGAACGGGAAGCGCGGTCCGGCGGGCGGGGCTGGCAGGGCGCGCAAGGCGGGCTGAGGAACGCATGGCCGGTCTTTCCTTTTGCAATCTGCAACAAGTTGAATCGGGCGTGATCGTATGCGACGCCGCGCGGCGCGCCAATGCCATGCCGTACGCCGAACGGCCATGAAAAAAGCGACCCGGAGGTCGCTTGGGCATGCAGGGCGGGCGGGCCGGGCCGTGGGCTCAGCTCAGCACCACGCTGCTCAGGCGGCGGCGGTACGTGGCCACGACCGGATCGTCCGGCGGGATCTGGCCGTCGGCCACCTTGATCTTCGGCGGCTCGATCACGTCGAGGATCGCGATGTAGGTCTTGCGGGCGAGCTCTTCGCTCCAGGCCTTGTCGCGCATCAGGATGTCGAGCAGCTCGTCCATGGCGTCGGTCCAGCGCTGCGCGGCCATCAGCAGGCGGGCGCGGGCGAAGCGGGCGTCGAAGTCGCGCTTGTTGGCGGCAATCTTGGCGTCGAAATCGGCCAACGCGGGCGCCGCACCTGCGTGGGGTGCTGCGAAATCGATAGCATCCATCCAGCGCTGCAGCGCGTCGAAGCGGCGCACCAGCGTGGTCTTGGCGATCACCGGCGCAAAGGCGACCTTGGCGTCGTCGACGCGGCCTTCCTGCAACAGCAGCTTGATGTAGTCGAAGCGGGCGTCGTCGTTGGCCGGGTCGGTGGCCACGGCGTGCTGCAGCTTCTCGAGCGCGCCCAGGGTGTCGCCCTCGGCCAGCGCTTCCTGCGCCGCGGCTTCCTCGGAGGCCGCCTCGGCCTCGTCGGCGCCGGGCACGTGCTTGTCGAGGAACTCGCGGATCTTCTCGGCCGGAATGGCGCCGACGAAGCCGTCGACCGGCTGGCCGTCCTTGAACATCACGCAGAACGGGATGCTGCGCACGCCGAACATCTCGGAGAGCTGCGACGAGATCTGCGGCACCTTGTCGGCGTCGAGCTTGGCCAGCGTGAAGCGCCCGGCGTACTCGACCTCGAGCTTTTCGAGCACCGGGCCGAGCTGCTTGCAGGGGCCGCACCATTCGGCCCAGATGTCCAGCAGCACCGGCGCGCCGACGGAGCCTTCGATCAGTTCGGCCTGGAAATTTTCGAGAGTGATGTCGATCATCGGAACCAACTGAGGGTGAAACGTAAAATTGAAACCATGAACGAAACCATTCAGGTCGGTGTAGTGATGGGCTCGAGCTCCGATTGGGAGACGATGCGCAACGCGGTCGAGATTCTCCAGCAATTCG
Source organism: Variovorax sp. OK605 (assembly GCF_900115445.1). Lineage (NCBI taxonomy): Bacteria > Pseudomonadati > Pseudomonadota > Betaproteobacteria > Burkholderiales > Comamonadaceae > Variovorax > Variovorax sp. OK605. The sequence continues at coordinate 397,246 of NZ_FOWL01000006.1, forward strand.
GAATCAGCCACGAAGCAAAGGTGGTCTCGGCCCACCGGATGCCCGATGCGCTCTTTGCGTATGCCGAAAGCGCCGCCGGGCGCGGGCTCGCCGCGATCATCGCGGGCGCGGGGGGCGCGGCCCACCTGCCGGGCATGCTGGCGTCCAAGACCACGGTGCCGGTGCTCGGCGTACCGGTGGCCAGCCGGCACCTGCAGGGCGTCGATTCGCTCTACAGCATCGTGCAGATGCCCAAGGGCGTGCCGGTGGCCACCTTCGCCATCGGCAGCGCGGGCGCGGCCAACGCGGCGCTGTTCGCGGTGTCCATGCTGGCGGTGAACGACCCGGCGCTGCGCGCCAGGCTCGACGCCTTCCGCACGGCGCAGACCGCCGCCGCCGAGGCCATGACGCTGCCGCCGGCCCCGGCCGGCGACGCTGCGCCGGCGTCTCCCGTGCCTCCCGCGCCCCCCGTCTCTCCTTTCTCGCCGCAAGGCGGAGGTGCCCTGTGAGCAAGAACGCTGACCTGCCCATCCTTCCGGGCGCCACGCTCGGCGTGCTCGGCGGCGGCCAGCTGGGGCGCATGTTCGTCCACGCGGCCCAGCGCATGGGCTATTTCACGGCGGTGCTCGACCCCGACGCCGACAGCCCCGCCGGCCGCGTGAGCCACCACCACATCCACACCGACTACAGCGACATCGACGGCCTGGCCCGCCTGGCCGGCCTGGCCGACGCGGTCACGACCGAGTTCGAGAACGTGCCCGCGCCCTCGCTGGAGCACCTGGCGGTCGCCCGCCCGGTGTCGCCCGCCGCGCCGGCCATCGCCATCGCGCAGGACCGCATCGCCGAGAAGGCGCACTTCACGCGCTGCGGCGTGCCCTGCGCGCCCTACGCGGCCATCGAGACCGCGGCGCAGCTCGCCGCCGTCGACGACCACCTGCTGCCCGGCATCCTGAAGACGGCCCGCCTGGGCTACGACGGCAAGGGCCAGCAGCGCGTGAAGACGCGCGCCGAGCTGGTCGAGGCCTGGCAGGCCACGGGCTGCGTGCCCTGCGTGCTCGAGAAGATGCTGCCGCTCGAGTTCGAGTGCTCGGTGATCGTGGCGCGCGGCCGCGACGGGCAGATCGTGCATTTCCCGCCGCAGCGCAACCTGCACCGCGACGGCATCCTGGCCGTGACCGAGGTGCATGCGCAGAACATGCCCAAGACGGTGGCGCAGGGCGCCATCAATTCGGCCAGGAGCATCGCCAACGGCCTGGGCTACGTGGGCGTGCTGTGCGTGGAGTTCTTCGCGCTGGCCGACGGCTCGCTGGTGGTCAACGAGATGGCGCCGCGCCCGCACAACAGCGGCCACTACACGATGGAAGCCTGTGACGTGTCGCAGTTCGAGCTGCAGGTGCGCACGCTCGCCGGCCTGCCGCTGGCCGCGCCGCGCCAGCACAGCCCCGCGATCATGCTCAACCTGATGGGCGACCTGTGGTTCCCCGAGGCGGATGGCGCAGGCGATGGCAGCAAGGCCGACAAGCCTGCCACGCCCGTGACGCCCGTGACGCCGCGCTGGAGCGAGGTGCTCGCGTTGCCCGGCGCCCACCTGCACCTCTACGGAAAGATGGACCCGCGGCGCGCCCGCAAGATGGGCCACCTGACCTTCACCGGCCCCACGCTCGAAGCCGTGCGCGCCACCGCCTCGCAGGCCGCGCTGCTGCTGGGCCTGCCGGCGGTGACCGGCGCCGGCATCGCATGATCCTGGACGGCCGGTCGCCCGAGGGCATTGCCGAGGCCGCGCGCGTGCTGCGCGCGGGCGGGCTGGTCGCCTTCGCGACCGAAACCGTCTACGGACTGGGCGCCGACGCGACCAGTGACACGGCCGTGGCCGGCATCTTCGAGGCCAAGGGCCGGCCGGCGGACCATCCGCTGATCGTCCACGTGGCGGCCGGCACCAAGGGCACCGAGGCGCTCTCGCGCTTCGCGCAGCCGCTGCCGCCGTTCGCGCAGAAGCTGGTGCAGGCTTTCTGGCCCGGCCCGCTCACCCTGATCGTCACGCGCCAACCCGGCGTGGGCGCGGCCGCGGCCGGCGGGCAGGACACCATCGGCCTGCGCTGCCCCTCGCACCCGGTGGCGCAGGCGCTGCTGGAGGCCTGCGCCGAACAGGGCGTGCCGGGCGTCGCGGGGCCCAGCGCCAACCGCTTCGGCCGCGTCAGCCCGACCACGGCGCAGCATGTGTTCGAAGAGTTCGGCGAGGCCGTCCCGGTGCTCGACGGCGGTGCCTGCGAGGTGGGCATCGAGTCGACCATCGTCGACTGCAGCCGCGGCGCGCCGGTGCTGCTGCGCCCGGGCGCCATCACGCGCGCGCAGATCGAGGCCGCCTGCGGCGAAAAGCTCAGCGGCCGCGAGATGCTCGAGACGCCCGACCCGCGCGCCTCGGGCACGCTGGAGGCGCACTACGCGCCCAACGCCAAGGTGCGCCTGATGGACGCCAAGGCGATCCAGACCGGGCTCGACGTGCTCGGCGCCAACGCCGCGCACATTGCCGTGTGGACCCGCACCGCGGTCCGCACGCGCTCGCAGCGCCTGGTGCTGCGGCGCATGCCCGACGACGCGGCGGCCGGCGCGCAGCAGCTCTTCGCGGTGCTGCGCGAGTTCGACGCGCAGGGCGTCAAGCTGATCTGGGTCGAGACACCGCCTGAAGCGCCCGAGTGGGAAGGCGTGAAAGACCGCCTGCAGCGCGCCTCGGCGGCCTGATTCCGCGCGCCGGGTGGGGCCTGGTCAGCCCCCCGCCGCCAACACGCCCTGGAAGAACCCGCGCGCCGACGCCAGGCAGAACGGCGGCGCCAGCGTGCCGTGGTACGCCAGCGTGACCGCCTGCGCCTTGTCCGCCGCGCTGCCCGAGGTGCCCTGCGCCAGCAGGTCCTTGGCCTGCGCGAAGCCCGCGCGGGCGTTCGAGTAGGCGTCGATCGCGGCCGAATCCTCCAGGTCGACCACCGTCAGCGCGCTGGCCGGCACGCCCTTGGCCCTGAAGTAGCCGGAGGTGGCGCGGGTGCTGATGAAGTTCACGGTCGGGTCGTTCGCGCCGCCGCACATCAGCATCGGCCGGGTCGGCACCCAGTTGCGCAGGTCGTTCGCCACGGCCGCCTTCCGGAAGCCCGTGGACGGCGCGCAGTTCAGCGGCGTGGCCGTGCTCAGCGAGGCCGCCGTGGGCGGCAGCGCATTGCCGGGGCAGGGGTTCGACTGGATGTCGGTGGCCGCCTGCGTCAGGAAGCTCTGGCGGATCAGGTTGTTGGCGCCGTAGAAGATCGCCAGCTGGCTGTTGACCGGCCCCGGCGTGGCGTTCGCCGGGAACAGCGCCAGCTGCGGCAGCTTGCCGGAGCTGAACAGCGTGTCGGGCGTCAGGCTCGGCAGCAGCGTGTCGATGCCGTTCGCGTACTGCGACTCGTAGATGTCGGTGGTCGCGTTGTAGACGTTGCCGAACTGCTGCTGCCAGCTGGTCGACAGCAGCGGCACGAACAGCGTGGCGCCCAGCGCCGGCCAGCCCTGGTAGGTGTAGTCGGTCAGCAGGCTGATGGCCGAGGGCGCCGACAGGGGCGCCGAGGCCGTCACCGCCTTGCCCGTGGCCTGCATCTCGCGGTGCGCCGCCATGGCCACGTAGCCGCCCTGCGAATAGCCGGTGATGAACAGCGAGCCGGCGTCGTTCGCGCCGATGTTCGAGAAGGTCTTGCGCGCGGCGGTGAGCGCGTCGACCATGTCCTTGCCCTGCTGGTCGCCGTCCAGGTACGGGTGGTAGGGCAGCGTCGACTTGTCGTAGCCCGCGTAGTTGGGCGCCACCACGATGTAGCCCTGCGCCGCGAACATGGCCGCGACCAGCAGGCCCTCGCCGGCGGCCGCCTGCGTGGCGTCGGTCCATTTCGCGAGGTTGTAGTTGCGCGCCGCCGTGGTGCCGTGGGCGTACAGCACCACCGGGCGCTGGCCGCCGCAGGCCACGTCGCTGCCCGTGGGCACCATGATCGCGGCGGTGGCGTTGGTGGCCTCGTTCTTCGCGCCGATGGTGCGGTACTCGAGCGAGCGCAGGGTGACGCCGCACTTGGGCGTGCCCGCGATCTGCAGCAGCGTCTTGCCCTGCGCGCTGCCCTGCAGGCTGGCGTTGAACTGGTCGGCCGTGAGACTGGCGGTCTGCTCCGGCGGGTTGGTGACGACCGAGCCGCGCCCCGTGTCGGCCACCGGCGGCGGAAAGCCCACCCCGATGCCGCCCCCACCCCCGCCGCCCCCTCCGCCGCAGGCCGCGAGCAGCACCGTGGTGCCCGCGAGGGCCGCGAGTGAAACGGGCCTGTTCAGCCGTGTTCGCTGGATGGAGGAAGCTTGTGTTTTTTGCACGGGGTGTCTCCTGCGTCGGGTTGGAATCTGGAATCGAACGAGCGTCCGATTCTGTTCAGCCGGGCAGTCCCACGCAATCGGTGTTCGCCTACAGAACGCTTGCCGTGCGAGCCATGGGGTGGCGCGCGGACGCCGCTCAGTTGTCCTGCGAGGCCCAGTCGACCAGCGCGTCGAACGCCGCGCGCGCCGCGCCCGCGTTCTCGCCGTTGGCAATGGCCACCAGCACGTAGCGCCGGCCGCTGGCGCCGTCCACGAAGCCGGCCACGCCCGAGGCGTCGCGCAGCGTGCCCGTCTTCAGGTGGGCCGAGCCGCCCGAGCGCAGCGTGCGCCGCTTGAGCGTGCCGTCCACGCCCATGGCGGGCAGCGAAGACATCAGCTCGGGCATGACCGGCGAGCGCCAGGCCACCTGCAGCATCTTGCCCAGCGCCGCGGCGCTGATGCGCTCGTCGCGCGACAGGCCCGAGCCGTTCTCGAACACCGGCTGCGCCTCGCCCGTGCCGATGCGGTCTTTCCACCACTGGCCCAGCGCGGTGCGCGAGGCCTCGAAGGTGCCGCGGTTCTTCTGCGTGAGCCCGATCGTGAGGAACAGCTGCTGCGCCATCACGTTGTTGCTGTACTTGTTGATGTCGCGGATCACCTCGGCCAGCGGCGGCGACTCGAACTCGAACGCCGGCTTCAGCCCCGCCGGCACGCGGCCTTCGCGCATCTGGCCGCCCACGCGCCCGCCCATCTCGGCCCACATGCCGCCGATGGCGCGCATGGCGTAGGTGCGCGGGTCGCCGTAGGCCACGGCCCAGCTCTTCTCGCCGCAGGCGGTGGGGAAGCCGCCGTTGAAGCGGATGCGGTTCACGTCGGTGAAGTCGGCGCGCAGGCCGGTGCGCCAGTCGCCGCACTCGCCGGGCACCATCGGCACGGTGGCCGGCATGGCCACGCTGGCCAGCGGGGGCTCGTAGCTCACCCGCGCGATCTGGCCGGCGCGGTCGGGCGCGAAGGTCATGTTGACCGACTTGAAGTTCACCAGCAGCGCGTCGGGCGAGGCGTTGTAGGGGCGCAGCGGCTCGCCGTCGAAGGCGCCCGGGTCGCCCTCGACCGTGGTCTCGAAGGCGCTGCGGTCGATCACGATGTCGCCGCTCACCGTGGTGATGCCCAGGCCCTGCACGTGGCGCAGCAGCAGCCACACGCGCTCCAGCACCAGCTTGGGGTCGCCCTGGCCCTTGATGTACAGGTTGCCGTTGAGCACGCCGTTGGCCACCGTGCCCTCGACGTACACCGGCGTGGTCCAGTTGTAGGCGGCGCCCAGCATGTCGAGCGCGGCGTAGGTGGTGACCAGCTTCATGATCGACGCCGGGTTCACCGGCACCTGCGTGCGCCACGCCAGGCGCGGCTGGCGCGTGCCGTCGGCTTCGGCCACCAGCATGGTGACCGACTCGCGCGGCACCTTGGCGCGGGCGAGGGCGGCGTCGACCTGGGTGGGGAGGGCTTGCTGGGCGAAAGCGCCGGCCGAGGCCAGCGTGAAGAGAGTCAGTGCGCAGGCGGCGCGGCGGAAGGCAAAAGGCATCCGCCCATTATCCCGACGCGAATTCCCGACGCGAATGACGAGAGGCATTACGGCGCGAACACGTGCAGCTTCGCGTGGTACAGCAGCATCACCGTCTTGGCGTCGGCGATGCGCCCGTCGGCCACCATGGCCAGCGCCTCGCCGATGCCGAGCTCCAGCACCTCGATGTCCTCGCCTTCCTCGGCCAGCCCGCCGCCCGCGCCGATGCGCATCGAGGGCTCGTAGGGCGCCACGAAGAAGTGCAGCTTCTCGGTGACGGAGCCCGGGCTCATGAAGCACTCGAAGATCTTCTGCACGCCGCCGAGCCGGTAGCCCAGCTCTTCCTCGACCTCGGCGCGAATGCGTTCCTCGGGCGCCGCGTCGTCCAGCAGGCCGGCGGCCGCTTCGATCAGCAGCTCGTCGTGCCCGTTGACGAAGGCCGGGTAGCGGAACTGCCGCGTCAGCAGCACGCTGCGCTGCGCGAGGTTGTACGGCAGCAGCGCGGCGCCGTTGCCGCGGTCGTAGGTCTCGCGGTGCATGCGCTGCCACTGGCCGTCGTTGCGCCGCCAGTCGAAGGCGGTGGTGCGCAGCGTGTACCAGTGGTCGGAAAGCAGGGTGACTTCGTGCACCCGGACGCGGTCTTGCAAGGTCATGGCGGCGAGCATATGTGCATGTTCGTGCAATAACAAGAAAATTCGTGCAATCAAGCGCGCAGGCCGATACCATCGCCCGATGCTCACCCGCCAGCGCAAGCAACACATCCTCTCGGTGCTCCAGCGCGACGGCAACGTCGTGGCGAAGGCGCTCAGCGACGAACTCGGCCTGTCGGAAGACACCATCCGGCGCGACCTGCGCGAGCTGGCGGCCGAAGGCCTGCTGCAGCGCGTGCACGGCGGCGCGCTGCCGATGGCCGCGGCCGAGGCCGACTTCGCGGGCCGCCAGCAGCTGGCGCCGGGCGAGAAGGTGGCCATCGGCCGTGCCGCGGCGCGCATGGTGAAGCCGGGGCAGGTGGTGTTCATCGACGGCGGCACCACCGCCGTGCAGCTCGCGCGCCACCTGCCGCGCGCGCTGCGGGCCACGGTGGTCACGCACAGCCCGTCGGTGGCCACCGAGCTGGCGGCGCACGCCGGCGTCGAGGTGGTGCTGATCGGCGGGCGGCTCTTCAGGCATTCGATGGTGGCGGTCGGCGCGGCGGCCATGGCGGCCATTGCGCGCATCCATGCCGACACCTACTTCATGGGCGTCACCGGCGTCCACGCCGAGGCGGGGCTGACCACGGGCGACCTGGAAGAGGCCGAGATCAAGCGCGCGCTGATGGCCGCGGCGGCCGAGACGGTGGTGCTGGCGTCGTCCGAAAAGCTGGGCGCGGCCTCGGCCTGGGTGGTCAACCCGGTGGGCGCGGCCGCGAGCCTGCTGGTGTCGCCGGACGCGCCGGCCAAGGCGCTGGCGCCGCTGCGCAAGGCGGGGCTGGCCATCCTGCGGGCCGAACCTGAAGGCGCGGCCGGCTGATTCGCCCGCCGCCGGCGCGGCCGGTGGGCGGCCTCGATAATGCCGGGATGCCCGCCGCGTCCCCGACGATTTCCCCACCGCCTTCGCCTTTGCTGTCTCCGCGCATGCTCGGCATCGGCGCGGCCGTCGTCACCGTGCTGGTGTGGACCGCCTTCATCGTCATCGCGCGCGCCTCGGCCGGCCGCTCGCTCACCCCGTTCGACCTGGCCTGCGCGCGCATCTGCGGCGCCAGCCTGGTGCTGGTGCCGTGGGGCGCGTGGCTGGTCATGAAGGGCCGGCGCGCAGCCCGGCAAGGGCAGGCGGGCGCCGCGGTGTCCTCGTTCTTCGGCCTGTCGCCGCTGTCGCTGCGCGTCACCGCGGCGGCGGGCATCTTCGGCGGCGTGGCCTATGCCATGGCGGCCTACAGCGGTTTCTTCTTCGCGCCGGCCGGCCATGCCTCGGTGCTGATGCCCGGCAGCCTGCCGCTGTGGACCACGCTGCTGGCCGCGCTGGTGCTGCGCGAGCGCATCACGCCGATGCGCGCGCTCGGCCTGGCGATGATCGTGGCGGGCGACCTGGTGGTCGGCGGGCGCAGCCTGCTGCACGCCTTCGAAGGCGGCGAGGTGTGGAAGGGCGACCTGCTCTTCATGGCCGCCGCCTTCTGCTGGGCCTGCTACAGCGTGGTGGCGCGCCGCCACGGCCTGGACGCCGTGCGCGCGACCATCGCCATCACCGTGTTCGCGCTGATGACCTACGTGCCGGTGTACGCGCTGCTCGTGGCCGGCGGGCAGGTGGCGAGCCACCTGGGCACCGCGCCGTGGCGCGAGGTGGCGTTCCAGATGGCCTTCCAGGGCGGCGGCTCGGTGGTGATCTCGGGCATCACCTTCACCCGGATGGTCCAGCACTTCGGCCCGGTGCGCACCACCATGATCACGGCGCTGGTGCCCGGCCTGTCGGCCTTCGGCGCGGTGATCTGGCTGGGCGAGCCGCTCTACTGGAACCTGGTCGCCGGGCTGCTGCTGGTCACGGCCGGCATCCTGTTCGGCGTGCAGAAAAGCGCACCGGCGCGTGCGCTTCCCCTTGTTCCCCTTGCTTCTTCTTCCGCCCCCGTCATGGGGCGCCCCACCAATGTCTAAGCTGCTGGCTTTCGATACGAGCACCGAACACCTGTCGGTGGCGGTGCGCCACGGCGAGCAGGTGCTCGCCCACCACGGCGCGGGCGGCGCCCAGGCCTCGGCCACGCTGCTGCCGCTGATCCAGCAACTGCTGCGCGACGCGGGGCTCGCGCTGTCCGGGCTCGACGCCATCGTCTTCGGCCGCGGGCCGGGCTCGTTCACCGGCCTGCGCACCGCCTGCTCCGTGGCGCAGGGCCTGGCCTTCGGCGCCAACGTGCCGCTGCTGCCGGTCGACACGCTGCTGGCCGTTGCCGAGGAGGCGCGCCATGTGTCCGGCGCGCAACAGCTGGTGGCCGTGCTGGACGCCCGCATGGACCAGGTCTACGCCGCGCGCTACGACTTCGCTGCCCACGGCCCGCTGGGCGGCGACGACGAGCCCCTGCTGCTGTCGCCCGAAGCCCTCGAAGTGCCCGCCGGCTGGGCGCTGGCGGGCAATGCCTTCGCCGCCTACGGCCCTCGCCTGGCCGCCACCGGCGCGCGCCACGAGGTGCTGCCGGGCGCCGAGGCCATGCTGCGGCTGGCCCCGGCGCTGCTTGCCGCCGGTCGGACCGTGCCCGCGGCGCAGGCCTGGCCGCTCTATGTTCGCGATAAAGTGGCGCAAACCACGGAAGAACGCGCCGCCATCAAGGCGGCGGCCGCCGCTTCCGCCACCTGATTCCAGCCGCATGAGCGCCGTCCTCCAGCCCGTCGAAGCCCGCCTCGAACCGCTCACCGTCGAGCGGATCGATGCGGTCTGCGCGGTCGAGCTGACGGCCTACAGCCACCCCTGGACGCGCGCCAACTTCACCGATTCCATGGCCGTGGGCTACCACTGCCAGTGCCTGCTGGCACCCGGCCCGGCGCCGGGCGTCGTGTCGCCGGTCACCGAACTGGGCGAGACGCTGATCGGCTATTTCGTCGCCATGAAGGGCGTCGACGAGGTGCACCTGCTGAACATCACCGTGGCGCCGGCGTTCCAGCGCCAGGGCTGGGCGCCGCTCATGCTCGAGGCGCTGGGCGGCTGGTCGCGCGCCGAGGGCGCGCAGTGGCTCTGGCTCGAAGTGCGCCAGAGCAACCAGCGCGCGCTGGACATCTATTTGCGCCAGGGCTTTCGCAGCGTCGGCGTGCGCAAGGGCTACTACCCGGCGCACGACAACAAGCGCGAGGACGCCGTGGTCATGAGCCTGCGATTGAATGAAACAGGCACCGCCTGGGGAGCCTTGCGATGAGCGCGGTGCAGACATTGAAACTCGACGCACGCCAGCGCGCGATGCTCGACGAGATGGGTGTGAAGGTCTGGTGGCCGGTGCCCGAGGTTGCGGAAGTCGCGGAAGTTGCGGAGCTGGCGCCTGTCGCTGCTGTCGCTGTCGCTCCTGAAACAGTAGCGCCATACACAGAACCGGCGCCCGTGAGCGAGCGATTCGAGGCCGAAAGGCCGGTCGCCGCGCCGGCCCCCGTGGCCCGGCCGGTGGTGGCCCCCACGCCGGCCCCGGCGCCGCGGCCCGCGGCCGCGCCGCTGTCCCAAGGCGCCGCCGTGCTGGTCGACGACCCGTGCCGCCTGTACGCCGGTGCCGCCGAAGATGGCGCCGTGCAGGGCGGCTGGCTGGTCATCGCCGACATGCCCCCCGAGCCCGACGGCCGCCACGGCGAGCCCTTCGAGGGCGACGCCGGCCGCCTGCTCGACAACATGCTGCGCGCCCTGAAGCTGCACGACGGCAAGACGCCCGTGCACCTGCTGCGCACCCACCGCGGCGTGGCCGCCGGCCAGCCCGGCAGCCCGCGCCCGATGAGCGAGGCCTTCGACACGCACGCGGCGGCGCTCGCCCCGCGCGTCGTGCTGGCCATGGGCCCGCTGGCCGCGCAAAGCCTGATGCAAAGCGGCGACCCGCTGGGCAAGCTGCGCGGCCGCGTCGTGCCGCTGGCCGCGGCCGGCGGGGCGCCCGTGGTGGCCACGTACCACCCGGCGTACCTGCTGCGCAACCCGGCCGACAAGGCACGCGCCTGGGCCGACCTGTGCCTGGCCGCCGAGCAGCACACGCCCACGCCGGGCTGACCGCCTGAAACAGGGCTGGAACAGGGGCTGGAAGCGGGCCGCCTAAAATCCCGCCCCATGACTTTCCTCGACAAGCTGGCCGCCGCGCAGCAAAAAAACGGTTCGTTGCTCTGCGTGGGGCTCGATCCAGAGCCAGCCAAATTCCCGGGGCAGCTCAAGGGCGACGCCAGCCGCATCTATGACTTCTGCGCGCGCATCGTCGACGCGACGGCCGACCTGGTCATCGCCTTCAAGCCGCAGATTGCCTACTTCGCCGCCCACCGCGCCGAAGCCCAGCTCGAGCAGCTCATGGAGCACCTGCGCCGCAACGCGCCCCACGTGCCCGTGATCCTGGACGCCAAGCGCGGCGACATCGGCTCCACCGCCGAGCAGTACGCGCTGGAAGCCTTCGAGCGCTACGGCGCCGACGCGGTCACGTTGTCGCCCTTCATGGGCTTCGACTCGGTGGCGCCTTACCTCAAGCACGAGGGCAAGGGCGCCTTCCTGCTGTGCCGCACCAGCAACCCCGGCGGCTCCGACCTGCAGGGCCAGCGCCTGGCGGACGTCGAGGGCCAGCCTTTCCTGTACGAGCACGTCGCGAAGCTGGCGCAGGGCCCGTGGAACCTCAACGGCCAGTTAGGGCTGGTGGTGGGCGCGACCTACCCGGCGGAAATCGAGCGCGTGCGCGAACTCGCGCCGACGGTGCCGCTGCTGATTCCGGGCGTCGGCGCACAGGGCGGCGACGCGGTGGCGACGGTGCGCGCAGGCTGGCGTGCCGACGCGCCGATCATCGTGAACTCGTCGCGCGCGATCATCTACGCGTCGTCGGGCGAAGACTTCGCCGAAGCCGCGAAGAACGCCGCGCGCACCACGCGCGACGCGCTGGAAGCCGCCAAGGCCTGAACCTTCAGGCCTAGGCTCGACGCAGCCGGGTGAACAGCTCGAACTCCCAGTTGCGCATGCCCAGCAGCAGCGTGTAGCCCTCGCGGTCCTTGGCCGACAGCTTCTGGTCGGTCTGGTGCTGCTGCGCAAAGTCCTGCGCCACGCGCTGCAGGCGCTCCAGGAAGGCCGGCGCCAGCGAACGGCTGATCGAGCCGTGCACCAGCAGCAGACCTTCGGCCGGGCCGTCGAAGCCGCCGCGGTAGTAGTCGAGCACCACGTTCTCGCGGAAGAACTCCATCACCGGGCCGTGCGGGCGCCAGCGGAAGGTCTTGGCCAGCTTCAGGCGGTACCGGTTCAGCGGGCGCAGCTCGATGATGCCGATGCGGTCCAGCTGCGCCAGGCAGCCGATGCACTCGGCCTCGCTGATGCGGTAGGCCGTCACGATCTGCTCCAGCGTCCACTGGCTCAGCACGCTGATGGCCACCAGCAGCAGCTTCTTGTCCTTCACCACGGCCTTTTCCTGCTCGTGCGTCAGCTCCTTCAGCAGCGGCTGGGCGTCGGCCACGCGGCGGGCCAGCTCGGCAAAGTCGATCTTCAGCGCCCGGCAGATGGCGTCCACGCGCGACAGCGGCATGTCGCTCTTGGCCAGCATGCGCTTCACGCTGGACTCGGCCATGTCCAGCGACCGGGCCAGGTCGGCGTAGGTCATGCGGGCGCTTTTGAGTTCGTTCTTGAGGGCTTGGACAAGGTCGACGGTGGTGCTCATGAGGGTGCAGGTCGGGCGAAGGGTATTGAAAGAAGATACCGAAGGGTGTGAATTAGTACCTCGTATCGATTCTCGATGCCTACAGGGAGGCTGGCAACCAGAATCCGCGGCTTGTTACCCCACCCACCGAGGACCGCCATGCTTCTGCCTCTTGCCAGCCGACTCAGCCGCCGCGAACGCGGACTGCTTTTCACCTTCGCGTTGCTGCTGCTGATCGGCTTCTTCGGCCCCGAGCTGCCGGCGGCCGAAGTGGCCATCGCCTCGGTGTTCGCCGACGACCGCGCCTGGCACGGCATGCCCAACGCGATGGACGTGCTGAGCAACATCCCGTTCCTGGTGATCGGCCTGTGGGGCCTGTACCGGCTCAACCGCATCGACCGCTCGCACCAGCAGGCGCTGTCGGTGTTCCCGCTGGCGCCGCCGGCCAGCGACCCGCCCGACAACACGCTGGACTGCGCCTGGCTCTTCTTCGCCGGCCTGATCGCCACCGCCGCGGGCTCGGCCTTCTTCCACCTCGTGCCCGACGGCCCCCGGCTGGCCGCCGACCGCGCCGGCATGGCGGTGGCGTTTGCCGGCCTGATCGGCGTGGCGGTGTGCGAGCGGGTGAGCCAGCGCGCCGGCTGGCCGGCCGCCTGGTTCGTGCTGACGGCTGGGCTGCTGTCGGCCGAGGTGTTCCAGGAAACCGGCAACGTCATGCCCTGGGCGCTGGTGCAGTTCGGCGGCATGGCGCTGGTGCTGACGCTGGCGCTGTCCACCCCGATGCGCAAGTCGGTCGGCCTGAAGCTGGGCTGGGTGATCTTCTTCTACGTGGTGGCCAAGGGCTTCGAGCTGGCCGACCAGCCGATCTACGAGCTGACGCAGCACACCATCTCGGGCCATTCGCTCAAGCACCTCACGGCCTCGCTGGCGGGCCTGCCCGTGGTGTTCGCGCTGCGCAAGCTCGAGATGCACTGGCAGGCCGCGCTGCGGCACAATCCGGGCGCCGCCGCCGTGGCCGCCTGAGGAGAATCCTTCGAATGACAACCCCCGCCGCTGCCGCCACACCCGTGGCTCACGAAGCGAACGCCCACGCCAACCAGTTCGCCCTCCTCAAGCAGCGGCGCTTCGCGCCTTTCTTCTGGACCCAGTTCGCGGGCGCGGCGAACGACAACCTCTTCAAGTTCGCCTTCACCGTGATGGTGACCTACCAGCTCCAGCTGAGCTGGATGTCGCCCTCCATGGCGGGGCTGGTGATCGGGGCGCTGTTCATCCTGCCGTTCCTGCTGTTCTCGGCCACGGCCGGCCAGCTCACCGACAAGTTCGACAAGACGAAGATCATCCGCTTCGTGAAGAACCTCGAGATCGCCATCATGGTGCTGGCGGCCTGGGGCTTCGTGCGGGCCGACGCGGTGGTGCTGCTGGGCTGCGTGTTCCTCATGGGGCTGCACTCCACGCTGTTCGGGCCGGTCAAGTTCGCCTACCTGCCGCAGGTGCTGGACGCGCGCGAGCTCACGGGCGGCAACGGCATGGTCGAGATGGGCACCTTCGTGGCCATCCTGCTGGGCCAGGTGGCGGGCGGGCTGCTGGTGGCGCTGCCGCAGGTCGGCCACATGAGCGTGGCCGTGGCCTGCGTGCTGCTGGCGCTGGTGGGCCGGGGCGTGGCGCAGGCCATTCCGCAGGCGCCGGCCACCGACCCCGCGCTGGTCATCAACTGGAACCCGTTCAGCGAGACCTGGCGCAACCTCAAGCTCGCGCACGGCAACGTGGTGGTGTTCCGCTCGCTGCTGGGCATCTCGTGGATGTGGTTCTTCGGCGCGGTGTTTTTGAGCCAGTTCCCCAGCTTCGCCAAGGAAGTGCTGCACGGCAACGAGCAGGTGGCCTCGCTGCTGCTGGTGGTGTTCTCGATCGGCATCGGCGTGGGCTCGCTGCTGTGCGAGACGCTGAGCCGCCGGCAGGTGGAAATCGGCCTGGTGCCGCTGGGCGCCATCGGCATGAGCGTGTTCGCGATCGACCTGTACTTTGCCTCGCGCGGCCTGCCGCAGGTGCCCGAGATGGGCATCGGCGCGTTCGTGCACCAGGGCGCGCACTGGCGCGTGATGGCCGACCTGGCGCTGCTGTCGTTGTTCGCCGGGCTGTACAGCGTGCCGATGTACGCGCTCATCCAGCTGCGCAGCCAGCCCACGCACCGCGCGCGGATCATCGCGGCCAACAACATCCTCAATGCGCTGTTCATGATCGGCAGCTCGGTCATCGCCGGCGCGCTGCTGGGCGCGGGCTTCACCATTCCGCAGATCTTCCTGTTCACCGGCATCGCCAACGCGGTGGTGGCGTTCTACATCTTCCTGCTGGTGCCCGAGTACCTGCTGCGCTTCGTGGCCTGGGTGCTGTCGCGCTTCGTCTACCGCTTCGACATCAAGGGCGACGAGCACATTCCCACCGAGGGCGCGGCCGTGCTGGTGTGCAACCACGTGAGCTTCATCGACGCGGTGCTGCTGATGGCGGCGAGCCCGCGGCCCATCCGCTTCATCATGGACCACCGCATCTTCAAGGTGCCGGTGCTGGGCTGGCTGTTCAAGCTGGCCAAGGCCATTCCCATCGCCTCGCAGAAGGACGACCCGGCCGCCTACGAGGCCGCCTTCGCCAAGGCGCTGGAGGTGCTGCGCGAGGGCGACCTGCTCGCCATCTTCCCCGAGGGCGCGATCACCCGCGACGGCGAGCTGCAGCCCTTCAAGGGCGGGGTGATGAAGATCATCGAGAGCGCGCGCGCCGAAGGCCTCGAGCCGCCGGTGATCCCGATGGCGCTGACCAACCTGTGGGGCTCGTACTTCAGCCGCATCGAGCTGCGCGGCGGCCAGAACGTGGCCATGGCCAAGCCCTTTCGCCGTGGTTTCTACAGCCGCGTGGGCCTGAACGTCGGCGGTGCCGTGCCGCCGGCCGAGGTGCAGCCCGACGTGCTGCGCCAGCGCGTGAGCGGCCTGCTCGCCGCCTGAAAGTACCGTCCTGAGATACCAGTGGCGCCGCCGGCCGCCACTGGTGCAAGCATTCAAGCCTCGCGGTGCGGGAGCGAACCATCATTCGCCCACCTTCACTACGCCGCGAGGCACACATGCAACCCCTTTCATCCACGACCGTCTCCATCCATCGCGACACGCGGGCCTGGCAGTTCCAGACCTGGGCCTCGTTCGCGATCGCCGTCTTCCTGTGCGCCACCGGCTTGAGCTGGCTGCCGGGCGAGGCGCTGGACCGGGCGTTCATGGTGATGGGCTACGTGTTCTGCCTGAGCACGGCCTTCATGCTGTCCAAGTTCATCCGCGACGGCGAACAGGCCGCCTCGGCCACAGCCACCGCCAGCCGCGACGTGCCCATGTGGCGCGTGGTGGTCTGGGGCAGCTTCTTCACCGCCATGGGCCTGACCGCCTGGGGCCTGGTGCGCATGGAGATCAACGACTCGTACAAGGCCTTCCTGGGCGTGAGCTGGCTGTTCCTGGTCAGCTCGGCCTTCACGCTGGCCAAGACGCTGCGCGACCGCCATGAAGCCGACATGGCCGAAGCCCGCCTGCAAGGCCGCCGCATGGCCCGCGCCGAAGCTGCCACCACCGCCGAGTAAGCCTGTGCCCGAACCACGAAAGACCGTCATGAAAAAGCAATTTGCCGCTGTCCTCGTCGCCGTCTGCACCGCCTTCGCCGGTGTCGCGGCCCCCTTGCAGGCCCAGGCGCAGAGCGACGCCTCCGTGGCCCTGTCGATGATGCCGGTGGCCTCGGTGCTGGTGGCCGGCTCGGCCGTCGGCGCTTCGGCCACCGCCGTGGTGGCGGTGCCCGCCGCGCTGTCGGCGGGCGGCTCCACGCTTGCGGTGGTCGCGGTCGAAGCCTCGGCCGACGGCACGGTGTACGTGCTCGAGCGCGCCTCCGACGGCGCCCGCGCCAGCATCAAGGTGGCGGGCCGCGCCACGCGCGGCGTGTCGAACGCCGTGGGCACCAGCGTGCTGGTCACGGTGATCGGCTCGGGCGTGGTGCTGTCGGCCGCCGGCGAGGTGCTCGCCTTCGTGCCCAACGCCATCGGCCGCGCGCTGCTCTACAACGAGAGGCTGTCGTGAAGCGCGCGCGGCCCCTCGCGGGCGTGCCCGCCGCGTTCGCCACGCTCGCCGTTGTTGCCGTCGTTGCCGCCGCTGCCTTGCTGCCACTGCAGGCGCAGGCCGGCCGCTCGTGCGAGCAGGCCAAGCCCACGCCCGCGGTCATCACCAAGGGCATGCAACTGGCCGAGCGCACCTCGCAGGCGCTGGACGCCAGCGGCGCGCGCGTGGTGATTTTGGCGCGCGCCGGGCAGGACCTGAGCAAGTACGGCCTGCGCTACTCGCACCTGGGGCTTGCCTACAAGACCGAGGCCGGCCCGTGGCGCGTGGTGCACAAGCTCAACCAGTGCGGCACCGCCGTGGCCGACATCTACCGCCAGGGCCTGGGCGAGTTCTTTCTCGACGACCTGTGGCGCTACGAGGCCGCGTGGGTCGTGCCCACGCCGGCCGTGCAGGCGCAGCTGATGGCCGTGCTCACCGAGCCGCCCACGCGCATCGTGCGGCTGCACACCGCGCCCTACAGCATCGTGAGCTACGCGTGGGGCCAGAAGTACCAGCAGTCCAACCAGTGGGCCGTCGAGACGCTGGCCGCCGCCATGGAGCCCGCCACCATCAACACCCGCGCGCAGGCACAGGCGTGGATGCAGTTCAAGGGCTACGAGCCGACCACGCTGAAGCTCGGGCCGCTGACGCGGCTGGGCGGGCGCGTGGGCTCGGCCAACGTCGCCTTCGACGACCACCCGAACGACAAGCGCTTCAGCGACCGCATCGAGACCGTCACGGTCGACTCGGTGTTCGCCTGGCTGCCGCGCGCCGGCCTGGGCGCGGCGCCGGTGACGCTGAAGCTTCAATAAGACAGAGAAGACAAGGAAAACAGAGGAGAGAACGACATGAGCAAATCACTGCGCCTGTCAGAGAAATGGTTTCGCCGCGGCCTCTGGCTCGTGGCCTTCGTGTTCGCGAGCTTCCTGATCGGGCTCGGCAGCACCGTGGTGAGCGACCTGCCGCAGGTCGAGCGCGTGCGCGTGCTGGACGACTTCATCGACAAGCCCGCGGCGGAGCCGCTGCGCGCCGTCATCAAGACGTCGGAGACGGCGGAGCAGCAGGCCGCGCGCGAGCTCGACCAGGTCCGCCTGCAGTTGCAGGCCGCGCAGCAGGCCAACGCCAATGCGCGCGAAACCTTCGGCAACTGGCTCGCCACGCGCCGCGCCACCGCGCAGCCCGACCAGGACACCGAACTCATCGCGCGCACCAAGGCGCTCGATGCCTTCAAGCAGAAGGAAGAAGACGTGCAGCGCCGGGTCAGCGCGCAGCAGCAGATCATGCTCGACGCGCGCCAGGCCGAGCAGCGCGCGCGCACCGCGCTGGCCGACCTGGAGCGCGATGCGCAGAAGAAGCTCGACGCCGAATACCGCCGCATCGAGCTGCGCGTGTTCGCCTACCGCCTCGCACTCACCTTGCCGCTGCTGGTGGTGGCCGGCTGGCTGTTCGCGAAGAAGCGCAAGAGCACGTACTGGCCGTTCGTGTGGGGCTTCATCTTCTTCGCGCTGTTCGCGTTCTTCGTCGAGCTGGTGCCCTACCTGCCGAGCTACGGCGGCTATGTGCGCTACGTGGTGGGCATCGTGGTCACGGTGATCGTGGGGCGCTACGCGATCCTCGCGCTCAACAGCTACCTGGCGCGCCAGAAGCTCGCCGAGCAGCAGCCCGACCAGGTGCGCCGCGAGGAGCTCAGCTACGACACCGCGCTGACGCGCCTGGGCAAGGGCGTGTGCCCCGGCTGCGAGCGGCCGGTGGACCTGAAGAACGGCGAGATCGACTTCTGCCCGCACTGCGGCATCGGCCTGTTCGACCACTGCGGCCTGTGCGAGACGCGCAAGAGCGCGTTCTCCAAGTTCTGCCATGCCTGCGGCTGCTCGGCCGCACCGCGCGTGCTGCCACCGCTCGACGGCGGCACGCCCGCGATGCCGCCTGCGAACTAGGTCACACCGCGGGCCTCGTTCGACACACCGTGTAGCGGACCCGCCGCACGGGCGTGCTACAACGCCGGCTGCGACACAAATGTTGCCGCAAGTTTGCAATCCCTCTCATCCACGGAGTACTCGCATGAGCATTTTCGGCAGCATCCTTTCCAAGATCTTCCCCTCGGCAAACGCTGCGCCTGCCCCTGCAGCGCCGGACGCCGCGGCACCCGCGGACGCTTCCGCCGCTCCTGCCGCCGCAGCGCCGCCGCCCGCCATCACCGTGGTGGACGTCGAGGCCCTGCTCGACGGCATGCCCGGCGCGAGCAGCCTGAACTGGCGCACCTCCATCGTCGACCTGATGAAGCTCCTGGGCCTGGACAGCAGCCTGGACGCGCGCAAGCAACTGGCCGCCGAGCTGAGCTACGGCGCCGACACCAGCGACAGCGCCAAGATGAACATCTGGCTGCATCGCCAGGTGATGACCAAGCTGGCCGCCAACGGCGGCAAGGTCCCCGCCGAACTGCGCGACTGATCCGCGCGTTCGCAACGCCCAGCAAAAAGCCCGGCATGCCGGGCTTTTTGCTTTGTATCTAAGACCGAAGGCTTCAGGTCCAGCCGGCGTCCACCACGTAGTCCTGCGCGGTGCACATGCGCGAGTCGTCGGCCGCCAAAAAGAGCGCCATCGCCGCGATGTCTTCGGCCATCACGCGGCCCGGCAGGCACTGCGCCGCGTCGATCTCCGCGCCCGACTCCGGCTTCACCCACAGCTTGATCTGCCGCTCGGTCATCACCCAGCCCGGCACGATCGAGTTGACGCGGATGCCCTGCTTGCCCAGGTCGCGCGCCAGCGAGCGCGTGAGGCCGCGCGCCGCCGCCTTGCAGGCCTGGTACACGGGGTAGCCCTTGCCCTTGATCATCCAGCTGATCGAGCCGAAGTTGACGATCGAGCCGCCGCCCAGCGCGCGCATGTCGTCGGCCACCGCCTGCGCGGCGAAGAACTGGTGCTTGAAGTTGACGGCCACGAGGCGGTCGAAGTCGTCGCTGCTCACGTCGGCCATCTCATGGCGGCGGTCGTTGGCGGCGTTGTTCAGCAACACGGCGATCGGGCCGAAGCGCTGGCGCACCGCGTCGATGGCGGCCGTGAGCGCGGCCGTGTCGGTCACGTCGCAGGGCACGAACAGCGCCGGATGCTCGCCCTGCAGCTGCGCCGCGAGCGCGCTGCCGGCGGCGGTGTCGAGGTCGCAGAAGCCGACCTTCGCGCCCTGCGCGTGAAAGGCCCGCACCAGCGATTCGCCGATGCCGCTGGCGCCGCCGGAGATGAACACGGTGCGCCCGGCCAGCGAGGGGTAGCGCGCGGTGTAGGGGGCGGTGTGGGAAGAAGGTGCGTTGGTCATGGGCATGCGGCAACAGCAGTGAGAACGGACGGCTAGCGTACCGGAGGAACGCGCCCGAAGCGAGGGGAAGCGAGGGGCGGGCAACCGGTCGGCGTATGGCTTCCGGCGAATGGGCAAGGTGCGCCCTCGTGGCTACGCTTGCCCTCCATGACGAAGACCTTTCCCCGCCGCGCCATGCTGGCGCTCGCGCTCCTTCCCGCGGCCCTGGCGGTGCGCGCCGTGCGTGCGCAGGCGAGCGCGCCCGTCCAGCTTTTCAAGGTGGTCTCGCCGCGCGACGAGGTGATCGTGGGCGTCGAGGCGTCGCAGCTCGGCGCGGGCAGCAACCCCGCCGTGGAACGGCTGGCCGCGCAGCTGGCGGCCAAGGGCCAGCTCACGCTGTGGCAGTACGCCTCGCACAAGGACGCGAGCGGCGCGCTGGTGCAGGCGCCGCTCAAGCAGATCGTGGTCTTCAGGAACGAGCTGCTGCGCATCGAGCCCTACAGCTCGCCGCTGCCGGTCCAGCCCGTCAAGTAGACGGGTAGGCGCCGGGCGTCAGACGCCCCTCGCGCGCTCCGACTTGAAGCGAGCGCGGAACTCGGTGAACGTGCCCGCGTCCAGCGCCGCGCGGATCTCGGTCATCAGGTTCAGGTAGTAGTGCAGGTTGTGGATGGTGCACAGCATCGGCCCGAGCATTTCGCCGCAGCGGTCCAGGTGATGCAGGTAGGCGCGGCTGAAGCCTTCGCGCCCGCCGTCGTTCCACGACACGCCCGAGGTGCCCGCGCACGCATGGCAGGTGCAGCTCGGGTCGACCGGCTGCGGGTCGGTCTTGTGGCGCGCGTTGCGCATCTTCAGGTCGCCGAAGCGGGTGAACATGGTGCCGTTGCGCGCGTTGCGCGTGGGCATCACGCAGTCGAACATGTCCACGCCGTCGGCCACGCCCTGCACCAGGTCTTCGGGCGTGCCCACGCCCATCAGGTAGCGCGGCTTGTTCGCGGGCAGCCGGTGCGGCGTGTGGCCCATGATGTGCAGCATTTCTTCCTTGGGCTCGCCCACGCTCACGCCGCCCACGGCGTAGCCGGGAAAGTCCATGTCGACCAGCGCGGCCAGCGACTCCTCGCGCAGGTTCTCGAACATGCCGCCCTGCACGATGCCGAACAGCGCGTTCGGGTTCTCCAGCCGCGCGAACTCGCCCTGGCAGCGCTTGGCCCAGCGCAGGCTCAGCTCCATCGAGGTGCGTGCCTCGGCCTCGGTGGTGATGTGGCCCTTGGTGTCGTAGGGCGTGCACTCGTCGAACTGCATCACGATGTCGCTGTTCAACACGGTCTGGATCTGCATCGAGACCTCGGGCGTGAGGAACAGCTTGTCGCCGTTGACGGGCGACGCGAACTTCACGCCCTCTTCGCTGATCTTGCGCATCGCGCCCAGCGACCACACCTGGAAGCCGCCCGAGTCGGTGAGGATGGGCTTGCTCCACTTCTCGAACTGGTGCAGCCCGCCGAAGCTGGCCATCACGTCCAGGCCGGGGCGCATCCACAGGTGGAAGGTGTTGCCCAGGATGATCTGCGCGCCCATCTCTTCCAGGCTGCGCGGCATCACGCCCTTCACGGTGCCGTAGGTGCCCACGGGCATGAAGATCGGCGTCTGCACCTTGCCGTGGTTGAGCGTGAGCGTGGCGCGGCGCGCGTGGCTGTCGGGGTCGGTCTTCAGGAGTTCGAAGTTCAGCATGGTCGTCGTCTCAGTCTTGTTGGCGCTGCAGCAGCATGGCGTCGCCGTAGCTGAAGAAGCGGTAGCCGTTGGCAATGGCGTGGGCATACAGCGCCATCACGCGCTCGTAGCCCGCGAAGGCCGAGACCAGCATCATCAGCGTGCTCTTGGGCAGGTGGAAGTTGGTCACCAGCAGGTCGACGTGTTCGAACGCGAAGCCCGGCGTGATGAAGATGCGCGTGTCGCCCGCGGTCTCGCCGCTCTTGGCCCACGACTCGAGCGTGCGCACCGTGGTCGTGCCCACGGCCACCACGCGGCCGCCGCGCGCCTTGCAATCGGCAATGGCGCGCTGCGTGGCCTCGGGCACCTCGTAGCGCTCGGCGTGCATCGTGTGCTCCGCGATGTTCTCGGTCTTCACCGGCTGGAAGGTGCCGGCGCCCACATGCAGCGTGACGCTGGCGCGCTGCACGCCGCGCGCTTCGAGCTCTGCCAGCAGGCCTTCGTCGAAATGCAACGCGGCGGTGGGTGCGGCCACCGCGCCGGGCACGCGCGCGAACACGGTCTGGTAGCGGCTCTCGTCGTCGGCCGAATCGGTGTGCGTGATGTAGGGCGGCAGCGGCACGTGGCCGCAGCGCTCCATCAGCATGTAGGGGTTCTCGCCCGCGTCGCTCTCGAAGCCGAAGCGGAACAGTGCGCCGTCTTCCTCGGGCCAGCGGCCCAGCAGCGTGGCGCGGAAGCCGCCGACCATCTGCAGCGTGGTGCCGACAGGCGGCTTCTTGCTGACCTTCATGTGGGCCACGACCTCCTGGCCCTGCAGCACGCGCTCGACCAGCAGTTCGAGCTTGCCGCCGGTCGGCTTCTCGCCGAACAGGCGCGCCTTGACCACGCGCGTGTCGTTGAAGACCAGCAGGTCGCCTTCGCGCAGCAGCGAGGGCAGGCTCTTGAAGATGCGGTCGACCGGGGCGGGGCCTGTGCCGTCGAGCAGACGGGAGGAGGTGCGTTCGGTGGCCGGGTGTTGTGCCACCAGGTCGGGTGGCAAGAGAAAATCGAAATCGGAGAGCGTGAAAGCGCGCATGGTGCTTGGGGGCCGGACGGCCCGTGTGCTTGAGGGCCGGACGGGCCCGTTCCAAGGAAGACGGCCGGGATTGTCCCACGCCACGAAAACCGCCTCGCTGCGTGAGGTTGCGCACGAGTTGCCAAGGCAGAATCGGCGCATGGTCGATTCACAAGCAGCACGCGTTTCACCGGGGCCCGAAGCCGGCGTTCCACCCGGTCCCTCCGAAGGCGAGCTCTTCAAGAAGATCATGGGCAACACCTGGCTCGGCCTGCACCCCGACATCCGCCGCCGCTTCGAGAAGAACCCTTCGCCGGGCAAGGCACTGCACTACCTGGGCGCGCTCAGCGAACTGCGCTGCTCGCGCTTCGGCAAGCTGCTGGGCCACCTGACGCAGCCGATGATCCAGGGCGCGCTGATTCCGTACAGCGACAGCAACTTCCCGGTCGAGATCCAGGTCTACGCCAAGCCGCAGGACCCGGCCATCTACAAGCAGCGCATCTACCGCCTGCACGGCCGCAAGCCCATCCAGTTCACCAGCTTCATGCGCGAGAGCGAACGCGGCGAGGTGCTCGAGTACGTCGGCATGGGCCTGGGCATGAAGCTGGTGCTGAGCGTGGAAAACGGCAGCCTGCATTTCGAGAGCGACGGCTATTTCTGGGACGTGTTCGGCTGGCGCATTCCGCTGCCCGGCCTGTTCACGCCGGGCAAGACTTTTCTCTGGCACCACAACGAGACGCCCGAGCGCTTCAACATCCGCATCGAGATCCGGCACTGGCTGATGGGCACGACCTTCACGCAGGTCGGCGTGTTCGAGGAAGTGACCGATCCGAAGACGGTGGCCGCATGACGCTCGACACCCACCTGCTGGCCCTGCAGCTCATGGCCGCCCAGGGCGCGCTCGGCGCGTTCGACACGCTCTACCACCACGAAGGCACCGAGGCGCTGCCGCGGCGCGGCGCGGCGGGGCTGGAGCTGTCGATCCACGCGACGCGCTCGTCGATCTATTGCGCCATGTTCATCGGGCTGTCGGCCTGGGCCTGGCACGGCGCATGGGCCTGGGTGCTGCTGGCGGTGTTCGGCGTCGAGATCGTGCTCACGCTGTGGGACTTCGTGGTCGAGGACAACAGCCGCCTGCTGCCGCCCACCGAGCGCGTCACGCACACGGTGCTGGCCATCAACGCCGGCGCGTTCATCGCGCTGCTGGCGATGAACGCGGTGGACTGGGCCGCGCAGCCGACCGCGATGGTGTGGCAGCCGTACGGATGGCTCAGTGCCTTCCTGGCGCTGTGCGGCGTGGGCGTGGGGGTGTCGGGGCTGCGCGACGGCTTCGCGGCGCGCGCGTTGTTCAAGCAGCGCAAGCAGGCGCAGGTGCGCGACGCCCAGGCGCCGGTGCGTTTCGGCACGAAGCCGCAGCGCGTGCTGGTCACGGGCGGCACCGGCTTCATCGGCCAGCTGCTGGTGCGCCAGCTGCTGGCCGACGGCCATGCGGTGACGGTGTGGACGCGCGACGCGCGCGCCGCCGCCTGGGGCTTCGGCGGCGCGGTGCGCTGCGTGCAGTCGCTCGACCAGGTGCCGGCGGCCGACGACATCGACGTGGTCATCAACCTCGCGGGCGCGCGCATCCTGGGCATGCGCTGGAGCGAGCGGCGCCAGCAGCAGTTGCTCAAGAGCCGCGAAGGGCTCACGCAGCAGCTTGTGGCGTGGATCGCCGCGCGGCCGCGCGAGCCCTGGCTGCTGCTGTCGGGCTCGGCCATCGGCTACTACGGCGTGCAGCCGCAGGGCGATGCCGCCGAGCTCGCCGAAGACGCGCCGCCGCAAGCCATCTTCATGTCTCAGCTGTGCCAGCGCTGGGAGCAGGCGGCGCATGCGGCGGTGGCGCACGGCGTGCACGTGGCCTGCATGCGCTTCGGCTTCGTGCTGGGCCACCAGGGCTCGCTGCCGCAGTTGCTGATGCCGGTCCAGCTCGGCATGGGCGGACGGCTGGGCAGCGGGCGGCAGTGGTTGTCGTGGGTGCATGTGCACGACCTGGTGCGCGCCATGGCGCATGTGTGGAGCGTGACCGAGCAGGCCGCGGCCCCCGCGACGGTGCAGGCCTTCAACTTCACCGCGCCCGGCGCGCTGAGCCAGGAGGAATTCACCCGCGTCGCCGCCAGCGTGCTGCACCGCCCCTGCTGGATGCCCACGCCGGCCGCGCCCGTCAAGCTGCTGCTCGGCGAACAGGCCGACCTGCTGCTCGAAGGCCAGCGCGTGGTGCCCGCGCAGTTGCTGCGCACCGGCTTCAGCTTCCTGTTCCCCGATGCGCGCAGCGCCTTGACGGACCTCTGCCGCCCGCGCTAGAAGCCCAGTTCGTGCCCGCCAAGAAAACCCCGTCCCCTGCCAAGGCCGCTACTGCAGCGAATGCCGCGATCGCCGCCGTGCCTGCGCCCGCGGGCCCGCCCGGCAGCGGCCTGAGCCTCGTGCAGCGCGCGCTGCGCAAGCTCGGCCTGGTGCGCGACATCGACTTCGCGCTCTACCTGCCGATGCGCTACGAGGACGAGACGCGCATCGTGCGACTGGCCGACACGCGCGACGGCGACATGGCGCAGGTCGAGGGCGTGGTCACCGAATGCGAGGTGGTCTACCGACCGCGCCGCCAGCTGATTGCCACCATCGACGACGGCAGCGACACCTGCCAGCTGCGCTTCTTCAATTTCTATCCGTCGCAGCAGAAGCAGTTGGCCGTGGGTGCCAGCGTGCGCGTGCGCGGCGAGATGCGCGGCGGCTTCGTGGGCCGGCAGATCATGCATCCCACGGTGAAGGCGGCAGGCACCGCGCTGCCCAATGCGCTCACGCCGGTCTACTCGACCGTGGCCGGGCTGGCGCAGCCGGTGCTGCGGCGCGAGGTGCGCTCGGGGCTGGCGCGCGCGGTGCTCGACGAAACGATTCCGGTGCAGATCGGCCTGCGCGGCGCATGGGACCTGCGCGCCTCGCTGAGCTTCCTGCATTACCCGACGCCCGACGTGTCCATTGCCGCGCTCGAAGACCACAGCCACCCGGCGTGGCAGCGCATCAAGGCCGAGGAACTGCTCGCGCAGCAGCTGTCGCAGTTGCAGGCGCGGCTGGAGCGCGCGGCGCAACGCGCGCCGGTGCTGCCCTCGACCGCCGAGCCGGTGGCCACCTCGCTGCATGCGCAACTGCTCGCGGTGCTGCCCTTCGGCCTGACCGGCGCGCAGCAGCGCGTGGGCGAAGAAATCACGGCCGACCTGCACCGCGCGATCCCGATGCACCGCCTGCTGCAGGGCGACGTCGGCTCCGGCAAGACCGTGGTGGCCGCGCTGGCGGCGGCGCGCTGCATCGACGCGGGCTTCCAGTGCGCGCTGATGGCGCCCACCGAAATCCTCGCGGGCCAGCACTTCGGCAAGCTGGTCGGCTGGCTCGACCCTCTGCTGGCCGCGCGCGGCCAGCGCGTGGCGTGGCTCACGGGCAGCCAGAAGAAGAAGGAGCGCGACGAGATGTCGGCGGCGGTGGAGAGCGGCCAGGCCGCGCTGGTCATCGGCACGCACGCGGTCATCTCGGAGAAGGTGCGCTTCAAGAACCTCGCGCTGGCCATCATCGACGAGCAGCACCGCTTCGGCGTCGCGCAGCGCCTGGCACTGCGCGGCAAGGCTGTCGGCGACCTGGAGCCGCACCTGCTGATGATGAGCGCCACCCCCATTCCGCGCACGCTGGCGATGAGCTACTACGCCGACCTGGACGTGTCCACGCTCGACGAGTTGCCGCCGGGACGCACGCCCATCGTCACCAAGCTGGTGGCCGACCACCGGCGCGACGAGGTCATCGACCGCATCCATTCGCAGATCGCGCAGGGCCGGCAGGTGTACTGGGTGTGCCCGCTGATCGAGGAGAGCGAGGCGGTCGACCTGCGCAACGCGACCGAGACGCGCGAGGAACTGGCCGGCACGCTGGGCGAGCCGATCCAGGTCGGCCTGCTGCATTCGCGCATGCCCACGGCCGAGAAGCAGGCGGTGATGGCCGCGTTCACCGCCAACGAGATCCAGGTGCTGGTGAGCACGACCGTGATCGAAGTGGGCGTCGACGTGCCCAATGCCTCGCTCATGGTGATCGAGCATGCCGAGCGCTTCGGCCTCTCGCAGCTGCACCAGTTGCGCGGGCGCGTGGGGCGCGGCGCGGCGGCCTCGGCCTGCGTGCTGCTCTATGCGCCGGGCGACAGCGGGCGCGTGGGCGAGGCGGCGCGCGCGCGATTGAAAGCCATGGCCGAGACCGGCGACGGCTTCGAGATCGCGCGGCGCGACCTCGAGATTCGCGGGCCCGGCGAGTTCCTGGGCGCGCGCCAGTCGGGCGCGCCGCTGCTGCGCTTCGCCGACCTCGCGACCGACACCTTGCTGCTCGACTGGGCGCGCGAGCTGGCACCGGTCATGCTCGAGAAGCACCCCGAGCTGGCGCAGCGGCACATCGACCGCTGGCTCGGCACCAAGGCCGAGTACCTCAAGGCCTGAGAACGCTCAGCCAAGCCGGAAGGCGTGTCAGCCCGCGGGCCGGCGCGTGAACGCAAGGACCAGCCCGAAGCCGACCATCATGCTGCCGCTCACGCGGTTGAACCAGCGCATCGCGCGGCTGCCGTCGGCCAGCCGGCGCATGCGCGCGCCGAGCATGGCGTACAGCGCGATCGCCACCAGCTCGAACACCAGGAAGGTCACGCCCAGCAGCAGGTAGCTGGAGGCGTAGGCGCCCGGCACCACGAACTGCGGAAAGAAGGCGGTGAACACCAGGATGGCCTTCGGGTTGCCGGCCGCCACGGTGAACTCCTGCCGCGCCAGCGCGCGCAGCGAGGGCGGTGCGCCGGCGTCGCGTTGCTGCACTTCGGCCATGGGCGCCGGTGCGCGCAGCAGGCGAACGCCGATCCACACCAGGTAGGCCGCGCCGATGTACTTGATGACGTCGAAGGCCAGCTCCGACGCGACCAGCACCGCGCCCATGCCCAGCCCCGCGATGGCGATCATGATCGCGAAGGCCACGAGCCGGCCGCCGGCCGCGATCACGGCCGGCGACACGCCGTGCTTCGCGCCGTTGGTCACCGACAGCAGGTTGTTGGGGCCGAAGGCCATGTTGATGGCGAAGCAGGCCGGCAGGAACAGCAGGTAGGCAGACAGGGTCATGGGGGCATCCAGGCTCTGAGATGACGGAAGGGACCAAGAAGGTTCGCCATTATCCGCAGCACGCCCCGCACGTTGACGAAGGCAAACAAACGCAACATCAGTGCATTAGCTCGAGAGCTTGCGTGCACATGCTGTCGCGTGGCGTGCGGCATTTCCTGTCGGGGACATGAGCAGCTGCCGCCATGGGCAATGCTTCCTCGACTACTTCGCCTGGCACCGGTATCTCCACCGCGCTGCCGTGGGAAACAGTTGTTCATGTTTCGCCTTTTGGCTCGCGTCTTGCACACGGGCCGTTGCGGCTTGCCGCTGTCTGTTCGAACAACAAATCAACAGGGAGGAAGGTCGAATCATGACTTCGAAAAGGATGAAGAAATTCGCACTGGCCATGGCACTCGCCGGCCTTGCGACACACCAGGCATGGGCCATTCAGAGCTACGCGGGAGATCCGGGCATGCTCGGTTCGCCGGCGAGCTGGCGCACGCCGGAGTTCGTGCGCGACTGGGGCCTGCGCGCCATGGGCGCCGAGTACGCCTATGCGGCGGGCTTCAGCGGCATGGGACTCAAGGTGGGGGAGGTCGACTCGGGCTACGACGCATCGCATCCCGAGTTTCCGGTCTCGCGCTTCCACGGTGTCCTGGTGGGCACGGTGCCCGGCGCCTACAACGGCGTCTACAACGACCGCCATGGCACGCACGTCGGCGGCAGCATCGCCGCCAGCCGCGACGGCGGCAGCGCCACGGCCAACATGCACGGCGTGGCATTCAACGCGGACCTCCATGTCGTCAACACCGCAAGGAGCGACAGCGCCAACTTCGGCCGGCCGCCCCCCGGCCAGTCGGTGGCCCTCACGGCCGACGACCGGCACATCGCCGATGCCTACCGGCAGGCGAACGCGCAGGGCGTGCGCATCATCAGCACCAGCTGGGGCAGCCCGCCGGCCGGCGAGCGCTACGACACCATGGCGCAGCTCCATGCCGCCAACGGCTACTACGTTGCCAACACCACCTGGATGCAGGGCGCGTTCGACGCCGCGAAGACCGGCACGCTGATGGTCTTCAGCGCGGGCAATGGCGGCTGGCTCAATCCCAGCGCGCGCGCCGCGGCGCCGTACTTCGACCCCAAGCTCGAAGCCAACTGGCTCGCCGTGTCGGCCCTGAGCACCGCGGGGCAGACCCTCAACGCCGACGGCTCGGTCAACGTGCCGGGCACGCAGAACTTCAACAAGTGCGGCGTGGCGAAGTGGTCCTGCGTCACGGCGCCGGGCGTAGGCGTCAACGGCACCGTGCTGGCCGGCGGCTACGCGTCGCTGTCGGGCACCTCGATGGCCGCGCCCCACGCGTCCGGCGCGCTGGCCCTGGTCATGGAGCGCTTCAGCTACCTGACGAACGAGCAGGTGCTCACGGTGCTGAAGACCACGGCGACGCAGAACGCCACCATCCCCAATCCGGCCGGGCCGGGCACGCTCGCCAACCCCGAGGCCGGCCAGCAGGTCAAGGTGCCCGACGTGGTCAACGGCTGGGGCACGCCGAGCCTGCGCCGCGCGATGAACGGCCCGGGCCAGTTGCTGGGGCCCTTCGCGGTCGACACGCAGGGCCGCAGCGACACCTGGTCGAACAGCATCTCCGACATCGCGCTCAAGGCGCGCAGGACCGAGGACGCCAATGAGGCCGTGGCCTGGGGCGCGACCCGGCAGGCCAAGGGCTGGACCGCGGGCCTGCCGGCCGGCGCCAGCGACGCCGACCGCAGCGAGTACGCCACCGGCGTGGCCCGCGAAGCCGCGCGCGGCGCCCGGGTCTATGAAGGCAGCCTGGAGAAACGCGGCGCCGGCACGCTCACCCTGAGCGGCCAGAACAGCTACACGGGCAACACCGCCGTCCATGGCGGCACGCTCAGGGCGGGTGCCGCCCATGCGTTCAGCGGCTCGTCGGCCCACATCGTGGGTGCGGGCGGCACGCTCGACCTTGCGGGCTTCGGCCAGAGGCTGCCCTCGCTCAGGAACAGCGGCCTGGTTTCGCTGGCGGGCACGGTGCCGGGGACCGCGCTCACCGTCACCGGGGCCTACGTGGGCGACAACGGCACCCTTCGCCTGGGCACCGCGCTCGGCGACAGCGGCAGCGCGAGCGACCGGCTGGTGCTCGACGGCGCGGGTGCGAACGCCAGCGGACGCACCACGGTGCAGGTGGCCAACCTCGGCGGCCTCGGCGCCTTGACCGCGGGCAGCGGCATCGAGCTCGTCAGCGGGCTCAACGGCGCGACGACCACGGCGCAAGGCACCAGGGACGCCTTCGCGCTCGCGGGCGGCCACGTCGATGCAGGGGCGTACGAGTACCGCCTGCACGCGGCCGATGCCAACGGCGCGGGCGAGAACTGGTACCTGCGCTCCACGGTGGCGGTGGCGCCGCCGGCACCTGCCGGGGCGCCGACATCTGCAGGGGTGCCGACACCTGCCGGGCCGGCGCCCCTGCAAGTCCCCGCCTACCGCGCGGAGGTGCCGCTGCTCGCCGCGCTGCCCGAGCAGTTGCGCCAGGGCAATCTCGCGATGCTGGGCGGCCTGCGGGTGCGCATGGGCGACGACGATGCGGGTGCCGGCCGCAACGATGCCGGCGATGCCGACGATCTGTCCCGGCGCAGCGCCTGGGGGCGCGTCATCGGCAGCCAACTGGACATCCGCCAGGCAGGCACCGTGAGCCAGAGCAGCAGCGGGCGCATGGCGGGCCTGCAGGCCGGCACCGACCTGTGGGCGAACCGCAACTGGCGCGCCGGCGTGTACGCCGGCTGGCTCGAGGGCGATGCCAGGACACGCGGTTTCGCGCGCGGCGTGCTCGACCTGGGCGTGGGGCGCAACTCGCTGCGCGGCGACTACCTCGGCGCGTATGGCGCCTTCATGAACGACACCGGGTTCCATGCCGATGCGGTGCTGCAGGGCGGACGGCATCGCTACACGGCGGAACTGCTCGACAGCGCGGGCGGCGCCTCGGGCAAGGGGCGCAGCACGCTGGTGTCGCTGGAAGTGGGCCAGAGCTTCGCGCTGGGCGGTCGCTGGACGATCGAGCCGCAGCTGCAGTTGGTGCGCCAGAGCCTGGCGATCGACGACGTGAACATCGTCGGCGCCCGCGTATCGCAGGACGGCGACAGCGGCTGGACCGTGCGCGCGGGCTTGCGCCTGCGCGGGCAACTGGTCACCGCGGCGGGCATGCTCCAGCCGTATGCACGCCTGAACGTCTACCGCACGACCGGCGGCACCGACACGGCGACCTTCGTGGGCCCGGCCGGATCGAGCGCCATCGGCAGCCGCACCGGCGGGACAAGCACCGGGTTGGTGGGCGGTGCGACCCTGGCGCTCGGCGAGCGCACCAGCGTGTACGCCGAGTTGGGGAAGCTGTTCGCGTCGGGCGGCGGCGCGCGCGTCAAGAGCGGCATCGACGCCAGCCTGGGCATGCGCGTGAAGTGGTGAGGCAGGAAGGGGGGAAGGGCGAAGGGGGTGAGGGGGCGAGGCGTCTCGCCCCCGGCCCGCTCAGTTGTCGATGCCGCTTTCGGGCATCTGCCGCGCATACACGGCGAGCACGATGCGTTCGGAGTGGATCAGGTACTCGTTGAGCGACGCCGAGCCCTCGGTGAACTTGCCGGCCTCGATGAGCTCGAGCAGCTTCGTGTTCATGTCCACGTAGGGCGCGTGCAGGAACTCCGGGTCCTTGAGCAGGCCGAAGGCCAGCCGCAGCTCGACCAGGATGTGGGCGAACAAAATGTTCAGCCGCTCGCTGTCCGCCAGCTCCACGATGCCCTTGTGGAACTCCATGTTGGCCGTGCCCACGCCCAGCCAGTCGCCGGCGTCGCGGCACTTCAGGGCCATTTCCACGGCTTCGCGCATGTGCTTCTTGGCCGGGTGGCGCGGGTAGGCCTGCGCCAGCGCCTGGCATTCGATGAGCCGGCGCACGCGGTAGATGTCGATGATCGACGCGATGCTGGGCACCGCCACGAACACGCCGCGGTTGGGCGCGTGCTTGAGCAGCCCTTCCTTGGTCAGCGTGCGGAACACCTCGCGCAGGGTGTTGCGCGAAATCTCGAAGCTGTCGGCCAGCGCCGCCTCCGACAGCCGCTGCCCGGGCGAGAACTCGCCCTTCACGATCTTCTGGCGGATCAGCTCGGCGACCCGGTCGTTGAGCGTCTGCGTGCCGGCGGCCGGCGCGGCAGGGGAGGTCGGGGAAGCCAGTGAGGTCATGCCGGGAAGGGGGATGGGAAAAGCCGAAGGAGCGGGGAAAGCCGCGCGTTTTTAGCAGATTCCGCCCGCCGGGTCGCCGTTTCCCCCCCGTTTATCGCCGCGCTTGCCACCCCGCTTGCGCGCGCACCAAAGGCGCCCGCGCTCAGGGTTTCCATGGGGTTGGCCAGGCACTGTTGTTGGGCACACTCACCACAATTGTTCAACAATCGTGGACAAATGAGTGATTCAGAAGAAATCGATTGCTCATTCATTGGCACGAGGTTTGCATCAAGCGAATGACCGGCGCCCCCGCGCAAGGTGTCTCTGAATCCCAAAACGAAAGACCAACATGACTCCTGACATCCCTCATTTGTGGCCGCTGATCGGCGTGGCCGTGATCATTGCGGGCTTCATCCTGCGCTTCAATCCGATGCTGGTGGTGATCGTCACGGCCATCGTGACGGCGGCCGCCGCGGGCTTCGGCCCCATGGCCATCCTCACGGCCATCGGCACCGGGTTCATCAAGACGCGCAACCTGCCGCTGATCATTCTTCTGCCGCTGGCCGTCATCGGCCTGCTCGAGCGCCACGGCCTGCGCCAGCACGCGCAGAACTGGATCAGCCGCATCAAGTCGGCCACCGCCGGGCGCCTGCTGATCGTCTACCTGGCCGCGCGCGAGCTCACGGCCGCCGTGGGCCTCACCAGCCTGGGCGGCCACCCGCAGATGGTTCGCCCGCTGCTGGCACCGATGGCCGAAGGCGCCACCGAGACCCGCTACGGCAAGCTGCCCGAGCGCCTGCGCCACAAGCTGCGCGCCTATGCCGCGGCCACCGACAACGTGGGCCTGTTCTTCGGCGAAGACATCTTCGTGGCCTTCGGCGCCATCGTGCTGATGAGCACCTTCCTGCACGAGGCCGGCATCGACGTGGAGCCGCTGCACATCGCGCTGTGGGGCATCCCGACCGCGATCGCCGCCTTCGTCATCCACGCCTGGCGCCTGCGCCGCCTCGACCAGTCGATCGCCCGTGAAATGCAAGGCGCCAAGGAAGAGCCGGCCGTGCCCGCCGTCGCCGCGCAGGAGGGCCGCTGATCATGATTCTCTCGATCCAGCACCTCTACATCCTGGTGGGCCTGATCCTCGCGATCACGGCCATCATGACCCTGACCGACCGCCAGCACCCCAAGCGCTACACCAGCGGCCTGTTCTGGGCGCTCTACGCCATGGTCTTCCTGGTCGGCGACAAGCTGCCGCCGGCCTGGGTCGGCGTGGGCGCCATCGCCATGGCCGTCATTGCCGGCCTGCGCGGCGTGGGTGCGGGCAAGCACCGCGAGCCCTCGGTCGCCGAGTACGCCGCCAGCGCCAAGCGCCTGGGCAACAAGCTGTTCATGCCCGCGCTGGCCATTCCGCTGGTCACCGTGATCGGCACCGTGCTCATGAGCAAGGTGAAGATCGGCGACGCCTTCCTGCTCGACCCCAAGAACACGACGCTGGTGAGCCTGGGCGTGGGCTGCGTGGTGGCGCTGGCGCTGGCCTGCTGGCTGACGCGCGAGACGCCGGTGCAGGGCATGCGCGAGTCGCGCCGCCTGACCGACGCGCTGGGCTGGGCCGTGGTGCTGCCGCAGATGCTGGGCATGCTGGGCCTGGTGTTCTCCGACGCGGGCGTGGGCAAGGCCGTGGCGTACATCACCACCAGCTACATCAACATGGACATCCGCTTCGTGGCGGTGGTGGTCTACGTGCTGGGCATGGCGCTGTTCACCATCATCATGGGCAACGGCTTCGCGGCCTTCCCGGTGATGACGGGCGGCGTGGGCGTGCCGGTGCTGGTGGGCGTGTACCACGGCGACCCGGCCGTGATGGCGGCCATCGGCATGTTCTCGGGCTACTGCGGCACGCTGATGACGCCGATGGCGGCCAACTTCAACATCGTGCCGGCGGCGCTGCTGGAGCTGCCCGATAAGAATGCGGTGATCAAGGTCCAGGTGCCGACCGCCGCCGCCTTGCTGGTGGTCAACATCTTCCTGCTGTACTTCCTGATGTTCCGTTGAGGTGCCGCGCGTGACCACAGATGCCACCCAGGCCCGCGCGCCGCACGCACCGCGCGTGCTGGTCGCGGGCTTCGAGCCCTTCGAGAACGACCCCGTCAACCCCGCCTGGGAGATCGCGCGCGCGCTCGACGGCTGGGCCTGCGAGGGCGCGGTGGTGCAGGCGGTGCAGCTGCCTTGCGTGTTCGGCCGCGCCATCGACACCCTCGACGCCGCGCTGGTGGGGCCCGCGCCCCGGCTGGTGCTGTGCGTGGGCGCGGCGGGCGGGCGCACCGAGATCTCGATGGAGCGTGCCGCGCTGAACGTGGACGACGCGCGCATTCCCGACAACGCCGGCTACCAGCCCATCGACACCGAGGTGGTGGCCGGCGGGCCGGCGGCGTATTTCTCGACGCTGCCCATCAAGGCCATGGTGCGCGACATGCGCGCCGCGGGCCTGCCGGCGGCGGTGTCGAACACGGCCGGCACCTTCGTGTGCAACCACATCTTCTATGCGCTGATGCACCGGCTCGCCACGCGGCCCGCGCTCGCGCACACGCGCGGCGGCTTCGTGCACGTGCCCTACCTGCCCGAGCAGGCCGCGCCGAAGCCGGGCGTGGCGAGCATGGCGCTGGCCGCGCAGGTGGAGGCTTTCCGCGTGGCGATACGCACCGCGCTGACCGTGCGCGACGACGTGCGAGAGACCGCCGGGCGGCTGCACTGATCCCGCATTGACCCTTGAGGCGTGCGCCCGCGCACGCCGGAGAACACGATGAACATCGACTTGAACAGTGACCTCGGCGAGAGCCTGGGCGTATGGCGCATGGGCGACGACGCCGCCATGCTGTCGCTGGTGAGCAGCGCCAACGTGGCCTGCGGCTTCCATGCGGGCGACCCGGCCGGCATCCTGCGCACGCTGCGCCAGGCCAGGGAGCGCGGCGTGGCGGTCGGCGCCCACGTGGCGTACCGCGACCTGGTGGGCTTCGGGCGCCGCAACATGGACGTGGACAGCGCCGACCTGCGCGCCGACGTGATCTACCAGATCGGCGCGCTCAAGGGCCTGGCCGCGGCCGCCGGCACCACCGTGCGCTACGTGAAGCCGCACGGCGCGCTGTACAACACCATCGCCCACGACGAGCGCCAGGCGCGCGACGTGATCGCCGCCATCCGCGAGACCGACCCCGGCCTGTGCCTGGTGGCGCTGGCGGGCTCGTCCCTGCTGGGCTGGGCGCGCGGCGAAGGCCTGCGCGCGGTGGCCGAAGCCTTTGCCGACCGTGCCTACACGCCCCAGGGCACGCTGGTGTCGCGCCGCGAGCCCGGCGCGGTGCTGCACGACGCGCATGAAGTGGCCGGGCGCATGCTGCGGCTGGCCACCGACGGCGTGGTCACGGCCATCGACGGCAGCACGGTGCGCATCGAGGCCGAGTCGGTCTGCGTGCACGGCGACAGCCCGGGCGCGGTCGAGATGGCGCGGCAGGTGCGCGCGCGGCTGGAGCAGGCGGGCGTGACGATCCGTTCCTTCGTGGACGCCGCATGACCATGCCGATGCGCTTCCTGCCGGTCAACCTGAACGCGGTGCTGGTCGAGCTCGACGACCTGCCGCAGACGCTGGCGCTGCTGGCCTCGCTGCGCGCCGACCCCATCGCGGGCATCGAGGAGCTGGTGCCCGCCGCGCGCACCCTGCTCGTGAGCTTCCGCCCGGCCGCCATCGCGGCGGACGAACTGGTGCGCCGCATCGGCCAGCGCAGCCTGGACGCCCGCGAGACGCGCATCGACAAGCGCATCGAGATTCCGGTGCGCTACGACGGCGAAGACCTGGCCGAGGTGGCCGGGCTGTTGGGCATCACGCCCGACGAAGTGGTGCGCCGCCACACCGGCAGCGACTACACGGTGGCCTTCACCGGCTTCGCGCCCGGCTTCGCCTACCTCTCCGGCGGCCACCCGAGCCTGAACGTGCCGCGCCGCAAGGTGCCGCGCACGCGCATCCCGGCGGGCGCCGTGGGGCTCGCGGGCAGCTTCAGCGGCGTGTACCCGCAGGCCAGCCCGGGCGGCTGGCAGATCATCGGCATCACCGACGCGCCGATGTGGGACCTGTCGCGCGCGGCCCCCGCGTTGCCCGCGCTGCTGCAGCCGGGCGACACGGTGCGCTTCGTGGATGTCACGGCGCAGCCGCACGCAGCGCCCGTGGCCGCGACTGCTGCGCCTTCGCAGCCTGCCGCAGCGCCAGGTGGTTGCGCTTTCGAGATTCGCGCGGCCGGGCTCCAGGCGCTGCTGCAGGACGGCGGCCGCCACGGCCAGGCGAAGCAGGGCGTGTCCGCCTCCGGCGCGATGGACCGGCGCTCGCTGCAGGCGGCCAACCGGCTGGTCGGCAACGCCTCGGACGCGGCCTGCATCGAGATCGCCTACGGCGGCTTCCAGCTCGCCTGCCGCGGCGACGCGGTGGTGGCCGTCACCGGCGCCGACGGCCCCGTCACGCTCACGCGTGCCGACGGCGCGGCGTGGCCGCTGCCGCGCTACCAGCCCGTCGCGCTGGCCGACGGCGACGTGCTTTCGCTCGGCGAGCCGCAGGCCGGCATTCGCAGCTACCTGGCCGTGCGCGGCGGCTTCGACGTGGCGCCGGTGCTCGGCAGCCTGTCGACCGACACGCTCGCACGCATCGGCCCGCCCGCGGTGGCCACGGGCGACGTGCTGCCCGTGCGTGCCGTGAGCGCAGGCGCCTTGGTGGGCGGCGCCGAAGCAGCGCCAGCCGGCCTGCCCACCGTGCAGCAGGAGGTGGTGCTCGACATCGTGCTCGGCCCGCGCACCGACTGGTTCACGCCAGAGGCCGTTGCGCTGCTGTGCAGCCAGTCGTGGGCGGTCACGCCGCAGTCGAACCGCGTGGGCATCCGCCTGGCGGGCGAGGTGCCGCTGGCCCGCGCCAACCATGCCGAGCTGCCGAGCGAGGGCACGGCCTACGGCGCGCTCCAGGTGCCGCCCAGCGGCCAGCCCGTGCTGTTCCTGGCCGACCACCCGCTGACCGGCGGCTATCCCGTGATCGCCTCCGTCGCCACCCACCACCTGGACCGCGCGGGGCAGATCCCCGTGAACGCCCGCGTCCGCTTCAACCCGATCGCCGCTCCCGGCCCCGTCGCTCCCAGTGCACCCAGCGCACCCAACGCACCCCGCACACAGTGAAAGCCCTCCGATGAAAAAACTCCTGATCGCCAACCGCGGCGAAATCGCCGTGCGCATCGCGCGCGCCTGTGCCGATCACGGCGTGCAGTCGGTCGCCGTGTATGCCGACGCCGACCTGAACGCGCTCCACGTGCGCATGGCCGACGAGGCCTACGGGCTCGAAGGCAACAAGCCCGCCGACACCTACCTGAACATCGCCAAGCTGCTCGCGGTGGCCAAACGCGCCGGTGCCGACGCGGTGCATCCGGGCTATGGCTTCCTGTCCGAGAGCGCCGCGTTCGCGCAGGCCGTGATCGACGCGGGCCTGACCTGGGTCGGCCCTTCTCCCGCGGCCATCGCGACGCTGGGCGACAAGGTGCAGGCCCGCAAGCTCGCGCTGAAGGTCGGCGCGCCATTGGTCGCGGGCACGGCCGACCCGGTGAACAGCGCGGCCGAGGTGCTCGCCTTTGCCGAGCAGCACGGCCTGCCGGTCGCGATCAAGGCCGCGTTCGGCGGCGGCGGGCGCGGCATCAAGGTGGCGTGGCGGCTCGACGAGGTCGAAGGCCTCTACGAATCGGCGGTGCGCGAGGCCGTGACGGCCTTCGGACGCGGCGAGTGCTACGTCGAGCAGTTCCTCGACCGCCCGCGCCACGTCGAGGCGCAGGTGCTGGCCGACACGCACGGCAACGTGGTGGTGCTCGGCACGCGCGACTGTTCGCTGCAGCGGCGCAACCAGAAGCTGGTGGAAGAGGCGCCCGCGCCCTTCCTGAGCGACGAGCAGCGCGAGCGCATCCACCGGTCGGCGCGCGACATCTGCGCCGAAGCCGGCTACACCGGCGCCGGCACGGTCGAGTTCATGCTGAGCGCGGGCGGCGCGATCTCCTTCCTCGAGGTGAACACGCGGCTGCAGGTGGAGCACCCGGTGACCGAGGAAACCACGGGCATCGACCTGGTGATCGAGCAGCTGCGCATTGCCGAAGGCCTGCCGCTGTCGATCACGCAGACGCCCGCGCCGCGCGGCCATGCGTTCGAGTTCCGCATCAATGCGGAAGACGTGGGGCGCGGCTTCCTGCCGTCGCCCGGGCCGGTGAACGTGTTCGACGCGCCCTCGGGCCCCGGCGTGCGCGTGGACACGGGCGTGGACGCGGGCTCGCAGGTGCCGGGCACCTTCGACTCGCTGATGGCCAAGCTCATCGTCACCGGCGCCACGCGCGCGCAGGCGATTGCGCGGGCGCGCCGCGCGCTGAAGGAATTCCGCATCGAGGGCCTGCCCACGGTGCTGCCGTTCCACCGCGCCGTGATGGCGCACCCGGACTTCGTGTCGGGCGACGCCTTCAAGGTGCACACGCGCTGGATCGAGACCGACTTCGCCAACGGCGAGGCCCCGGCCATGCGCCCCGACCTGCTGCCCGATGCGGCGCTGGTGCGCACGGCGATCGAAGTGGACGGCCGGCGCCTGGCGCTGGGCCTGCCGGGCGTGCTGCTCAGCGGGCTGTCGTCGGTGGTGGCTGGCGGTGGCATTGCGCGGGCCGAAGCTGCGGTGGCCGATGCCGCCGCCGTGGCCGCGCCGGTCTCGGGCACGCTGCAGGGCTGGAAGGTGGCCGATGGCGACGAGGTTGCCGAGGGCGCCGTCGTCGCCGTGATGGAGGCGATGAAGATGGAAATGCAGGTCGTCGCGCACCGCGCCGGGCGCATCGCCTTCGCCGTGGCGGCGGGCGGCTACGTGGCCGCGGGCGCGGCGCTCGCGACCATCGGCTGACGCGCATGGACCGCGCCACCACCGACCGCCGAGCTTTCAGCCGCCGGACGTTCGCATCGCTGGCTTGCGGCGCGGCGGCGTGGTCCGCCGCGCCTTCGGCCTTCTCGGCGCCCGGCGCCACCGTGTGGCGGCTGGCCACCGGCTACCCCGCGGAGAACTTCCACACGGTCAACCTCGTGGCCATGGCGCGCGAGGCCGAGCTGGCCACCGGCGGACAGCTGCGCATCGAGGTGCGCCCGGGCGGCGCGCTGTTCGCGCTGAACGCCATTCGCGCGGCGGTGCAGGAAGGCAAGGTCGAGGCCGGCGAAGCCATCATGAGCAGCCTGGTCGCCGACGTGCCGATCGCGGGCGCCGACTCGGTGCCCTTCATCACCGGCAGCTACGACGACGCGCAG
This sequence comes from Variovorax sp. OK605, assembly GCF_900115445.1. NCBI lineage: Bacteria > Pseudomonadati > Pseudomonadota > Betaproteobacteria > Burkholderiales > Comamonadaceae > Variovorax > Variovorax sp. OK605. Next base: position 436,279 of record NZ_FOWL01000006.1, read on the forward strand.
CGGCTGTGGCGCATCCAGCGGCCGCTGATCGAGAAGGCGTTCGCGCAGCGCGGGCTGCGCGTGCTCTACGCGGTGGCGTGGCCGCCGCAGGGCCTGTATGCGAACCGGCCGCTCGGCGCCATGGCCGACCTGCGCGGCATGCGCATGCGCGCCTACAACGCCACCACCGCGCGCATTGCCACGCTGATGGGCGCGGTGCCGGTCGACGTGCCAGCCACCGAGCTCGACAAGGCGCTGGCGGACGGGCGCATCGATTGCATGATGACCTCGGCCGTGACCGGCGTCGAAAGCCGCGTGTGGCAGTCGATGCGCTACTTCTACGAGGTCAACGCCTGGTTCCCCAAGAACCTCGTGTTCGCGAACGCCCAGGCCTGGGACGCATTGGCGGCGCCGTCGCGCGACGCGCTGGGCAAGGCGGCCACCGCCGCCGAACTGCGCGGCTGGGCCGCCAGCGCCACGGCCGCGGCCCGCTCGATGGACGAGCTGCGGCGCAACGGCGTGAAGACCGAGCCGGTGCCCTACCTCTTCAGCCGCGACCTGCGCCGCCTGGGCGAGCATTTCTCGCTGGACTGGGTCAAGCAGGTGGGCGTGGGCGCCAACGACATCTTCATTCCGTACTTCGACAAGCACTGAAACGGTTAACTTTTGTTTCAAGCTGCCGTATGATCATTGCGGTTTACCCTGCATTTCTGAGTAAAACATCCGTAAATCGCTTCAAGCATCGACAAAGCAACATCAGAGCGCGCGTCGAGGGGGGATGACTCTCTGTGCAGTTCTTCTGTTCGATGAATGCCGGTGTGCAAGATGCAAGACGCGTGGATGGATGGGGAGAGTGGCACTGCCTTCGCAGTGCCTGAAGACGCAGGGCAGGTGTCGCCGACGCCGCCCATGCCGGTGGAATTGCAGGCGCTCAACAGCGCTTTCGCCACGCTGACGCTCGACGCGCGGGGCCGCGTGTTGCGGGCCAACAACCATTTCGTGCGTGCCTGGGGCTACGAGCCCGGCGAACTCGAAGGGCGCGACTTTCTCGACATCAGCCCCGGCGACGGCCTGGCGGCCAGCCCGTCCGACATCTGGGACAGCGTGCTGCGCGGCGAGCAGCGCGTGGTCGAGCGCATGCGCCTGCACAAGGACGGCGCCCGGCGCTGGGTCCAGGCTTTCTACACGGCGCTGGCCGATGCGGACGGCGTGGTGCGGCAGGTGGTGGAGATCTCCAGCGACATTTCCTCGCGCGTGCTCAAGGCCGCCGACGACCGCGGGCAGATCCAGGCCATCAACGTGTCGCAGGCGGTGGTCGAGTTCGCGCTCGACGGCACGGTGCTCGATGCCAACGCGCGCTTCCTCGAGGCCATGGGCTACGAGCTGGCCGAGGTGGTCGGGCGGCACCACCGCATGTTCGTCGACGCGGCCCATGCCGCCAGCGCGGAGTACGCCGCCTTCTGGGTGGCGCTGGCCGGCGGCAACCACCATGCGGCGGAGTACCGGCGTCTGGGCAAGGACGGCCGCGAGGTCTGGCTGCAGGCCACCTACAACCCGATCTTCGACCCCACGGGGCGCGTGCGGAAGGTGGTCAAGTACGCCACCGACATCACGCAGGAGAAGCTGCGCCAGGCCGACTTCCAGAGCCAGATCGAGGCCATCAACAAGTCGCAGGGCGTGATCACCTTCGCCACCGACGGCACCATCCTCGACGCCAACCCGAACTTTCTCGCGACCCTGGGCTACGGGCTGGACGAGGTGGTGGGCCGCCACCACCGCATGCTGATGGAGCCCGGCGTGGCCGGGACCGAGTCGTACGCGCAGTTCTGGCAGACGCTGCGCGCGGGCATGTTCGTGTCGGGGCGCCACAAGCGCATCGGCAAGGACGGCCGCGAGCTGTGGCTGCAGGCCTCCTACAACCCGGTGTACGACCTGAACGGCCAGCTCACGAGGATCATCAAGTTCGCGAGCGACGTCACCTCCGACGTGGCGCTGGCCCAGGCGTTCGAGGACGCGCAGCGCCAGGCGCAGCACGACGCGGCCACCTCGCTGCCCAACCGCACGCGGCTGTCGGCCTTCATGGCCGCGGCGCTCACGCATCCGCAGGCGCGGCTGGTGGTGCTGTACCTGGACCTGGACCGCTTCAAGCCCATCAACGACACCTACGGCCATCCGGTGGGCGACAAGGTGCTGGGCGAAATAGCCGACCGGCTGCGCCGCTCGCTCAAGAGCGACCAGCTGGCCGCGCGCATCGGCGGCGACGAGTTCGTGATTGCCGCGCCCAACCTGGCGGACGAGGAGATCGACGCCTACTGCCAGCACCTGCTGGAGGCGATCGCCGAGCCCATCCGCAACGACGTGGGCCTGCTGGAGGTCGGCGTGTCGATCGGCGTGGCGGTGTCGCCGGCCGACGGCACCACGCCCGACGAGCTGCTGCGATCGGCCGACACGGCGCTCTACCGTTCCAAGCACAACGGCCGCGGCACCTACTGCTTCTTCGCCAACGAGATGAACGACCGCGTGACGGCCAGCCGCCGCATGATCGAGGAGATGCGCCGCGGCATCGCGGCCGGCGAGTTCTACCTGGACTTCCAGCCGCGCTTCGACGCGCGCACGCAATCGATCCGCAGCGCCGAGGCGCTGGTGCGCTGGGCGCATCCGCAGCGCGGGCGCATCGGGCCGGACGACTTCATTCCGCTGGCCGAAAAGAGCGGCCTGATCCTGCCGCTGGGCGACTGGGTGCTGCAGACCGCCTGCGAGGCCGCGGTGCAGTGGCCGGAGATCGGCGTGTCGGTCAACGTGTCGCCGGTGCAGTTTCGCGACGGCCGGCTGGTGCAGCGCGTGAGGGAGGTGCTGGCCGGCGCCGGCCTGGCGCCCGAGCGGCTGGAGATCGAGATCACCGAAGGCGTGCTGATGGACGACGCCGAGGGCGCGGGCATCGTGCTGCGCGAACTCAAGGCGATGGGCGTGAAGCTGGCCATCGACGATTTCGGCACCGGCTATGCGTCGCTCAGCTCGCTGCGCAGCTTTCCGTTCGACGTCATCAAGATCGACCGGCAGTTCATTGCCGACATCGAGCTGCGCGACGGCAGCCGCGACGTGGTCAAGGCGATCCTGGCGCTGGGCAAGGCGCTGGGGCTGTCGGTCACGGCCGAGGGCGTGGAGACCGACGGGCAGCTGCAGACGCTGATCGAGGACCACTGCGCCGAGGTGCAGGGCTTCCTGCTGGGCCGGCCGATGCCGGCGCCGAGGCTCGTGGAGATGGTCGAGGACGATGTGGAGTCCGCGCGCTGAGCTGCACGGAACGCGGTGAGCGCGGTGGGCACAGGCAGTTTCGGGACTTTGGCAGGGTAGTGATCCCTAACAGAGTGTTAAAAAAATCGACGTTTCTATTGGGTTTGGCGCCCTTCCGACCAGTGGCCCTTGATTGCAGAGTGTTAAATCTGAAAGCGCCATCAGATTTCGTCGTGATGCGTTCCTAACAGAGTGTCAAAAAATCGAGGGCTTGTTGAAGCCAGACCCCCTTCGGGACGACACCATTCGTCTTTGCGGCGAACCACGGCGCGTTCGATACTACTGAGCGGCTGTTGGGGGGAGCTTCCGCTTCAGACCGGGTGCGGTCGCTCAGGTTCGAACCGTCGAATGGCCGTGTTCGCCGAATGCCGTCACTCGAACGCAGTCTGCAGCGCTCAAGCGATCTGCTGGACGGCGCGGTGGCAAGTACGCGAACCTGTTGCGCGCAAAGGCGTGGCGCACTCAGATCCAGCTGACTCGATCCCTTTGACGGACAGGGAAGCCTATACGGCCTCGAAGCCGCCGGAACAAAACCAATCGGAATCGGCCAACGCGTCGAACGTCGCCCGCTGCCAGGAATTTTCATAGACCTCGGCGCAGCTCTCGGCCCGTTCGCGCAGGTGCTGCCTGATCCGCTCGGCAAAGCCTGGTGTGGCGGCCATCTTCTTCAGGGCGTGCCTCATGTTGCTGATCTCAACCGCAGCATGCGTCGCATACAGCGTGCCGAGCCTGTAGATGCGGAAATGGGTCTTCAGACGCTCGACCTGAACTGCATCCCAGTGATCGGGCGGGTTCACCGCGAACCTCACGACGGCCGGCGTGCTTTCCACGACTTCGCCGAACAGCCATTGCTCGTCGTCGACCTCATCGAAGTAGGGATGAATGGTCTGCTCGCCTGCGTTCGCAGGGACATGGATGAGCTTGTACTTGTTGCAGTCGCTGCAGGCCGGGACCAAATTGATGGCTGATACGCCATAGACCGGGAAGCTGGTGATAGGAAGATAGTGGTCAAGCTGGTGAACCGTTCCCTGACCGCATAGCGGGCAGATGTCGTTGACGCAGGCCTTCTTGAGCTTGGCGTATATGCTGCGCGTCCTGCTGCTCTTCACGAAGGTGCCGTTGTAGACCCGCTCCATCTCCTTGCGGCTGACGAGGCCGCCAACGGTCTTTATTCCCTTGATGGCATGCAGTTCGGCGCTTTCACCGTGTTCCCGGTACAACTCTTCGGCGGCTTCAACAACGGCTTCGGCCTGCAGCAGGCGTTCCTTTAGATCGGGATCTTTGATGCTGGCAGCACAGAGCTGCAGCACCTCCGCGCCGGTCACGTCAGGCTTTGGCAGACTACGCATCGGCATCCTCGTCGCGTTCTGCGATGAGCGCCTGAACGATGGCCTTCGCTTCGTCGCCCAGCTCTCCGTCGAACTTGTTCAAGACCCTTCGATAGGACGAGCCGTCAGCGACGGCATCTCGCAGGAGCTTGTGAAATCCCGATTGCGTGACCTGCAGACCAAAGACATCGCGTGTCAGGACGCCGATGTTCTCCCCGAAAGTCTTCACAGTCGGACGTTCAACGATCGCGGTACGCCCGCTTCGTCGCAGCTTCCAGGCGCAGGATTGAGGCACCTCCTGAAGGACCACCGGCGAGTGCGTCGCCACGATGGCGACCCCGTTCCGTCGCACTAGCAGGTCGGACAGGCAGCGCACGAAGGAAGCGAGAAGCGGCGGATGAAGATGCCCTTCCGGTTCGTCGAGCAGTACCAGCGTTCGCTCATCGACCAGTTCGACGAGGCGAGTCACGGTCAGCAGAACGATGGCATGCCCCGAACTCAGCTTCTTGAAGAGGCGCCGCGCGCGTGTCTTGAGACTTACGTCGCTCTCTTCGTCAAGCAGCGACGTGACATCTGCCTCTGCAAAGAGATCGTCTTCTTCCAGGGTCCGAACGGCCGTGCGCCAGCGTTCCGCTAGCACGCCCGACTGGCACCGTGTCAGGCTGTTTGCGAAATCACTCCCCAGATCGTCAAAGCTCTTCGCTGTTGAGCCGCGTTTGGATGACTCCGGATGCCTGAGACCGACCTGGTGGCAACGCATGGCGTCCGCCTCTGCGGGCTCCAGCTCAAACTCGTCGAAAGCGCTGAACGAGACGAGGACGAGGCCAGAGAAGGCAACCGCGCCGCCCGTATCTTCGGCTTGCATTTCGATCGTGCCGGCGGAATCTCCGTCGTCAGGCTCGCGGCCAAGCAGGGCAAGGGCCAACAACCGCATGCACCGCGTTTTGCCCACGCCGTTGCGGCCAATCAGGACATGCACGTTCGTCGGGGGTTGAGACTCCGGGATGACATCGAAGGTCATCGATGCCGGGGGCTTTCGCCCTCGTGCTGGAAAGCTGTACGCGAACGCAAACTTTGTGAGCTTTGCATCGCCGCGGGACAGGCGATTCAGCCGCCCTGCGACGGTAGATTCGACAACGTCCCGAAGGAGCGACTCTCGCATCACCTCCTCAGCGCGGTAGGTCTCGAAGATGTCCAGGTCGGCAGCACAGTCGCGCAGGCCCTTGAGAACGCGCGCTCGAAGCGCGTCGCTAAGCTCGTTCAGCGACTCGTAGTAGCTCTCACTCTGGCCGAGCGAAAAGTAGCTTTCATCCAGGGCGTTGAACGTTTCGTCCAAAGCCGGTGCTCGATGACCTTTCGAGACCCTGCCTGAGGGCTGCAGGCCCTTTTTGCCGATCTTGACCGAGCCGATGTGATGAGCTTCTCCGGTTTCGTCGGCGACATGAAGCGAGAACTGAGTCCGGTACTTGCCCCAATCGTCCCAGTTGTCGACGAACAGAAATGCTTGGTTCTTTGATCCGCTGGGGACACGGCCGCGGCCGTCAATTACGGTGAAGAAGATGGTTGCTCTCCCTAGTTCGCGAGTTAAGCGCTCCGACCAGCATCACTGTCATTTGCCCCCACTTGCAGCTCTTTGTCACCGGCCGCCAAACAAAGGGGGAAGGAGCTACGGTCAGTAGCCGTAGACCTCCTGCCGGCGCTTGAAGGCTTTCTGGCTGCCTTCAAGAATCGTGCAGACAATGTCTTTGGTCTCGGTGGTGTCGATCGACCCACGGTCCCTGATCACGGACACTTCGCTGGCACCGCGCAGCGGGATGATCAGCTCGGCGTCTCCCAGGACGGCGATGTTGGGGTTGTGCGTGACGATGATGACCTGCCGGTGCTCCTTGATGCTGCGCAGCGAACGCACGACAGTCTTGTAGATGAACTCGCCGTCGAGATTGTCTTCTGGTTGATCGATGATTAGCGGCACGCGGCTCTTCGAGAACAGCAGTACCGTCAAAAGGATGGCCTGCTGTTGGCCGAGCGAGAGCTTGGCGAAATCGCGGACGCGATAGCCTTTGGTGCCATCCGAATTCTCGACAACCTGCGTCACCTTGATCTCGGGCCTGTCTTCGAACGCGATGCGCTCCAATGCACACTTGGCCTGCCACTCCGAAAGCTTGGCGATGATGTCGGCGGCGTCGGCCTTGGAGAACACACGGTTGCCGTCGGCATCGTTCAGCTGTTCGAGTGCCGACGCATCTTTCGCATTTACGGCAGCAAGGAGTTGAGCCGGTGAAAGTGTGGCGGCAATGAGCGCCGCGCGTGGAACTTGTGAGGTACGCCAGCTCATGGTGCTCTTGATCAGCTCTTCCATCTCGGGCGCCAGCAAGCCTTCGTAGAACTGAAACTTGACCCGATAGTCCACAACGGCAGCGGCAAGATTGCCGTTCATCGTCGTCGCAAATACGTGGCGGGCGTTGAAAATCTTCACGCGGAGGCCGGCCCGTTCCTGAATCAGGCGCTTGCGCTCCTTGAACGCCTCCTGCTGTTTCGGCTGACTCTTCTTCAGCTCGGTCAGCCGCGCCTGCAGATCGGCAGCGTCCTTCGTGACCTTGCGGATAAATGCCATGTCGAGCTTGATGTTCTGCTTTTCCAGTTCGCGCCGAATCTCCTCGATCTTGTCCTGCGTCTCCTTCTCGCGCGCGATCCAGACCTGAAGCTGCGCCGCGATCTTGTCGTTCGCGGCGATGACCTTCTGTTGGAGCTGACCGGATAGCGTCTCGATCTCTGTCGCAAGACTATCTACGAGCCCCTTGACGATCTCAAACTCCGCCTTGCCGACCGCGAGGCCGTTGCCGTCAACGTCGGCCGTCAACTTGCGCAGCTCGCCGCCGGTCAAGCTCTTGGTGATGGACGTGAGAAGCTCACCAAGGCTGCGCTTCAGACCATCGCGGAAACGCCGCTCCTTGGCCAGTTTTTCCTCAAGCTCGACGACCTGACTCGCGTTCTGCTTCTTCAGTACTGCGACCTGTGTGTCGGCGATTCCCTTGGCCTTCTCCGTTGGCCCGATCTGGTTGATGCTCTGCTGCAGCGTCTCGATAACTGTCTGATTTGCGAGAATCGCATCGCGCAAGGCTTCGTCCTGCTTGCGCAGTTCGCCAAAGTCAATGAAGCCGTCCAAGAACCGCAGCAGGATCGACGGGTCGGTGTCGCAGTGCTGGATCGTGTCAGCCGTTTCGCCTTGTCCATAGCTTTCGATTGCAACAGCCGTCGGCCCTTCCGGATCGGCGTTCATCACATCGCAGAGCTTGCTGCGAGTCAGCGTGTGGCGTTCCCCCACTTCGTCTTCGTAGACGAGCGAGATGGCGTCCGGCCACACCTCCGAGTCGATGATCGTGCTTTCGGCGGCATTGCCCGAAGCCGCGCGAAGCGACTCCAGCAGCGTTGACTTTCCGGCACCGCGCCCGCCGATGATGCAGGTCAGGTTAGGACTGAAGTGGACGACTTGGTTTTTGAGGAATCCGCCTTCCAGCTTGATCCCAACGAACCTCGGCACCGACGCGGGGACAAGGTCCTCGAGGCGCACGCGCGCCGCGGCATCCTTTAGCGCGATCCGCAACGACGCGAACGTCAGGGCCTCCATCTTGAGACGGGTCAGCTTTCTGTTGCCGCTGGCGTTGCGGCCCAAGGCGTTGAGGGTGTGTGCGTCCGAGGACATCACTTTCGCCAGATCGACGCCGTTTTCAAGACCAAGCGTCGCACATCGGGTCACAACGCAGTTGCGGCGATTGACATCAGTGTCGTCGTGAGAGAACCAAGCGCCGTTCGCGGCGTTGGTGATCTCAAGGCCCAACAGGTTGGAGCAGTTGAAGACCTCCTGTTTGAACGCATCAAACTTGGGGTGCGCCTTCTCCAGGCCGCTGTCCAGCTCGATGTGTGCGCAGATGCCGAAGCCGTTCAACTCTTCGGCGAAGCGGAGGCATTGAGGGATGGTGTTGTGGCAAGCCTTCCGGTCATCCGAAATGATCAGCTTGCCGAAAAAGCGCTGTAGTTGGTCAGCCGTCTCGAAGTACACCAGCAGATGCCCCTGCGGCGTTGATAGCTCCACACCGGGGACAACAAGCAGCCCTTTGCCGTCGGCATACTTCAGCGCCGAGGGGATATTCGCGATGTTGTTGTGATCGGTGATCGCGATGAGGTCGAGCCGCTCCGTGATCGCCGTATCGACGATGCCCTCAGGCGTCATCGACGCGTCCCTCACGTCGTATGAGCCACCCTCGCCAAAGGAGTGAATGTGCAGGTCCGCACGCCGAAACAGCGCACCGTTGGATTCGTTCTGGATTTCATTTAGCAGGGACACGTTGTTTTCCTAATTCGGAAGGCGCCAACGACCGTCGACCTTGGTTCATGTCGATGCCGAGATCCCATCGTCCACTCCGCCGGCCAATGCGTCAAGAATCAACTGGTCGACATTTCGTAGTAGGCACTAGCAAATTGCGAGCATCCTTGCCCTGCTTCAGCCGCATGCTTGAGAAGTGGGCTCGACCGCAGGTTGATAGGCGCCGCAACGATTGGCTCGCAAGAAGTCGCGGGCCGCGCTAATACCCTCAGAATCCGTGACGCGGGCCGGAGCTTCTCCGCAATCGAATGTCTCCTTCTAGGTCCGAAGCAGAATCGAGGGGATGCGTCTTGAGCGGCAGCAACCGCTGCATAGCCGCGGTCAGGCAAGCCCACTTCAGACTGGTTTCAGGTGTTCGACGGCGCTAAGTGGAGGGGTACTATCGGCCCTAAGCATCGGTGATCGGGCGGGTTGATTTGACCTGCGGAGTTCTCTTCCTAGACTCGTAAATCCACTACGAAGGAGAGCTTGAATGACCTACTTCACCGGAATCGATGTGTCCTTGAGATCCGTCTCGATTTGCGTCGTGGACGGCCGTGGCGAAGTCTGTCGGGAGGCCAAGGTCGACGCGCACGTCGACGTCATCGTCGACTGGTTGCATGCCTTCAGTCCGGAACTGAAGTCCGTCGGCTTCGAGGCCGGCGCGCTGAGCCAATACCTCACCTACGGCCTGCAGGCCGCAGGCTTCGAGGTCATCTGCCTGGAGGCCCGACGCGTGAAGAACACCCTGGACGCCATGCGTAACAAGACCGACCGCAACGACGCGCGCGGCATCGCCCAGATCCTGCGCACCGGTTGGTACAGCCGCGTGCACATCAAGAGCCTGCACAGCCATCGTGTGCGCGCACTGCTAGCCAGTCGCAAGGCGATCCTGGCGAAGTGCGTCGACCTCGAGAACGAACTGCGCGGTCTCCTGCGCGTGTTCGGCATCCGCCTGGCCCCGCGTGTGGGCCACGGATCGTTCGACGCTCAGGTGCGCCAGACCTTCGCCGATGACGAGATGCTGTCCTGCGCGCTCGTGCCGCTGCTTGACGCGAGGACCGTGCTCTACAAGACCTACCTGAAGTTGGACAACGCGGTCAAGGCGCTGACCAAGGCGGATCCGCTGTGCGTGCGCCTCATGTCAATTCCAGGCGTCGGTCCCGTGACCGCGCTGACCTTCAAGTCAGCCGTGGACGACCCGGCCCGGTTCAAGTCGTCACGTACCGTGGCAGCCCACTTCGGCCTGACGCCCAAACGGTACCAATCTGGCGAGGTGGACAACCCTGTTCACATCTCGCGAGCTGGCGATGCCGATGTGCGATCAGCGCTCTATGTGGCGGCGCACTCGCTGCTCACGCGCAACGCGCAGTGGTCATCGCTGAAGGCTTGGGGAATGCGGCTGGCCAAGACGCGAGGGCATCGACGGGCAGTGATCGCGGTGGCGCGCAAACTGGCCGTCATCCTGCGCCGCATGTGGGTGGATGGCTCCGAGTTCCGATGGGGTTCACAGGAGCCTGTCGCCGTGAAGGCGTGACTGCGGGGGTCAGGTGCATTGACTGACGACAGGAATCGAGGATTTGAGCGTTCAGGTGTAGACGATGGTCCGGATGAAGCCGTAAGTGACTGCTGCGCCGCAAAGCGCGTCCATAAGCGTGGCTCTCCGCTCCGTCTGACCAATGCGTGCAGCGCCGACCTTCGGGCGGGACCGACTGCGTAGAGAAGCGTGAACTTGCACCGAGACGTTCTGTTCGACGAAACCAAAATACCGAGATACTCTGCGCTTGACAAACTGGCCCGATCAGAGAAGCAGACGCGCAACATGCGCTCAGAGAACAACGGGAACAACGTGAATCTGGTCTCCACCGACGCTTTCGGCCGTCTTCAGCAGGCTCTGACGACCGAGCTTCTGCGAACGATTGCTGCGCTGACCATACGCCGACATCCGCGTGCTCGGGCCCGAAGAGGCGCTCGCTAGGACTACTTGGCCTTGCGCGGAGTCAGCCGCGTGCGCGATATCAGGTATCAAAGGGAGTTACACATGCTCGCAAGCTGGACGTTCGACGATGTCGCCCTCGCGAAGTGGGAGCAATTGGTACGAGACAACAGGAGCAAGTCCCTACCTCGTCGTCGCTACGAACTGAACGTTCGACGTATCGGAATCGACCTCTCAGAGCAGAACGTCTGGCATGCGCTCGTTGGCTGTCAAGTCACTACGCAGCAGCGCTCCGGACCCAGGTCGGCGGTAAGTGGATTCCTGAATTCAACTAGTCCCGCACTGGACCTTGCCAAATGTCGGAAGTCCAGGACCCTGCGCGAGTTCTTGACGACGGAAATGACAAATGCGGGACTCCGGCGGGCTCCTACGATTGCGAGCAACCTCGCGACAATTTGGGAGAATCTCGAAGCGGGCGAATGGCGCGTACTTCTCAAACACCTTGGGACACTTCGGACCCATCCAACTATCCTCAAAGAAAAGGCAGCAGTCAATTACCTGCTCGGGAGCAAATACCCGGGTTTGGGACAGAAGCAATCGCGCAACTTTATTCAGTGGCTAGGAGTGTCCCGCTACGAAGTGCCGCTGGACAGCCGGGTTCTGAAGAAGCTCAAAGAGCTTGGTGCAAGTTTCGTTCCCTCAGGTGCTTCGCTGACTGATGGAACGGTATATTTATTCGTGCAAGATTGTTTGCACCAAATCTCGCGTGCGCTCGACATTTACCCATGCATGCTGGATGCTTGCATATTCGCAAGCTTTGACATCACCGATGAGACGTAGACCGGCGACAACTAACGCAGTCTTCTTGCACTTTGTACCGCGACGTTCGGCTAGGCCTCTAGTAGGCGCTTACCTGGCGGCAGAACTCGGCACCTTGCTGTAGCCTCGTCTCAGGTCCGGGAGGAGATGCGCATCGAGCGGTGAATTGCTGAGGAATGAAGCAGCTGGCTCAATCGGAGGAAAGATGACGAGGAAGATCGAGCTCTGGGACAGTGAAAGCAACTACCTTTGGGGCAACCTGAAAGTGGACGGAGCCATCGAGATCTGGGACAGCGAGAGCAACTACATATGGGGAAAGCTGCAATCGGGCGGAAAAATTGAATTGTGGGATCAGGACAGCAATTACATCTGGGGCAATCTGAAGGCCGACGGCAAGATCCAAGATCGAGCTATGGGATAGTGATGGCGCCTTCATTTGGGGAGCGGTGACATAGCATGGTTGAGCTCAACCTCAGCCCCGGCAATGCCTGTCCCGCCCGTCGTGGCGCATCGGCTATCGACCGATTGTGTTGAAAAACTCGCTCATGATATTTCAAGCCCGTTTCCAGGGGGGCCCGAACCCTTGACCACATCACGATCGTCGATCCTGGAGCGATCTGAGAGGTCGATTTTTCTCGCGAGGAACCGAGCGCAGTAACGGCGGAGTTTTTCAACACAATCGGCCACAACCAGTCATTTGCTGCCCGTGCTCATTTCTCCGGATAGGCAGCGCCGCCATAGTCTTGATGAGGTTCGCGGCTTTGCTGTGGCGGAATGCGGGTTGGACCGGACTTTTCTTCGTCGCACCGCGCGTAGCATCGGGTGACAGATGGCGAGCGATTCCCACCAGAACAAGGTCCAAACGAGGGGTTATTTTGGCCAATGAACTTCGACCGGCGCGCGGGTTTCCCAGCGGTAGCTCATCCGTTCCCCATTATTCCATTCGAGGTACCGACGTCTGTCCCGCTCGTGGACACCCCAAAGGCAGTTCTTCTGTTCCTCACTATCAAATTTGTGGAGACGAGCTTCGCCCAGCACGCGGCCATCCTGGAGGAAGTTCGTCTGTCCCGCACTATGTGATGCGTGGCGACGACGTGTGTCCAGCTCGCGGGCATCCGAAGGGCAGTTCCTCAGTGCCGTGGTACACGCTGCGCTAAAGAACTGACTGCTCGTTCGGTTGGGCGGGACTCGGCACAACCGGCCATTCGGCTTCCAGCCTTATCCCGGTCCACGCACGTGCAGGTGGACTTCAAGTACGCGCGCTCCGTGGTCGGCTCTTGTGTGAAACCTGCTCGAAGAGTATTGCGTCGTGGTGCACAGCGGCAAGATGTAGCTGCTCGTGCAGATGCCAGCGCCCTCTGTGCGGAGGACGGAAGAAAATGATGAGATCATCCTTGGGCCTCGGATGGGCAGTCTCGGTTGCTTGCTCGCTGATGCTTTTGTCCGGCTGCGACAAACTGAAAGCAGTCGACGACCTCATGGCGCAGACGGCGAGCAACACGGCAGAAATCGATTCGCTTAAAAGATCGCTCGCTGACTCGCGCAAGGAAACCGACGCACTTCGAAGTCAGGTCATCGGCATGTACGACCGCGTTGCTGCCGTCGAAGCAGTGCAGGCAACGCAAGCGACAAAGGCGCCGAGCGTGCCGCCGTCACCAACAGCGTTGGGGCCACAGGAAATCGCCATCCTGAAAGCTGCCATCGAAGCTTGTGTGCAGGTCGGCCGAGCCGTCCCACCCCCACAATATTCAGACGGCTCGATGACTAAAGGCTTCGATGCCTACTACAACCCCATTTCCGGTCGCGTGCAAAACAACGTGCGCTATCAGGGCGAGATGCCGGCTCTTTACGCGTTCAACAAATGCATGGTGGGCAAGGGCATCCCCCTTGGGTAGCCGTGGACTTGTCCGCGCCGAAGTAGAACTGAGCTATCTACAAAACTGGCTCAGTTTCCGGTCGGCGCCAACAGCTCTAGACCACATCTGGCAGTTTTTTTCTGCTCGGGCGGCGAAAAATCCGAGGAAGTTCGCGGGCGTTAATCAGTCGATGTGGTTCTGCCTGCTGTTCCAACCATTCGCGGTCGTATCTCGCAAGCCAAATTCGGGCATTTTCCGGAATTTTCGGATAGCCGTGCTGCGTTACGCGGCGCTCGTTGTAGGCCGCTTCGGCGAGCATGCGGTAGTGAGGACCGTTCGGAGGAACGCGCAGGTTTGCCTCAGGAAACTGCTCGTTCAACCACTTGAAGTCACTCCGCTTCAGCCAGTTCCAAGTTGCACGATCAATGGCCGGTAATGAACGTCCTTCCATCTTGCGCTTCGCCGCAAGCGCGAGCTTGCGGTAAGCGGCTCTTTTTTGGGATGTTGAATTTCTCTCATTCTTTCGTGCGCTTGGAAAGTGATTTTGAAGCCACTCGCGGTCATATCGGACCAAGAACGCATAGACAGAGCGAGCATGAAGTGCCAGTTGCTTCTTGCGTTTCACTCCCTTCTCACGCGCTGCCAACGCCGCCTTACGCATTTCGGGAAGCTTCGCGATGCGACGGTCTCGTTGCCCAATGTTCGGCCTCGAACGTCGCTTGGTCTTTTTAGCCTTTTTCTTCGGCCTCTGATTGCGCGCTTCCTCAAGTGCGGACGTGCACTCGACGGGAAGACGACATTCGAGTGCGTACAGAAGTGCCGCAGATACGCCCAAGACTACGGCGGCATCTTTGCGAGTACCGCCTTCAAAGAGAAGCTGCAAGGTGCCCGCAGGAAATCCCTCTTCTTCAATACGAGCCGCGGCGGCGGCGACATGCTTTTCGGCCACATGCATCGGTGGGGTGAAAAGTCCAAATGATTGAGCAGCACTCGCAGGTGCAGCGCTCTCCCAACTCTGTGGCGCTCGGCGAAGTGCGAAAGCGATTGATGCCACTCTCAGAGAGTGGGTGACGAAGCTGGGATACCCCTCGAGGCAAGCTGAGACTGTGCTGGCGCTCTTGTGAATTCTGAAGGTCTCTTGGAGCGTGGCAAGGTCTTCGAATCCCCATGCCGACATGAACTGTTCAAGCAACTCCACTCGCCGAAAAACCATGGAGTCACGTGGAAACGTTGCACCCACGAGCTGTTGCCTGTCTCGTGGGCGAAGTGCGGGAGCTTCGCCTCGATACATCTCTTCAATCAGTCTCACAGTCCAGGCGTAATCCTCGGTCTGTTCATACGGGATGACATCAAGCACCGGCAAGGGCGAAAACTTGCAGCGGGCACATCGCGAATGCGCGGGGCGAAGCCGTTGCGAAGGCTGGCAGATCGGACAGCAAGACCGCAGGCGTGCAGCGTGCCTGGTGCAGTGGCTAAGCAAAGGGACCTGGTGCAGCACGTGATAGTGGCCGAAGCCGAATAGAGAGAAATCCTCCTCGAGGCATTCAAGACATATCCGATTCAGCTTCGGTCTGATCAGCCCAGAAGTCCCTGTTGGAACATATGCGTTCGCGGCTCGCGCGTCGCCGTTGATCAAGGCTCGGCGCCAGCGAAGTTCGTCTTCCTCTTTCAAAAGCTTCCCCCAGATTCCGGCCTGAGAGTGCTTCGAAAGAAGATCATCTGGTGCAACTGCGTTGTCGAAAATCTTCGTGGCAAAACTTCCCGCGTGCATGGCATATGCGTTCTCCATCTTCACTGCCACACCAATCGATTCGTCCAGGTAGTCCGAATCCCCGTAGTGCCCGCACGACTTAAACGCTATCAAGAGCGAACGCAGCGTTGCGTCTTCAGGGAACGATGGAATCATGGCGGCTCGACTAGCTGCTGGAAGATGATGGCTGCGGCGCGAGGGGGCGAGTACTGTCTTTCGAATTCGACTTCCGTGTGCCTTGCTTGGTGCCTTTCCTCCCAGTGGTCGTGCTATCAGCAGCTTTAGCTGAGCCGTCGCTTGTCGGCCGGGCGCTGGCATCAGTACTCTCGAAAATGTGGTGCACGAGAGAGCCCCTCAGTAGATCCATAGGAGGGCGTCTCAGTTCCTGCGGTACCTGCGCCCAGCGCTCGCGAAAATATTCGACGGGCTGGTCCTTGAACTTGCCCAACGCCGCGTCGTTGCGTGCGACCAGTGCAAGAATCAGGGGGCGAACACCTCGCATGACAGCGCCGTTGGCGGCCAAAAGAAGCACCTCTTCGTCGACGTAGTCTTTCCGCATCGATATCGCTTTCATCAAAGCTTCCTTCCGAAGTCGAGCGAGATAGGAGGGCGAGCCACCAGTCAAGATCCAGAGCAGCGCGTGCAGCTGCTTGATATGCTTATCTTTGTTGGAATCAAAGACTGTGAAGCCCCACACATAGGTGACGAGATCCTTCCAACGTTCTGTCACCCATGTGAATTCGGGGTAGTAGTCCCAGAGGCCTGCGGAGGTCAGGCGGCTCATGTTCTGACTGTTCGTTTCGAGTTCGGAAAAAGCGAGCGGATTGCCGACCAAGACAACGGGAATACCACTGTTCAGCAGACGCAAGAAGAAGCGCTGGAAAGCTTCACCAAGCACACGGGTGTCCAGATTCCCCTTTTGAGCTTCTTCCACAACAAGAAAACTGCAGCGATGGAGGAGAAGCCAGTGAATAACCCAAACGAACTTGCTCTCAAGTTTCGTTACCTTTCCGAGTTGGCTTAAGTAGTCTTTTCCGAGGGCTTTGTCCATTGCATGCGCGATCGACTCCAGCAGTCCTCCTCGAGATGGGTCAGGGGGCATTTCGGCCACTAGCCAGACCAACTGCTTCAGTTCCAGATAGCCCAGACTTTCATCGCCGACTCGGTGTACCACCTGAGGGAAGTGGGATAAAAGTCGGAATAGGAATGATGACTTCCCACCCCCAGTCGGGCCTCTAATGATTGCCCCTTGAGCGGCGACCATTGCAAACGGAATGTCCTCCATCGTTTCGTGTGTTGCTGGATCTGCCGCATACACCATGACCCTGTTGGCCTCGACGCGAGGATCGCGACTTCGGATGCTCGAAAGCAAGGCCATTTGCATCCGCGTTGCTGCCTCCGTTTCCTCGAGTTTCGGGACGAACGAATTGTTAAGCTGGGGCACCGCATCCAATCGTTGCCAGTCTTCGACTTCGGGGCCCATCAGAACCTTCGGCCGATGCATCAGCAAGCGGCCCCAATCGCTTTCCGTGCGCATGCGAGGGAGACCGAGCAACAATGGGTTCTCGCCCAATGCACTGAACAGATCGCCCGCGCGCGATTTCACTACTGCCGCCATGAGTCTCTGAGCTCCTGATGTCGTTTGGTCTGCGATGGAGAGCTATCCCCACAATCGACTAGGTCGTCGATGCTTGGTTCTGGGATCGACGGTGCTGAGTCCAATCCGAGGGAGCGAATCCTCTTGGCTTCGAGTTCACTCTTGAGCGCCGCTCGCTTGTTGCCGGATATGGCCTTTTTGCTTGGAGGCTTGGGCAAACTTCCCTGTTCTTTTTGCTTCGCGCGCCGAGCTTGCTGATTGATCTTTTCGTTCGAAACGACTCGCTCAGCTTCGACTTCATCACGAAGTCGGGCGGTGATGTACGCCGAGTATTTGTCGATGCTGCAGATCGTCAGCCAATCTACGAGAGAGAGCTCCTTGAGTTCCGGATCGCGTGTCTTCAGCGACAGCTCCTTCATGCCGTTCAACTGAATGTAGGCGCACCCAAGTCGGCCAGGGCTGAGCGCAATATCAATAGGAATCACCTGCTTTCTTGCGCGAGTGAGAATGTCAGTCTCATAGAGCCAATCGGCTGAATAGACGAGGCCAGGAATGAGATCTCCTGCAGTCGACCGCGGATCACGCACGCGAATACCATCACCATGTATCACTGCCGAAAGGCGTGGCAGGCAGTGAGCTCTGAGAGATTCGAGATTTGCCGGACTGCTGGCGATGTAGCCCTTTTCAATCTTCCAAAGGACGATGGCCTTGCGTGTGGGCTCGACGCCGTCCCGCCGCATCTCCATTGTCAACAGCTTGGGGACAGGCTCCTGGTTGTTGTGTTGAAGAATAGCCTTTACAAGCTCGACTAGATTCTGTCTGTGAGTACGGCATGCATCTTCCTCGCGCCGGCGTTCACCGCGTTTTCGCTTTCGCCCTCGCGTAGATCCTGCATTCCGATGATCGGCTTTGCGCTGAAGGTAGCGGTGCTTTTTTTCCACTTTGTCCTTGGACAGCGGCGAGAAGATCTTTGCGTACGCATTCGAAATCTCTGAAGCTTCCAGCGTCATGATGCTGTCGTCTTGTTTGATGTCCCCGTTGTCCCCGGTGACCTTCTTTGGCATCCAGCAGATCCAGTCTTCCGGTTCTATGGGGACGCCAATCTCCGCACAGAGTGCGACATGATCTTCCACGCAGTTGAGTAGTGCGAGCAGCCCGGTGAGACTACTGGGAGATTCATGTCCCGAATAGAGCCCGAGGATGTACTCCGTAGAGTCCTCAACCACCAGTGTTCGGTTGGTGCTTGGGAGTGTCTGGAGGATAGAGGCTGAACTTACCAGCGTCTGGTCTTCGGAGCTGCTATCTATGAATGCTCTTAGTCCAAAGACGTTCGCCCGACCAAAGGCCGCGTGACGAATCGGCCGTTGATGCCCTTCGTAGTGTGCTTGTCCAAGATTGATGCGGCTTGGGCGATCAACATGAGATTGGGGGCCGTGATCCTGGAACTGCCTGAGTGTCGGCCGCTCACTGGCCTTCTTCAGTACTATGCGGGGCTCTTTCGAATTGATATATTCGACCTTGGTAGGGTAGTAGTCCGCCATCGTGAGGTTGTACGCCACATCCATGGACACATCAGGCTTCTTGTGCTTCTTGTAACCTTCGCGAAGCCATTGGCGATCTATAGGCTCGAGGTTGTAGCCGCGAAGCTTCAGACGCTTAGTTCCTTTCTCTTCTCTCGCGACTGTATTGGATCTTCCAGGCTTGGTCTGGCAATACTTTTCTTTGCCCAGTTCGCCGCAAACATCGAAGTGCGGCAAGAGCGAGTTGCGATGCCCGAGTCCGAGCATGTGACGACGCAGTAACTGCCGAATTTTGTCGACTGGAACCTTCTTCAATCGAGCTTGCTTTTCGGACTGCTCTCGTTCAAGGCCGCCTTCGGTGAGTGCGAAGATGTCATAGTCTGCAATGATCTCCTTTATGAGTGCGTCGAACTGTTTGCGGGCATTGAGCCAGTCGGACGGTTTTGCGCGAGAGTAGGCACGGACGAGTTGATCGGGGCGAACGTCCGCTTCCAGTTCCTTGTCTGCGAGGCTCCAGTAGGGCGGAAAGCCTGCCTGGATCACACTCAAGCTTCCAGTATTGATATCGTGGCGAAATACCTCCGCCTTGACTCTCTGAGGCGCCTTGATGTGGTACTTAACCGCCTGGGATTTGACAGCGACTCTGCTTTTCTTTGTAGCTCGCGATTGCGTGCGTTTCGCCGAAGGTCGGTTCTCCGGATAACGAATCCACCAAATCGCGCTTCCATCCGGAATGACGCAGACAATGCGCCCCAACGGGTGCCATCCTTCGGTTGTGCGTAAACGAATCTCTCGTCCACACCACTCGATCGGGATTTTTACTCGGGACACAGAAGCTCCTGCGTAATCTGTGCGCGCAAGCGTCCACCGTCACGCCGCAGCAACCTCGTCAGTTGTATGGGGTGCAACAGGTCCGCGTCGATCAGGCCGGCCCAAGCGGCCATCCGGAAGCTTGCGTGTCCAGCGACCCGATTCATTCTCGTGCGTGACGCTGCGTATTCGACGCAAGCTTCTATCGGGTAACTATCGCACCGACGCATGAATGCGTGTGCGAAGTCAAAAATTTGCTGTGAGGCCTGCGCTACCAAAAATTCCGATCGAAGAGGTTCGAGCCAGATAAGGTTCTCGTGAAAGACGCTCGGAAGATAGTCCTCGTGAATGACGATCGAGTAGGCCCCGATGGCCAGCGCGTACAGAGTTTCCAGGACGAGTCGTTCACGTTTTCTGCCGTTCTCCGGCGCTTCGGCGAGCTTTCTGGGTTTGCACTGGCAAAGGATGAGGCGGTCATTGGGCGGGACACCGAACCTCACCATCAAGTCGGTGGTGGCAATGAAAGGAATCTTCGTGGCCCAGTAGCGGCCATGATTGATGCCGGCCTTTTTAGCGATCTCTAGCAGGCCTGGCGCTTCCCCCAGGCTTGGGTCGCTGTCCGGGTGCCATCCGAATAAAGGAAGTCGATGTGGATCCGGCCACATCGGCATTTGCTCTCGCACTTCGGTGGCGCCGAGCCAGACGAAGATCCTGGCCATCCGATCTTCTTCATCCGAGAGCAGGTGCAAGCTTCGGTGTGAGTACAGAGGCGTGTGGTCAACGTGGAGCGTGCTTACCGGCGAGGAAAGGTGACGCCGAATTCGAATCCATGCACAGTAGTTCTCTCCGACGCTTCCTCCAACGCCGGCATCGATCATGTCGTAGAGGCGGTCCCGCGTAACCGTGGTGTACCGAGGCAGCACTAGTCCGATTGGGGCCTTGGTCCGTCTGAGGCCGTGCCAGCTTTTGTCTGGGGTGTACTGCGGAGCGAGAAGGGGGTGTGCGAATGGAGCGAAGTAGCCGGACTTGAATGCCGATCCAGCGGTCGGTGCTTTGGTAAAACCGGAGGAGGCGACCTCGTAAGGAAGGAAGGTCTGATACCCCGCGCCGGGTGCTCCGTTCCAAACAATTCGTTTCGTCAGGCGCCAGTTAGAGGAGTCGACACGCGGTTCTTCTCCTGGCTCCGTTGTCCGCATTGCCATATCAAGTCCTTCGGCGCGCGCGCATCGCGCGCTGCGCATGGCCATAGGCTTGACTCGAGGCGGCGTAGTGACGAAACTAAGCCCAAGCTCCCCAGCTTGTCTCAAGCGAAGCCCAGATCAAAAGCCAAGCGCTGCAACGCTTGGCTTTTGGCTTTTTGGTGCTTTAGCGGGATTCCTCCTTCCTCGTGGGAGAGGGCGAAGCGTTTGACGCGGGCTCTGGAGGCGGCGATTTGAGCCCCAGTGCCACTGCGATGTGATGCGATGCGCCGCGGCGCGCCCGGGATTGCCCGTTCAGGACCCTGTAGACGCTGGCCGCATGGAATCCGTGGGCGCGCGCCCACACGGTGACTTCCAGACCCCTGTCAAAGAAGTCTTTCCTGACTTGCTCAAGTTCGACCGAGTCGATGTTCGGGCTATCCATGTGAACTGGCGGAAAGTTGAGCAAATCGTAGCCAACTGTCTCAGCTTGGATATGAGGGTTTGCCCGAGGAAAAGTTGAGTATCCATGAGGCTTCCGGCGAGAGTGGGTGCAAACATTTGCATCGTGCTACTACTACGGCACGAAGGAATTGGCCTCTGATCAGCGTAGTGACCGACAACTCGAGGAGGCAAGCGGTCGCTCGCGACAGTGCTTCGTCCGGCGTCTCTCATGGGCAGTACTTGAGCGGCCGACTTAACCCAGCACATGCGGCTACGGTTAAATTTCGACAACAGATGCGATGAGCTGCACGGCCAATCGGCCTATGTGCTGCTCTTCAGCAAACCGCGTGCCGCAGGGTCTACCAGCATGCGATGCGGACTGTCGGCCTCCCTGGATGTTCTGGAGGCCGAACTGTAAGCGCGGTCGAAAAACGCGAACGCATTTAGATAAATGCGAATCTGCGATTTCGTCGGTATTTAAACGAGAGCGTCCTCATGAAACCCTCTTGGCACCGAGCCTGCACACTTACTGTATGTACATCCAGTTTCATGTCGGTTGCAGCTCTTTCGTGCTGGTCCCGCCAAGTTCCACTCATCTCGCTTTTTGGCATCGGCCACAATCGCAATGGGTCGCTCAGTTGGAGAGACCGAGTGAGCTGGAGGCAATTGAATCGAGTTCGCCTCCAGCCCCGTTCGACGTGACTAGGCCGACGTAAATGAGCGGCCGAAGCGGTCACTCATCTGCAACGATCAGTGGGCGCGGCGCAGTCCTGGGGCCAAGCGCTTGGAATAGCGCAGCACGTCTTCGACGCCGTGATCGCAGTTCGCGACAAGGTAGGCGATCACGTTGAGCACAGCGCCCGGCTCAACCATGCAATGCCCGTCGATGGACTTATCCGGCTTCGCGTAAGCCAATGGGGCGATCGAGGGCCACGGAAGAGATTCGTACAGAAAGTCGCTGAACTCGTCGCTCGAGGCGACTTCTCCAGCGCGTTGAACGAGTTCCTCCGTGAGCAACACCGAGCCTACAAAGCCTTCAGACGGATGTTGCTCGCAATCATTTACGAGATGCTCGGCCAGCAGCCATGCGAGCGCCGTGTTAGGGTTCTCGCCATCCTCGAAGACGGCTTCGGAGATGCGAAGCAGTTCCTCTTTCTGGCTGCGGTCTAGGTTGGCGCAAATGCTGACTCGCTTCTCGGATTGCTCCGCGTCATACCCAGAGGGCATCGAGGTTGCCGCTGGATGGCCGCCCGTCTTGATTGCGGCGTAGCTCTTGGCTCCGCCGCCGGCGGAGACGACCTCTTGGGCGTGGGAGTAAACAACGGGCACGCCTACATCCTCGGCACGGCCGGCTACGTGCGCCGAATATCGCTTGACCCAACTAGATGGTTTTCTCAACATGATCAGATTCTCCTGCGCTGCTGCGAGGGGACTCTGGCGCTTACTCCCCCCGTAACAGCGGGAAAGGGTGACCAGGTTGAGGTAGAAAGTCGACAAGCAGTCGGGAATCCGCCAGGAACCCATTGGCTTGAGAGTTAAATATAGCAGATCGAGAAGTCTAAGGCCCTAGTGGGGCGATGCATACGCTTTCAGCTGTTGGCGGATCAGCTATAGCGCTGTCACTGAGCTAAACGCGTGCCCAGTGCCGAATACTGCCGAGGCCTAGAAGCGAGGCACACCTGCTTGAAGTGCGGCCTCAATCGGAGGACTTTCCGGAGTCGCGGTCCTGGAATACGTAGCGCACCCTCCTTTCCTTCGGTCAATCAGTTAAATTGAAGGCGATGTATCCCGACCACCTTATCCTTTATCACGGAACCACGGCTGGCTGGCTGAACCTTACCGGCTTCAAGAAGCCAGACTTCGCGTACGGCGAAAACACTGATTGCAGTGCATTCGTCTACCTTTGCTCGGAACGCCCTGGGGCTGAGAGCGCGGCAAACACTGCGCACAGAAAGGTTCGACTCCGACATGAAGGAAAATGGAACCACGACAAAGAATTAGGTCTCCGTTCGCTGAAGCAGCATTTTGTCAAAAAGGAAATTCGATACGAGTTCGACCGGTATGTCTATGAAGTGAAGTGCCCTTCGTCAATGCGAATCCTCGATTTGCATGAAGAGAATCTCAACGCTAGTGATCTAGCGCTGGTGAAAAATGCAATTGTTTTGCAAAAATTTGGGCCGATGGGTTTGCAGGAGCTGAAGAGATGGCGTCTTGCACTCTCGGTTTTTCTGGAAAGACGCTCAGTCTCCCGAAGATTGAAGTCGACCCCGAAGGTTTGGGTAGACCTTTTGTACATTGCCACCGCCAACTGCGGCAATTTCTCCTCTCCTAGGCTCATAGATTTGGCCTTAGCTTGCTATAAAGCCTTCGGGCCTATTGGTCAAATAAAGCCCCAGGACGCTATTCGCGGCGCCACCGCCCGAGGGAAAATAATTGCAGGACTGACGACTGTCGGATTCGAATTGTTCAGAAACGTGGAGCGGGATGGCGATAACCAGGGTTATGGCGAGGTTTGGGCGCTTCCATGGTCAAAAGGCCATCTGGTTACCATCAAACCGCCAAGCATTTTTGAAGTGTTTAGGTAGCAGCTCCATCTGTAAGCGCAGTCGGAAATGCGAATGAACACCCAAAGCCTTAGAGACTTTTGTCTGGATACATTCCTAACCGTGCGTTTCGGTTAATGCTCGCTTCCTAAGCTCCCACAGAACCGAGCCAGCGATCTCCTGGGGACTCATCTCATCAGCCAGTTTGTTTAACTCATACGTTGTCCAGCAAGCGACCGTAGCGTTTTGCTCTCGAATCATCGCCGGCGCTGCGTGAGAGGCGCGGAGCGGTTCGTACAACCCCTCGATGATTTGGTCGAAGGTCATGTATTCAGGGCTGAGTACTTGAATAGCGACCTCAACGGTGAACGAGCCATCTGCTACCTCACCCACAGCTAAGACAGCCCGCCGCGTCACATATCCCGTCTGGTCGACCTGAAAAAGCGATGAAATCCATACCCACCGCGCGCCCCAAGATAAATTCGCCGGCGGCGGCGGGATTGATCCGCGGCGCGCGACAAAGCCGCGCGGGAACAAGTCAAGTTCCCATCCCGGCAGGCAATCCGGCACCGCTTTGCGCAACTCAGCCAGAAATGACGGCTCCAGATCGCCGTCATCGCGCGCAGGTTGAGCGCCCATGATCTCCGCCGGGGGCAGTCCCGCAGAGTCCGAAGGGCCAATTGCATACTGACCCGGCTCCACGCCCTCTACATCGGACTCGAGCGCTCGACCCGTCGCACGCCTTGACCGATGAATCGAGGTTTTGTTGAGATAGGGAAACGGATCGCTGTCGTCGCCGTCGCTGTATACCTCGATCGGCGCCCGGCTCCTGTCCGCCCATTGGTTCACGATCTCTGGCTTCTGCTCACGGGCCCCGCGTTCCTTCTGCTTACTCGACGCGGGCGGCCGTGCCCGCAATCGCCCGTCATCGATGCTGTAGTACAGCCGATCGAAAGGATGAGGGTAGGTGCACCTGATGACGCGTAGCGCAACAAAGGTTCTCTGCCCAGCCGTTTCCAGCCACAGACCGTCAACGGTGAGATCTGTCATTCCCGTGAACGGAAACGTAAGCGTCTCCTCAGTACCCTCTGTTTTCACTGAAGGCTGATGTGCAGGATCGGTGGCCCATGCACGCTGCGATGGTGTGCATGAAGAACCGCTAATGCACATCAATGAACGATCAATACACCCCGAGCAAGCGCCGTCGGCGCGAGCACAGCCCAATGTTCAAGCGCGAGTTGGTCGCGCGCAGCTTGGTGCCCGGTGCGTCGGTGGCCGCCGTCGCGCTGGAAGCGGGCATCAACTCGAACCTGCTGTTCGCATGGCGCAGGATGCATCTGAGCACGCAAGAGCAGCCCCAGACGCCGGCACCGTCGAAGCCCTCGCCAATGCTGCTGCCCGTCACCATCGAAGCTGCGTCGATCGCGCCATGCTCTTCACCCACGGTGGTGGCGCCTCGCCAACCTGCCGGGACCATCGAGATCGATGTCGGCGGTGTGCGCGTCCGACTGCGTGGCGCGGTCGACGAGGCCAGCGTGCGCCATGTCCTGCAGACGCTGAAGGCGCTTGCGTGATCGGCCTTCCTACAAGCACCCGCGTCTGGATCGTCGCCGGCCATACCGACATGAGGAAGGGATTCAATGGCCTGTCTGCGATGGTGCAGACGGCGTTGGAGACCAACCCGTTCTGCGGCCACGTCTTCGTCTTCCGCGGCCGACGCGGCGACATGCTCAAGGTCCTGTGGTTCGATGGCCAGGGATTGCTGCTGCTGGCCAAGCGCCTGGAGCGCGGCCGATTCGTCTGGCCGCAGGCGCAAGGGGGCAAGATCTCGCTCACGCCGGCGCAGCTGTCGATGCTGCTCGAAGGCATCGACTGGCGCATGCCGACGCGCACCGATCAGCCCGCGCTCGCGGCTTGAACCGCGCTCAAGAATTCGTCTTCTGAACGCACGGGTCCCGGTCAACTCCGGGTAGGTCCGATGGCATAGTAGAGGGCGTGCCGAACACCGCCAACGCGCCCCACACCGTCGACTCGCTGCTGCGTGTCGTGCAGGCGCGTGATGCCGAAGTCGTCATGCTCAAGCTGCTCGTGGACAAGCTCAAGGTGCAGTTGCTGCGCCAGGTTCGCTCCCGCTTCGGCGCCTCCAGCGAACAGCTGGACGACCCGCAGATCGCGTTGATCGCAGACCTGTCGATGCACGAGCTTGCGCCGGTCGCGCAGACACCGAAGGTGCAAGCGGCCAACAGCGAAGGCTTCGACCGCAGCTTGCCCGCACACTTGCCTCGAGAGAACCATGTGTACCGGCCCGAGGCATCGGATGCCCGCCACGACGCCGTCGGCCAGGCCTGCGGCTGCAGTGCGTGCGGCGGCCGACTGCGTCAGATCGGCCAGAACGTCTCTGAACAACTGGAGTACGTGCCCTCGCGCTTCAAGGTGATCCGCCACGTGCGCCCCAAGCTCGCCTGCATGGCGTGCGAATCCATCTTCCAGGCAGCAGCGCCGAGCCGGCCCATCGCACGTGGCATCGCCGGTCCCGGGCTGCTGGCCCACGTGCTGGTGTCCAAGTACTGCGACCACCAACCGCTGTACCGCCAGAGCCGCATCTACGCCCGCGAGGGCGTCGTGATCGAACGCTCCACGATGGCTGGCTGGGTCGGCCAGAGCGAGAAGCTGCTGGACCCGTTGGTTGCAGCGCTCGGGCGCTACGTGCTGGCCGGCTCCAAGCTGCATGCCGACGACACGCCGGTGGCGGTGCTCTCGCCCGGGCGAGGCCGGACCAAGACCGGAAGGCTGTGGGTCTATGTGCGTGACGATCGGGCATCGGCGAGCACCGACGCGCCGGCGGCGTGGTTGCGTTACTCGCCCGACCGCAAGGGCGAACATCCCCAGGCGCACCTGAAGAACTTCAAGGGCGTGTTGCAGGCCGATGCGTATGCCGGCTTCGCCAAGCTCTATGCAAGCGGCAACGTCATCGAGGCTTCGTGCTGGGCGCACGCGCGCAGGCCGTTCTGGGATCTGCACGAGAGTCAGGGGCGTGCGCCAGGCTCGATTGCGGAACAAGCGCTCAGGCGCATTGGTGCGCTGTATGCGATCGAAGCCGGCATCCGTGGTCGCCCGCCGGCTGAGCGATGCAGGGAGCGCCAGGCGCGGGCCGGGCCGCTGCTCGAGGAACTATTCGCCTGGTTGCGAGGGATGCTCGCCCAGGTGTCGACCAAGTCGGAGCTCGCGCGCGCCATCGGCTACACGCTCACGCGGCTCGGGTCGTTGACGCGCTACCGTGACGATGGACGCATCGAGATCGACAACAACGCCGCCGAGCGCGCGTTGCGCGGTGTCGGCCTGGGCCGCAAGAATTACATGTTCATGGGCTCGGACGCCGGGGGCGAGCGCGCTGCGGCCATTTATAGCCTCGTGGAAACAGCCAAGTTGAACGGGATCGATCCACAGGCTTATCTGCGCGATGTGCTCGGGCGCATCGCGGACCATCCCATCAACCGCATCGACGAGTTGCTGCCGTGGAACATCGGTGCGCCGCAACACCTCGAGCAGCGGCTGGTCGCCTGAGGACCTCGTGCCCGGGCGACTACAACCTGACAACGCCAAGAGGACAACGCAGTGAACCCGCAAGGCACCGACCCCAAGCTGATCGATGCGCTTAATCGTGCGACCAGCCTGGAGCTGTTCCAACTGAGCGCCATCATCGAGCGCATGCTGGCCGATCCGCGACGCATCATCGCTGTGCGCACGAACATGAACCTCGGCCAGATGGTGCGCTTCCTCGACTGGCGCGACGGCCAGATGCGCAATGGCAAGGTGGTCGCCATGAAGGACACGCAGGTCACCTTGCACGAGGAAGGCACGCGGCGCGAATGGAAGCTGCCCTATGCGGCCGTCGAGCCGCCAAGTCCTGCCAGTGCAACTGCATCGACCCCTACGCGTCCCGCGCCGCTGAAGAGCATGCCTGCGCGAGGTGACTTCCGCTGCGGCGAGAAGGTCTCGTTCGACGACAAGTACCTCCAGCCTCAGGTGGGCATTGTCGTGCGCATCAACCAGCGCACTGCCACCGTCGACACCGGCAACGGGCACTCATGGCGCGTTCCCTTCCATATGCTGCGACAGGTCTTCGACATCTGATCGAACGGCAGAGGTCAAGGGGGGTGCTGAGCTGACGCTTAC